>NZ_JARKOZ010000164.1 GCF_029978005.1 Solidesulfovibrio sp. | reverse complement strand
GGCTTTGCGGCCTGCGGGTCCGGGCCAATTCCCCGACCACAACGACCGACGCAACGCCGCCCGCCATTCCCGACCTCCCTCCCATCCGCCCCCGTCGGGGGGACCGGGGGGGATCATCCCCCCCGGCCGCCGGAGGCATCTTCCCTCTTCCCCTTCCCCCTCCTCCACTACCGAAACAATCCCTTCAACCCATGCGGCTCGCAGCGCAGATACTGCCTTGGCGGGGCGACCTGGTCGCCGAGGGCGGCGGCGGCGTGCCAGGGCCAGCGGGGGTCGTAGAGGATGCCGCGCGCCAGGGCCACCGCGTCGGCCTGGCCGGCGCTGACGATGGTTTCGGCCTGGGCGGGTTCGGTGATGAGGCCCACGGCGATGGCGGGCAGTCCGGTTTCGGCCTTGATGCGCGCGGCGAAAGGGACCTGGTAGCCGGGTTTGACGGGAATTTTCTGGTCCGGGGAGAGGCCGCCGCTGGAGACGTGGACGTAGTCCACGCCGAGGGCCTTGAAGCGTTTGACGAAGGCGAGGCAGTCCTCGACGTCCCAGCCGCCGGGGACCCAGTCGGTGGCGGAGATGCGTACGCCGAGGATGCGGTTTTCGGGCAGGGCCCCGCGCACGGCGGCGATGACGCGAAGGGGGAAGCGCAGACGGTTTTCGAGGCTGCCGCCGCAGTCGTCGTCCCGGGTGTTGGACAGCGGCGAGAGGAACTGGTGGAGCAGGTAGCCGTGGGCGCAGTGGACTTCGACGCCGGCCAGTTCCAGGGCGGCGGCGCGTTTCGCGGCGGCGGCGAAGGCTTTTTCGACGCGGTCGAGGCCGGCGGCGGAAAGGGCCCGGGGCGGGGTTTCGCCCGGGGCGTAGGGAATGGCCGAGGGGGCTTCGGTAGTCCAGCCGCTCTGGGCCGGGGAGAGCTGTTCGCCGCCTTCCCAGGGCTTGGCCGTGGAGGCCTTGCGGCCGGCGTGGGCGAGCTGGACGAGGATGGGCGTGGCGGCGCAGGCGTGCACCTGGGCCAGGGTGCGTTCCAGGGAGGCGGCGTGGGCGTCGGACCACAGGCCCAGGTCTTCGGGGGAGATGCGGCCCTGGGGTTCCACGGCCGTGGCCTCGATGACCACCGCGCCGGCCCCGGAGACGGCCAGCGTGCCGAGGTGCACGGTGTGCCAGGCCGTGGGGTGTCCGTTTTCGGCCGAGTACTGGCACATGGGCGCGACGACGATGCGGTTGGCCAGCGTGCGCGGCCCCAGGGCCACGGGGGAAAAGAGCATGCTCATGGCAGGTGTGCCTCCGGGATGGTTTTCATGCAACCTATCCCTTTTCGGCTGCCCGCGACAGCGCCAATCCGGCGACGGGGTCGCGGGCGGCGGGAGGGATCAGGATTCGAACAGGGCCACGGCCGGGCCAAGCAGGGCGCAGGTGACGCCGGCGAGGATCATGACCAGGCCGGCCACGGCCCCCTCCTCGTCGCCGATCTCCCGGGCCCGGGCCACGCCCGCGCCGTGCGCGCCCATGCCGAGCATGGCCCCGCGCGCCAGGGCGCAACGCAGGGGCAAGACCTTGAGGAGCATGCCGCCGAGCGACGCGCCCAGGATGCCCGTGGCGATGACGCACACGGCGGCCAGATCCGGCGCGCCTCCCACGTCCTTGGCGAAAGCCATGGCGAAGGGCGTGGTGAAGGACCGGGGCAGCACCGACAGGCGCACGTCCCGGGGCAGGTCGAGCAGGCCGGAGAGCAGCCATGTTCCGCCGAAGGCCAGGGCGCAGCCGAAGCCGACGCCGAGGACGAGGGTCGGCCAGTAGCGGCGCAGGAGCGCCCGGTGCTCGTAGATGGGCAGGGCGAAGGCCACCGTGGCCGGGCCGAGCAGAAGCAGCAGCCATTGCCCGCCGCGCATGTATTCGCGGTAGCTCGCGTGCAGGCCGACGGTCAGGGCCAGGCAGAGCACGCAGGTCAGCAGCAGCGGCGAAGTCAGAAACGACTTCGTGTAGTGGTGCACGATGCGCGAGACGACGTAGGCGGCAAGCGTGGCCGTGAACCAGAACAGTCCCGGGTGTTCAACGGACATGGCGCGTCCTCCCCCTGAAATGCAGTTCCACGATAAGGGCCGTGCCGGCCATGACCGTGAGGATGCCAACGACGATCACGGCCAGGAGCTTGAGCCCGGTGACGCTCAGCAGTTCCTTGTGGTCGAGCAGGGTCATGCAGGCCGGGACGAAAAAGAGCAGCAGATGGTCGAGCAGGCTCCCGGCCCCGCGCCGCACGAACCGGCTCGGCAGCGCGCCGGAGGCGAGCAGCACGACCAGGGCCAGCATGCCGATCACGCCGGCCGGCACCGGCAGGTCCAGGGCGCGCACGCACAGCTGGCACAGCCACCACAGCCCCACCAGCCCGGCCAGCTGGGCCCCGTAGGCGGCGATCCCGGTGACATGGCGGATATTTCCATTATTTTTCGTGTCCATGGGACAACTCCTTGTACGAAATTGGAAATAGCCACGCCCGGGGCAGTTGTGAAATGAATTGTCGGAATCCAATCCATTCCGTATTGGAATGGCCATGGAGCTGCGGCATCTTCGGGCATTCGTGGAAGTGGCCCGCCAGGGCGGTTTTTCCCGGGCGGCGCGGGCGCTTTTTTCCACCCAGTCCACGGTGAGCAAAGCCATCGGACAGTTGGAGGAAGAGCTCGGCGAGGCGCTTTTCGAGCGCCTGGGCACCGGGGCGCGGCTGACCGAGGCCGGGGAGCTGGTCTACGCCCGGGCCGTGGCCATGCTGTCCGAGGGCGAGCACATGGCGGCGGAACTGGCCGACCTGCGGGGCCTGGTCTCGGGCCGGCTGCGCCTGGGGTTGCCCATTTTCGGCAGCGCCAGGCTTTTCGCTCCGCTTTTCGCCGAATACCGGCGGCGGCATCCCGGGGTGGAGATCGAACTTCTGGAACAGGGCAGCGCCCGGCTGGAGGAGGCCGTGCTGGCCGGCGAGGTGGAACTGGCCGTGTCGCTTCTGCCGGTGCCCGAGGCCTTCGCCTGGCAGCCGGTCTGCGACGACCCGCTCATGGCCGTGCTGTGGGCCGACCATCCCCTGGGCGGGCGCGTGGCGATACGGCTCGAGGAGCTTTCGGAAATGCCGTTGATCCTCTTCGAGCAGGGCTTCGTGCTCAACGCCCGCATCGAGTCGGCCTGCCGGGCGCGGGGCTTCACGCCCGAGCCGGCGGCGCGCAGCAGCCAGGTGGACTTCATCATCGCGCTGGTGGCCTCGGGCCTCGGCGTGGCGCTTTTGCCGCGCATCCTGACCGAGGGGCGCGACCTGTCTCCGCTGCACGTGCTCCTGCTCGACGAGACGGACCTACGCTGGCGGGCGGCGTTGGTCTGGCGGCGGGGAGCGCGGCTCTCGCCGGCGGCCAAGGCCTGGCTGTCCCTGGCCCGGGAGCGGCTGCCGGGATGAGGGGGGAAGAGCGCCTCCGGCGGCCAGGAGGGGGTGACCCCCTCCTGGACCTCCCCGCTAGGGGGCGGAGGCGGATGGGGCTTTGCGGGTGAAGAGGAGGGCCGTCTTGGCGCGCAAGGTTGTCTCTCCGGCGGACAGGCGGCCGTCGGTGAGGCGGCGCATGGTCCAGCCCGGACCGAGGAGCGCGGCCAGGGCCTCGGCCGTAAAAAAGCGCCCGTCGCGCACGCAGCCGGGATGGCGCGCGGCGAGGACCTCGGGCGGCACGGCCAGTTCGTCCAGGGCATAGGCGGGGTGCAGGGTGAAAAAAACCTCGTGCCGCGCCCAGGATGCGGCCGCCGCAGCCACGGCCGCGAGTTTGCCCTTGGCCACCACGCCCCGGCCGACGAAGTCCACCAAAAGGGCTAGGTCGAAACGTTCGGGCGCGGGCGCGGCCAGGAAGTCGCGCGCCAGGAAGTCCACGCCCGCCAAGCCGTGCAGCCGGGCCAGGAGCGTGGCCGCCTCGATGATCTCCGGGTCGGCGTCGCAGCCGAGCACCCGACGCGCCCCGCACCTGGCGGCCAGCAAGGAGAAGTAGCCCAGGTTGCAGCCCAGGTCGGCCACGGTCTTGCCGGCGACGTCGAGCCCGGCCACGTAGGGTTCGAGGGATTCGGGACCGGGGCCGCTTCCCCGGGCCAGCAGCGCGCCGTCCGGGCCGGCCACGGGCCGCCAGACGCGTCCGGGCCCCAGGGCGGCCAGCATTTCACGTAACCGATCGAGAGAAGGTGCGAAATCGGTCATGGCCCGTTGTACCCGGGCCAGGGAACATTGCAAGGCCGGTCCGCCCCGGTCCGGTGGCCGACGGGAGTTGTCAAAGCCCTCCTCCTTGGGTAAGAGCGATCACCCGCGGGAAAACGCGGGCGCGGCGGCCATGCGGTCTGCGCGCCGACGCCGCATCCCGGCCAGCGCGCCGCGAACCCCTACCCCCACACCATCTATGGTATTTAGCTCAGCATCCTTTTTGTTCTATTTCCTGCCCGTCGTGCTGGCCCTGTATTTCAGCTGCGTTTCCTTCGGCCGGCTGCGAAACTGGATACTGCTGGCGGCGAGCCTTTTCTTCTATACCTGGGGCGAGGGCGAATACGTCGTCATCATGCTCCTGTCCATCGTGGCCAACTACGCTTTCGGCATCTGGGTCCACAAGGCCCACGAACGCAGCGACGCCAAGCGCCAGGTGGCCGTGGCCATCGCCTTCAACCTGATTCTGCTCGTCATCTTCAAATATACGAACTTCATCGTCGCCAACCTCAACACCCTGCTCGGCCAGGTCGGCCTGCCGGTCATCTCCATCGGACAGGTGCACCTGCCCATCGGCATCTCCTTTTTCACCTTCCACTGCATTTCCTACATCATGGACATCTACCGCCGCCAGACGCCGCCCCAGATGTCCCTGCCCAACACGGCCCTTTACATCTCGCTTTTCCCCCAGCTCGTGGCCGGCCCCATCATCCGCTACAAGGACATCGCCGCCCAGATCACCCACCGCATCGTGGGCATCGAGCGGTTCTCCAAGGGCATCAACCGCTTCGTCATCGGCCTCGGCAAGAAGGTGCTGATCGCCAACGTCGTGGGCCTGCCGGCGGACAAGATCTTCGCCATCCCGGCCGAGCACCTGACCACGCCCGTGGCCTGGCTCGGCATCGTCTGCTACACGCTCCAGATCTATTTCGACTTCTCCGGCTACTCGGACATGGCCATCGGCCTTGGCCACATGTTCGGGTTCAAGTTCATGGAGAACTTCAACTACCCCTACGTGTCGCGCTCCATCCAGGAATTCTGGCGGCGCTGGCACATCTCCCTGTCCACCTGGTTCCGCGACTACCTGTACATTCCCCTGGGCGGCAACCGGGCCGGCAAGGCGCGGATGTACTTCAACCTGGTCATGGTCTTTTTCCTGTGCGGCTTGTGGCATGGAGCCAGCTGGAACTTCGTCATCTGGGGGATGTTCCACGGCCTGTTCTCGGTGCTGGAACGCTTTTCGCTGTTCAAGCGCCTGACTCAGGGGCCGCGCCTTTTCGCCCACGCCTATACCCTGCTCGTGGTCATGGTGGCCTGGGTCTTCTTCCGGGCCGAGACGCTGCCCGTGGCGCTGAACTACATCAAGGCCATGGCCGGCTTCGCCCAGGGTTCGGGCGTGGAATGGCACATGGGGCTTTTCCTCAACCCCAAGGTGGGCATCGTCCTGGCCCTGGCGGCCATCGGGGCCACGCCCCTCGTGCCCTGGATCAGGGAGCTCCGGGAACGGCTCCTCGCCGTGCGGCGCTTCGGCCCGGTGGCCCTGGACGACGGCGTGGAAGCCGTGGTCAGCCTGGTGGTCATGCCGGCGGTTTTCGTCCTGTGCGCCATGTCCCTGGCCAGCGGCACGCACAACCCCTTCATCTACTTTCAGTTCTAGGGCGTCCCCATGGTCTTGGCCCCCACTTTCGCCCGCAAGATCGTGCATGCCGTCGGCGCGCTGCTTTTCCTGGCGCTCATCTGCCTGCCCCTGGCCGACAACTACTGCCAGATCGCGCCGGACGTGTACCTCATGGAGAACGACCCGACGCCCCTGCCCGAGTTCTCGGCCTCCCAGGTCTTCAAATCCTTCAACGTGCTCCAGCGCGGCTACCTGGAAAAGACCTTCGGCTTCCGCAAGTTGCTCGTGCGCCTGGAAAACATTCTCGACATCTTCTGGCTGCGCTCCTCCAGCCAGTACCAGACCGTCATCAAGGGCAAGTCGGACTGGCTGTTTCTCTCCCAGGAAAACAACGACCTCAACGTCATCCAGGACTACCGCTCGGTGCGGCTTTTCACCCAGAAGCAGCTGGAGCGCTGGGTGGACGTCTACAAGGACCGCCAGGACTGGCTGGCCAACCGCAACATCCGCTACCTGATCGTGGTGGCGCCCAACAAGGAAACCGTCTACCCGGAATTCCTTCCGAAAAAATTCAACAAGGTGAGCCCCGTAAGCCGCATGGACCAGCTCGTGTCCGCCCTGGAGGCGGCCGGCGTGCCCGTGCTCGACCTGCGCCCGACCATGGAGCTGGTCAAGCGGCAGGCCCTGGCCTACTACCGCACCGACACCCACTGGACGACCTTCGGGGCCTTCGCCGGCTACGTGCAGATCATGAAGCGCCTGGGACAATGGTTCCCGCAGTTCGAGCCGGAGATCCGGGGCGAATTCGACATCGCCATCACCCCGGACTTAAACGGGGGTCTGGCCAGCATGCTGGCCCTGAGCGACTACTTTCCAGAAAGCCGCGTGACCTTCACTCCCCGCTTCCAGCGCCGGGCCGTGGAGACTGCGGCCATGCATCCCGTTCAGCCCTATTTCCAGCCTACGGTGGTCATGGATACCCATGATCCGGCCCGGCCCAATGTGGTGGTCTTCCGGGATTCCTTCGCCCACGAGCTCATCCCCTTCCTGTCCGAGCACTTCAACAAGACCACCTACCTCTGGCCCTACCCCTCGACCTCGCGGGACGTGCGCTTCTTCGACAAGGACTTCATCGAAAAGGAGAAGCCGGCCCTGGTCATCGACGAATTCGTGGAACGCTACTTCACGGAATTCCCAGCCAAGAAGGTCATGGCCCCGGCCCAGTAATGCCCATTTGAAACGCAACGCCAGTTGCGTTTCAAAACATACAACTATATCATAGAGATATATCACCTCTCCGTTTCACTTTTGAAGTGGGACCGGAATAACCTCGCGAAAGCGCCTGGAGCACGCGGCATGCCAGTCAGCACCGTGCGCGCCTTCGTCGGCATCGGCCTGCCCGGGGAGTGCCGGGCCCTGGCCGCGCGCCTGGGCAAGGCCGTGGCCCGACTGTCCCGGGGGCCGGCCAGTCCCGTGCGCGAGGAGGTCGTTCACCTGACGCTCCGGTTCCTGGGCGACGTGCCGGTTTCCGGTCCCGGCGGGATCGGGGCCGTGGCCGAGGCCCTGGGCACGGTCGCCTTCGCCCCCTTCGCCCTGCGTTTCGGCGGCGGCGGATTTTTTCCGGACATCACGAGGCCCCGCGTGGCCTGGGCGGGCCTTGCCGCCGGTGCGCCCGAGTGCCGGGCCCTGGCGGCCCGGGTGGAAACGGCCCTTTCGCCGCTTGGCTTCGCGCCCGAGACCAAGCCCTTCACGCCCCACCTGACCCTGGCCCGGCTGCGCGAACCCGGCCGGGGCGGCGACTGGCCGGGAGCCCTCAAGCTCCTCGTCGAGGCCGCCTGGCCCGAGCTCACGGCCTGCGCCTTCACCTTGTGGCGCTCCATCCTGTCCCCGTCGGGGGCCCGGCACGAGGTCGCGGCGACCTTCGCCGCCCGGACGGACTGAACTGCCGAAACGAAGACGCCGCCTCCCGAAGGTGGCGGCGTCTGAAATGCGGCGGGGCGCGCTCCCCGGCCATCCCGGCTCCCTGGACGCGGGACGGCGGGGATCGCTTCCCGGGTCGGCTACATGTAGTCGCCCCGGTTGAACTTGATCTTCTCGGTCACGGTCATGACTTCCAGTTCATTGACGAGGGAACCGAGGCCCGCGTTGGCGTCGCTTGGCAGGTCGTCCTTGAGCTGCTTGACGCCGGTTTCAATGTTTTCCAGGACGCCGTAGGCCTGCTTGAGGGAATCTCCCCCGGAACCCGAAGCGAGCGTGTCGGCGTAATTTTCCCACTTGGCCAGCAGGGTGTCCATGTTGTTCATAACCGCCTGCTCTTCTTCGGTGAATTGACCGGTGGCCTCGACATCGCCGGCGGTCTGCGCGCCGCTGACGCCCAGGGCGGCATAGCCGGCCAGGGGCGGAGCCGAAAGCCCCGTCGCCTGGGAGGTCCCGCCGTCGCCCACCTTCTGGGCCAGAAGGGCGGCAAAGGCATCCGACGCATCCGTGGACCCCGTGGTCCCCGCGGTCTTCTCCGCGGCCTGCTGCAGGGCGGTCAGTTGGTCGGTTTGGATTTTCATCGGCCTTCCCCCGCGTTGACGTTTCCCGTCTGCATGCAAGGAGCCTGCCATTCAGTAATATTTTCTAACATGCAGGCATCACTTGATAAATTTTTCAGGGCATCAGGAAATTTTTGCCCGCCTTCCTGCGTCGTCCCGCCGTCGCGGCTCGCGTCGCCCGTGAAGCGGCCTCGCGCCTCGCCCCGCTCTCATATTCATAGGACAGGGAAAACGCCTTGTCTATCGCCCACCACTTTGGCATCCTGGGCACCTGGCCCGTTTTTCTCTTTTCGACCGGTGCGATGGGATCTTAAGAGCAAACGCATCGCCAAAAAGGAGCCGTACCATGCCTGCCATCAAGAACATCCTGTGCGCCGTGGACTTTTCCGAGAGTTCCGAACGCGTGGCCGAATACGCCGCCACCGTGGCCAAGGCCGCGGGAGCCGCCGTCACCTGCGTCTACGTGGCCCCGTCCCTGGCCGAGTACGTGGGTTTCAACGTGCCCCAGGCGGCGCTCGACACCTTCGTCGGCGACGTGGTGGCCTCGGCCGACACCACCATGCACGACTTTTTGAGCCAACATTTCAAGGAAGTGCCCGTCACCGGCCTGGTCGTGACCGGCTACCCGGCCGAGGAGATCCTCAAGGTCGCGACCGACCGCAAGGCCGACATGATCGTCATGGGCACCCACGGCCGCACCGGCATCGACCGCATCATCTTCGGCTCCGTGGCCGAGAAGGTGGTCAAGACCGCCGCCTGCCCCGTGCTGACCATCAAGCCCCGCGAAGCGGCCTGATGCCGCATCCCTCGAAAGCGCGTCCGTGCTTTCGAGGCAAACCCACGCCCCGGGCCGTCGTCCCCGCCAGCCCTTCGGGACCGCGGCCCGGGCCAGGAGCGCCCGTCCATGCAGCCTAGCGACCGTATCCGGGAGGACGTGCGGGAATTCACCCCGTACTCCCCCGGCCTTTCCATGGAAGAGATCAAGGAGCGGTACGGCCTGTCCCGCGTGGTCAAGCTGGCCAGCAACGAAAACCCCCTGGGGGCCTCGCCGCTGGTCAAGCGGGTGCTGGCGCGCAAGGCCGACATGGTCTTCCGCTATCCCCGGGCCGGCAACCCGGCCCTGACCGCCGCCCTGGCCGCCTTCCACGGCGTGCCGCAAGCCTGCGTCGTGGCCGGCAACGGCTCCGACGAGATCATCGACCTGCTGGTGCGCCTGACCTGCCGGCCGGGCCGCGACAACGTGGTGGCCTTCTCGCCCTGCTTCTCCATCTACGTGCAGCAGACCAGGCTTTGCGGCGTGACGCTGCGCCAGCCGCGCCTGGGCCCGGACTTCGCCTTCGACCTGCCGGCCCTGGCCGGAGCCTGCGACGAGGACACGGCGCTGGTGTTTCTCACCAACCCGGACAACCCGTCCGGCTACGCCGTTGCGGCGGGCGAGGTCGTCGCCCTGGCCCGCTCCCTGCCGCCGCGCGCCCTGCTGGTGGTGGACGAGGCCTACGTCGATTTCGCCGAGCCCGTGGCCGACTACTCCATGCTCGCCCGCTGGGGGACCTGCGACAACGTGGTGGTGCTGCGCACCTTCTCCAAGCTCTACGGTCTGGCCGGGCTGCGCCTGGGCTTCGGGGTCATGCCCGAGTGGCTGGCCGACTACATGCTGCGCGTGCGCCTGCCGTTTAGCGTCAACCTCATGGCCGAGGCCGCGGGCCTGGCCGCCCTGGAAGACACGACCTTCGCCCAGGCGAGCCTGGAGACCGTGAAACGCGGCAGGGCGCGCCTGGCCGAGAAGCTGGCCGCGCTTGGCTGCCTGGTCTACCCGTCCCAGGCCAACTTCCTCATGTTCAAGCCTCCCCTGGACGCGGCCGGGGTTTTCGAAGCCCTGCTGCGCCGGGGGCTCATCGCCCGGGGGCTCAAGAGCTACGGCCTGCCGGAGCTTCTTCGCGTGAGCGTCGGCAACGACGAGGAAAACGACCTGTTCCTGGCCGCCATGAAGGACATCCTCGAAAATGGCTTCTAGCGGTTCCCGCATCATCACCATCGACGGCCCGGCCGGGGCGGGCAAGACGTCCGTCTCCCGCCGGGCCGCCGGCCGGCTGGGGTTGGCCTACCTGGACACCGGGGCCATGTTCCGGGCCCTGGCCCTGGCCCTGGGGCCGGGCGGCCACGCCCTGCCCCAGGCGGACATCCGGGCGCGCCTCGGGGCCATGACCTTCGCCCTGGCCGGCAGCGGGGCGGACACCGTGCTGCTGGTCGACGGCGCACCCCTGCCGGACGCCGCCCGCACCGAGGAGGTCGGCGGCTGGGCCTCCAACCTGGCCGTCCTGCCCGTGGTGCGCGAAAGCCTGCGCCAGGCCCAGCAGGCCCTGGGCCGCAGCGCGGACCTCCTGGCCGAGGGCCGCGACATGGGCACCGTGGTCTTTCCCGGGGCTTCGTGCAAAATCTTCCTCACCGCCTCGCCCGAGGTGCGGGCGACCCGGCGCGTGCGCCAGCTTGCGGCCCTGGGCAAGCCGGCCGACTACGAGGAAATCCTCGCCGCCATTCGCCGCCGCGACGACCAGGACCAAAACCGGGCCACCGCCCCCCTGATCCCGGCCGCCGACGCCCTGGTCATCGACACCTCGGAGCTGACCGAGGACGCGGTGGTGGAACGCATCGTGGCCGCGGCCACGGCCTGATCTCCGTGCCTTTTCCGCTCCCGGGCCGGCGTCGCCGCGCCGGTCCGGGGGCAACCCGCCAAACGCCGTTTTTGTCCCAAGACGGCACACGCCTCGGCCAAAAGGCCACATTTTCGTCGCTTCCCCGTCGCTCCCCCGGGGCAGACTCCCCGCCGGGCCAGGTTTGTCACGCTTTGGCCCATCCCTTGCTAAGCCGAAAGCCAGCACATCGGCCGCAGCCGGCCACGGGAGGAACGCACCATGCCCAAAACCCCTTGCACCATACCGGTTATTCCCCACGCCGTGTCCCTGGTCTACACCATGTACCGCCACGGCGCGCGCCTGTCGGAGCGCGAGGCCGAGGAACGCGCCCGGGCCACGGCCTCGCGCCTGGGCCTGTCGCACAGGCGCGGCGACGGCTCCCGCTGACGCCTCGCCCAGGGACGCATGACCGCGATCGGCCTTGCCCCTTTCCCTCGCGCCCGGGACCCGGTATGCGGGAGACGGCGCGGCCCTTCGCGCCGCCAACCCCAACCGGTCCCCGAGCGCCATGACGACATACCGCCTGCACCTGCGCCGCGCCGCCTCCCTGGCCGAGGCCCGGCGGGCCGTCGAGGAGACGCTGCCCGCCTACGCCGACGTCTTCCCCTCGGACAAGGCCGCGCCCATACTCCTTAAGCCCAACCTCAACGCCAACATGAACGCCCTGACCGGCAACACCACCGACCTGCGCCTGCTGTGCGCCCTGCTCGGGGCGCTTCGCGACGCCGGCTACGCCGACCTCACCGTGGGCGAGGGCACCAACTCGGGCTTTTACCGCAACGACATCGGCGTCATCGCCCGCCTGGCCGTGGACAAGGCGGCGGCGCGCTTCGGCGTGCCGGTGGTGGACCTCAACCACGCCCCGGGCCGGCCCGTGGCCTTCGAAAACGGCGTCACGGCCCAGGTCGCCGCACCCGTCCTCGACGCCGCCCTGGTCATCAACCTGCCCAAGCTCAAGACCCATTTCGAGGCCGGCATGTCCGTGTGCCTCAAAAACCTCATGGGCTGCCTGGTCGGCCAGGAGAACAAGAAAAAGACCCATCAGAGCCTGGCCGCCAACATCCTCAACCTGAGCGACGCCGTGCGGCCCGGGCTGCACATCGTGGACGCCATGGTCGCCATGGAGGGCCTGGGGCCCACGCGCGGCACGCCCCTGCGCTGCGACGCCCTGGTCTTCGGCGACGATCCCTATGTCATCGACCTGGCCTGCGCCCGCCTGGCCGGCTTTCCCGACGCCGCCGTGCGCCCCCTGGCCGAGGCCCGGCGACGGGGACGGCTCACCCCGGACAGGGAAGCCTTCGTGGCCGGCCTTTCCCTGCCGCTTCTGGCCGGCCGGCCCTTCGCCCCGCCCAAGGCCGGCCACGTCGCCACGTTCGTGCACAGCCCCAAGCGGCAGAAATACTTCCTGGCCGTGCGCAACCTGCGCCTTTTCCGCTACCTGGCCGGCACGGACTGGTTCGGGGCGCTGCTCTTCAAGACGGGACTGCGCCAGGACGTCTTCTGCCGGGAGGAGATGCGCCTGGACGGCCTGAGCCTCGACGACCGAGCCTGCGACGGCTGCGGCGCCTGCCGGGAACTTTGCCCCATGGGACTCGACCCGGCGTCGGTCGCCGCCTCGGGCGGGGACGCGGCCTGCATCGGCTGCCTGTACTGCTATCTGGCCTGTCCCAGGCAGGCCCTCACCTTCCATGGCGAGCCGGGTTTTTTGGCCGAGCAGATCCGCCAGTACGACGCCCTGGCGCGCGCGCTCTACAGCCCCTGCCCCCGCCAATGAAAACCGGCCCGCCGCGTCCCGAACGGGAACGCTGCCGGGCCGGCGATTTGATCTCTTCCCGGGAAACGGGGCGCTAGTAGCCGCGCTTCTCCTGTTCGTGGCCGATGAGCCCGCCGGCGATGCCGCCGAGGGCTCCGCCGATGCCCGCGCCGATGCCGGCATTGCCGCCGGCGATGGCGCTTATGGCCGCGCCCGTACCCGCGCCGATGACAGCGCCGGACAGCGCGCCTTGCTGCGTCTTGGTCATATTGGTGCAACCCAGAGCGCCGACGAGCATCACGGCGGCGATGAGCATGCTCAACTTTTTCATGGTGTCCTCCTTTGAAACGACGCCTCCGTCCGGTCGAACCGTCGCGGAGGGGAGCACGCCTTTCATAAAAAATAAGGCCGAAAGGCGCATTGTGAACGGGCCGCTAGGGCTTGGCTTCCTCTTGCGCCTTGGCTTTCGCCTTGGCCTTGGCCTTCGCCTGGGCCTTGGCCTCGGCCCGCTTCTCCTTGAGCGCCTCCTTGGGATCGGCCTGGCCGATGTTCGTCGCGCCGATATTGGGCTGGGCCAGCTCGTACCACATGACCTCGATCACCGGCCGGCGCAGCTTGTCCGGATGCTCGGCGTACCACTTGTCCAGGGCCGCCACCATCTGGTCGAAAGTGTACGGGGCAAGGCCGCGGGCCCACGCGTCGATGGTGCTGTTGACGGCCGGCGTCGCGCCCTGCACTTCCTGGTCAAGCTCGATGACGGTGGCCGCGCCGACCAGGAACGCCTTTCGCTCCTCGGGCGAGGATTTGGTCCAATGCTCGCCGGTCACCACCGGAATCTGGTAATCCGCGGCCAGGGCCGGGGCGGCCAGAACCAGGGCCGCGAACAGCCCCAAAGCCAATCGTCTGGTGCTCTTCCACATACTGTCGCTCTCCTTCGGCAAAGCTCGCCTTGTGTCGCTGCAAAAACACGCGTCGCGCTCCCCCCGGCGGGGAACGACGAAAATACACTCCATACTCTATGAGGAACATCCTTCAAGAAATCAAGCTTGACCACCCCACCGACGCCCCTTGCCGAAAAGCCCGCCCGGGACTATGAGCAATCTCCCGAGGTGCCTATGTCACACGCCCAGAGCCTTGTCGCGGAACTCTCGCGTCCCCTCGAGGGCGGCGCGTTCCTCTCCGACGCCGCCCGCCGCCGCCTGCTCGAAACCCTGCCCCAAGCCACCGGCGAAACCCTCGACGCCTTCGCCGCCGCCGCCGACGCCGTGCGCCGCGCCCGCCGGGGAAACGCCGTCTCCCTGTGCGCCATCATCAGTGCCAAATCCGGCCGCTGCGGCGAAAACTGCGCCTTCTGCGCCCAGTCCGGCCACTACGCCACCAACACCCCGCAACATGCCCTGCTGCCGCCCGAACGCATCGTCGAAGCCGCCGCCTCCATGGCCCGCCACGGCGTCGCCCGCTTCGGCCTGGTCGCCTCGGGCCGGGCCCTGCCGGCAGCCGAACTCGAAAGCGCCGCCCAGGCCCTGGCCGGCATCGCCAGACTGCCCATGGCCGCCGACGCCTCCCTCGGCGTGCTCTCCGAAGACGCCCTGGCCCGCCTCAAGGACGCGGGCATGGCCGCCTACCACCACAACCTCGAAACCTCCCGGGCCTTCTACCCCGAAATCTGCACCACCCGCACCTTCGACGACAACCTGAACGTGCTGCGCGCCTGCCGCAAACTCGACATCCCCATCTGCTCCGGGGGCCTGTTCGGCATGGGCGAAACCTGGGAAGACCGCGCCGATCTGGCGCTCACCCTCCTCGAAGCCGGCGCGTTCTCCATACCGGTCAATTTCCTCAACCCCATCCCCGGCACCCCCCTCGCCTCCCAACCCGTCCTCTCCCGCGACGAAGCCCGGCGCATCGTCATCCTGCTGCGCTTCCTGCTGCCCGACCGGCAAATCCGCATCTGCGGCGGCCGGCCCGCCGTGTTCGGCCCGGACGCGGCCCTCGCCCCCATGGCTGCCGGCGCGGACGGACTCATGGTCGGCGACTACCTGACCACTGCCGGCCGCGCGTTGGAGGAAGACAGGCGGGGATTGAACGGGATGGGGTTCGTTTTGTGAGCAGGCGAGGGGAGTGAGAGGGTGAGGGTTGATAAGATTGAAGATGCCTCCGGCGGCCAGGAGGGGGTGACCCCCTCCTGGACCTCCCCGACGAGTGCGGGTGGGGAGGCAGGTGGGAACGGTTGGCGGCGTTGCGTCGGCAGTGGTGGTCTCGGAAATGGGCCGGGCGACGCAGGCCGCAAA
>NZ_JARKOZ010000162.1 GCF_029978005.1 Solidesulfovibrio sp. | reverse complement strand
GAAAGCGACAGGTTGATGGACTCGTCGCGCAGGTCCACGAAGCCCTTGCCGGCCACGCGCATGCGCGGGCTTTCGATGCGGAAGTCGTCGGAGTGGGCCACCCCGCCCTTGGAGAACCAGGACGAGGAGAAGACGTCGAAGGGGATGCGCTCGTAGGTGGGCTCGGCCCCGGGCTTGGAGGCGGGCTCGCGCACTTTGAGGTTGCCGCGGGTGATCTGCAGGCTGGCGTTGCCGGCCAGGTTGCCGCGCAGCTCCTGCTCGTTCTCGCCGCTGGTGCGCGCGGCCAGGATGAAGGTGGCCGCGCCGGAGTCGAGCGTGTTGCCCTCGGCCCAGTCCCAGAGGAAGCGCGCGATCTCGATGCTTTCGAGCTTGAGTTCGACGAGGGTCTTGAGCGCCGTGTCCCTGGCGTCGCCGCGTATTTCGGCGAAGAAGCGGCCGCCGTAGAAGCGGGGCGATTCCTGGCGGTAGGTGAACTGGCCGCCCTTGGCGCTGGCCGTGACCGAGGAGGCGTCGAAGGTCACGTTGCCTTTCTTGAGCCAGCCGAAGGCGATGTGGGCGTCCAGGGCCAGCTCGCGCACGAGGCGCAGGTCCAGGGGCTTTCGCAGCTCGGACAGGGGCGGCGGCCCGGCCGCCGGCGGCCGGGGGAAGTAGGCGTCCCAGTCCAGCCGGTCCACGCGCAGGTCCCATTTGCCGCGCTTGGGGTCGAAGCCGGCCAGCTGCCCCCCACCTGTGACGTTCACGTCGTCCACGGAAAGGCTCAGGCGCTTGATGTCGCAGGCTTCGGCCGTGGCCGTGCCGGAAAGGGCCAGGGAGGCCCTGGCCAGCTTGTCGGCGGCCAGCCCCTCGGGCGGGGCCAGGCCCCAGTCGGCGAGGATCCTGCGCGGGGCCAGGTTCCCCGTCTCCAGAGAAAAGCTCACCGGCCCGGCTTCGCCGCCCTTTTTGGCCAGCTTGAGCGTGGCCGCCAGGCCGCCGGCGTCCAGGCGCAGGTCCGAGGCGGAAAAGCCGCCCGCGCCGTCGGGCGCGACCTGCCCGGCCAGGCTGGCCTTGACGGCCTTGCCCGTTTCCGATGCCCGCAGCACCCCCGAGGCTTCGACCTTGAGCGGCGCAAGGTCGTGCCATTTTCCCGAGGCGTCCAGGTTCAGGGGGCCGGCGGCGGCCAGGCGCGCCTCGCGCAGGCCGAAGCCCGAAGCCAGGCCGAGGACGAGATTGGCGTCGCCCTCGAAGCCCTCGCCGGCAGCCCGTCGACCTTTGACCGTGAGCGTGGCCTTGGCCCCGGACAGGGGTTGGGCCTTGCCCCCGGATCCGAGCGCAAGCTGGGGCGCGTCGGCCTCGATGACGGCGGAAACGGCCGCCGGATGGCCCTTGGCCGGGGCGGCCGCCTCGAGGGAGGCCTTGGCCGTGACCGCGCCGGAAAGGCCCGATCCGGCCAGGCCCGGCAGGCGTCTGGCCTCGGCCCCGGAAAGTTGCAGGCTGCCCGTGGCCCGGCCCGAGGCCTCGGCCTCGAACTTGCCGGACACCTTGCCGCCGAAAAGCTCCCCGCCGGTCACGGCCCCGTCCAGGCGGCGGCCGTCCAGGGTCAGGTTCAGGGCCAGGTTGCGGGCGTCGAGGCCTCGGCCGGACAGGCGATCCAGGCGCAGCTTGCCCTCGGCCTTGGGCGCGGAACCGGCCGCGCCGGCCGGTTCCGTCGCGCCGCCGGCCAGCCCGGCCATGCCGGACAGGCGGTCCGGGTCCAGGCTGTCCAGGGCCAGATCGAAATCCACGGGCACGGGCGCGTCGGCGTCGTAGGAGACGTGTCCGCGCAGGGTCGCGCCGGCGAGCTTGCCTTCGAGGCCCGTGAGCGAAGCCTTGGCCGCCAGGCGATTGATGCCCGGGGTCAGGCTGAAGGCGCTTTTGGCTTCCAGGGGGCCGCCGGACGGGACCGCCTCGGCCAGGCCGAGCACGGCCAGGGCCCGGGCCGGGTCCGGGCTCTGGGCCGAGAGGTTGCCCTTGGCCCCTTCGGCGCGAAGCCGTCCCAGGAGCCGTGCCTGGCTCGGCTGGGCGACGGGTCCGGCCTCCCCGGAAAAGGGCTGGATAGTGGCCCGGACGTCCACGCCCAGGCTCTCGGGCGGGGTCTTTGCGCCCGAGGCCGGGGGCAGGCCGGCGTCGAACCGGGCGTCCAGGGAGACGATGCCGCCGGGCAGGGCGAAGGAGGCCGGGGCCAGGCGCAGGATGCCGTCCTGGGCCCGGGCGGTGACGTGGCCGTCGGACACGGTCAGCCCGCCGATCTTGCAGCGGCGCAGCTCCAGCCGGGCGTCGGCCGCGCCGTCCGTGGGCCAGGGCAGGGGCCAGGGCCAGGTGGTCCGGCCGGCGGGCCGGGGCAGGGCGTCGAAATCCACGTCCTCGGCCCGAAGGCTGGCGTCCAGGGAGGCCGGCGCGCCCGGGACCAACCGGCCCGCGCCCACGATGCGGCCCTTGGGCAGGGACAGGGTCAGGCCGTCCACGGAAAAAAGCCCCGGCTCGGCCGAGAGGTTGAGGGAGAGCGAGGCCCGGCCCGGCCCGGGCGACGGGACCTCGGCCGAGAACATGGCGTCCTCGGCGGCGGCCGGGGCCGGCTCGCGGGGCGTGGTCGGCGGCGCGGCCACGAGGCTGTCCGGCCCCTCGGCCGGAACGAGCCCCAGGATGTCGCGCCAGGAGCCGTGCATGTCCAGGTCCAGGCCCAGGGCGGCGCGGACCTTGGGAATGCCGGCCGGCGCGACCGCCAGGGCCGAGCCGGTCAGGCGCGCGCCGGGGAGCCGGGCGTCGAGGCCGGTCAGGGAAAGTTGGCCCGTGGCCGGGTCGTAGGCGGCGGCCAGGCGGGCCACCACGCGCGTGGGCGAGGCCCCGCCGGCCACCAGGGGCCGGTCCAGGACGAGGTCGGTTTCCACCAGGGTCTTTTCCAGGGTGAACGCGCCGCTGGCCGGGTCCAGGGAGGCTTTGCCCCCGGCGTGGCATTCCAGGGAGCCGCCGGGCAGGAACCCGTCGGCCTTGAAGGCCAGGGAAAAGGAGAAGGGCTGGCCTTGGCCGGTCTTGAGCGTCACGTCGCGCACGGACATGGCCCGACCCGTAGTCGCGTCGCGGTAGTCCACGGAGGCGTTTTCCACCAGGATGTCGCGGGGTTCCGGGGCAATCTCCCAGCCCGGGGCCTCGGCGGCCGCAGCCGTGCGCGGGGCGGCGAGGTCCTCCCAGTTGCCGCGGCCGGATGCGTCGCGGCGCAGGTGCACGGCCAGATCGCGCACCCGCACCGAGCCCGGCGACACCACCCGGGCGGCCAGCGGCAGCATGCGGATGGTCATTTCCAGGCGGCGGGCCGAGAGCATGGGGCCGTCGCCGAATTCCGGCCCCTCGGCCACGGACACCGGTCCCATGACCAGGCCGAACCAGGGCGCGAACATGACCGACACCTCGCCGTCGATGGTCACGCGGCGGCCCAGGGCGTCGGTGAGGGTCTGCTCGGCCACGGCCTTGAGGCGTTGCGCGCCGATCACCTGCCGGGCGGCGTAGGGCAGGACGAACACCAGCAGCGCGCCGCAGACGGCGGCCAGGGCGACGAGGCGGGGCAGGCGGCGGATGCTCCCCGCGAGCTTGGACGGTGTGGCGCTTGGCATGGGCGTGGCCTAGGAACGTGGCCCCGTGGGGGCCGTCGCGGAAAAAAGGCGCGCAAGCATCAGTGCGGCATCCGGGATCGGGGGCGGGTTAGAGGCTCAGGCTGAAGCCGGTGCGGCCCGGCAGCCCCCGTTGGGCCTCCACGATGCAACGTCGGCCCTTTTTGGTCAAAAGCAGATACGAAGCCGTATCGTTCACGTCGTCCACTTCCACTGTCCAGCCCCGGGCGGTCATGTCTTTCTTGTAGAAGGCGCTGATGGCCGCCGGCGGCTCGCCGGTCTCGAAGGTCACCACCGTGGCCTTGGGAAACCGGAAGATCTTCTTGAACTCCGCGCCGGGAAAGACGCCCGCCTGATCGGCCAGCACGGCGCGGTAGTCCTCCTGGGCCAGGGCGGGCGCGCCCAGGGCGCAGCACAATAGAAACAGCGGCAAGAAGCGCGTGAAAAGGCGCGGCGACACGGCGGTCCTCCTGGCAAACGAAGTCGTTTTGCAACGTTCGCGGGCGTAAGTCAAAGCCGCCAGGACTCCCGGGCGGGCTTGCCGTTTTGGCGAATCCATGTATTTTCCCCGAAAACACGTTGGAGCCTCCATGCGAAAGTCGATGCTTGCCTCCCTGCTCGTGGGCGCCGCCCTCGTCGCGGCGGGCCTTGGCTGCACCAGGGCCACCGGCGGCGCGGAAGCCCGCTATCTGACCCTTTTCTCCAAGGTCTGGCAACGCTGCCACAGCCTCGGCCTCTACGAGGCGCGGGTGGAGTCCGTCACGCCCCTGGAAGGCGGCAACAAGCGCGTGGTCATAAACTACCTCTTCGACAACGGCATGGTGCCGGACCAGGGCCGCGCCGCCATGCTGGTGTCCTCCGCCGGGCATCTGGCCAGCGACTGCGTCCTCGACTTGGCGACCAACCTGTGCCTGTGTGGGGCGCAGAAGGACTGGCACGACGGCCCCTAGCCGGTCTCCGGCGTATCTTCGTGCACCGGGCCGGGGCCTCCCCCGGTCCCCCGGCCGGGCCGGCCCCCTTGAAAGACGGGCCGTTCCCCGCTATGTCGCGGTCTTCGCGGCTTCGTTACTCCAGCCAAAGGCGATTCCATGTCCAAAGTCTATCTTCTCGGGGCCGGGCCCGGCGACCCGGGGCTGCTCACCCTGCGCGCCAAGGAAATCCTCTCCCGGGCCGACGTCGTGGTCTACGACTACCTGGCCAACAAGGCCTTCCTCGATTTCGCCCGCCCCGACGCGGAAATCTATTACGTCGGCAAGAAGGGCGGCGACCACACCCTGCCCCAGGACAAGATAAACGAGCTGCTCGTGGCCATGGCCGCCTCGGGCAAGACCGTGGCCCGGCTCAAGGGCGGCGACCCCTTCGTGTTCGGGCGCGGCGGCGAGGAGGCCGAGGAGCTCGTGGCCGCCGGCTGCCCCTTCGAGGTGGTGCCCGGCGTCACCTCGGCCGTGGCCGCCCCGGCCTACGCCGGCATCCCCATCACCCACCGGTCGTTTTGCTCCTCGGTGTCGTTCATCACCGGCCACGAGGACCCGACCAAGGCCGAAAGCTCCCTCAACTGGAAGGCTTTCGCCACCTCGGGCTCCACCCTGGTCTTTTTCATGGGGGTCAAAAACCTCCCCCACATCACGGAAAACCTCATAGCCGCCGGCATGCCCGGGGACACTCCGGCCGCGCTGGTGCGCTGGGGCACCACCTGCCGCCACAAGAGCCTGGTGGCCACGCTGGCCACCATGCCCGAGGAGGCGGCCAGACACGGCTTCGCCCCGCCGTCGCTCTTCGTCGTCGGCGGCGTGGTCTCCCTGCGCGAGACGTTGTCCTGGTACGAGAAGCGGCCGCTGCTCGGCAAGGGCGTGGTCGTGACCAGAAGCCGCGAACAGGCGAGCGACCTGGTGCGCCTGCTGGCCGAGCAGGGGGCCTGCTGCTACGAATTCCCGGCCATCGAGATTGTGCCCCTGGCCGACGCCACCCCGGTGCGCGAGGCCCTGGGGCGGCTTTACAACTACGACTGGGTGGTCTTCACCTCGGTCAACGGCGTCAAATGCTTTTTCGACGAGATCGACGCCCTGGCCCTGGACGCGCGCGCCTTCGCCGGCATCCAGGTGGCGGCCATCGGCCCGGCCACGGCCGAGGCCCTGGCGGCGCGCGGCATCCGGCCCGATTTCCTGCCCGAGCGCTTCGTGGCCGAATCCGTGGTCGAAGGCCTGCTCGTCCGGGGCGTGGCCGGAGCCAAGGTGCTCATCCCCCGCGCCCGCGAGGCCCGGGAAGTGCTCCCGGAAAAGCTGGCCGAAGCCGGAGCCGACGTCGACGTGCTGCCGGTCTACGACACTCGCCCGGTCGACCAGGACCCGGCCGAGATCGTCGAGGCCGTCAAATCCGGCGAGATCCGCTACGTGACCTTTACCAGCTCCTCCACGGTGAAGAACTTCTTCGCCAGGATCACGCCCGAACTCCTCAAGGAACACAAGGTCAAGACGGCCTGCATCGGGCCGATCACGGCCAAGACCCTCGGCGAATACGGCCTCGCCCCCGACGTCGTGGCCGAGGCCTACACCGTGCCGGCCCTGGCCGAGGCCCTCGTGGCCGACGCCCTGGCAAGCGGAGACGCGAAGTGACGCTGCCGGTCGCCGTCCTCGTCTCGGGGACGGGCTCGAACCTGCAATCGATCATCGAACATATCGAGGCGGGCCGCATCGACGCCCGCATCACGGCCGTGGTGTCCAACAAGGCCGACGCCCTGGCCCTGGACCGGGCACGGAAGCACGGCCTCCCCGCCCGTGTCCTGCCCCACGGCGACTTTCCGGACCGGGCCGCCTTCGACGCGGCGCTCCTCGCCGCCGTGCGGGAAAGCGGAGCCCGGGCCGTGGTCCTGGCCGGCTTCATGCGCCTGCTCGCCCCCGAATTCATCGCCGCCTTCCGCGAACGCATCCTCAACATCCACCCGGCGCTCCTGCCGAGCTTCCCCGGTATCCGCGGCCAGGCCGACGCGGCCGCCTACGGCGTGACCATCGCCGGCGCGACCGTGCATTTCGTGGACGAGAAGATGGACAACGGCCCCATCGTCATCCAGGCCGCCGTGCCGGCCCTGCCCGACGACGACGCGGCCAGCCTCGCCGCGCGCATCCTGGCCATGGAACACCGCATCTACCCCCAGGCCCTGGCCTGGCTGGCCGCCGGCCGGCTGCGCGTCGAAGGCCGCAAGGTCCGCCTGGCCCCGGCACGGGGAGGAGGAGACGCGGCCGAGGCGGGGGCGAGGGCGGCAGAGGGAGCGGCGTATCTGGTCAATCCGCCCCTGGAGGCGGGATTTTTTTAATGCCTCCGGCGGCCGGGAGGGGGTGACCCCCTCCCGGACCCTCCCCGACGGGGCGAGCGGGGCGGTGGACGGGAACGTCGGGCGGCGGGGCGTCGGTCGTTGTGGTGGCGGAAATGGGCCGGGCGACGCAGGCCGCAAAGCC
>NZ_JARKOZ010000015.1 GCF_029978005.1 Solidesulfovibrio sp. | reverse complement strand
CTTTTTTTGCAAAAAAAGGTTCCCTCCCCCGGACCCCCACCCTCCCAAAAAACTCTTAAAGGGTGAAGGGGAAAAGCGCCGTCACATCGACCGGCTCACGCGTCGCCAGGCCTCCAACGACGTGTGGGGCAAGTGCGGGGCCGGCCTGTCCGTCGCGAAGCGGCGGGCGGGCCGGCCCCGCGCTTGCCCCACCATCGGGGGGGACCGGGGGGGATCATCCCCCCCGGCCGCCGGAGGCATCTTCACTCGTATCGCTACGCCGTCTCGACGACGTCTTTCTGGGTCTCGTAGATTTCCCGGAGGATGGCCGGCACGTCGTATTCCATCTTCCAGGTCGGGTAGTGCTGCTCGAACTTCTTGAGCCCGCTGATCCACCAGATGTGGTCGCCGATGCGGTTGGTCTCGTCGTATTCGTAGTTGAGCTTCTTGCCCGAGATCTCCTCGCACATGGCGATGGCTTCCAGCATGGAGCAGTTGGAGTAGCGGCCGCCGCCCATGTTGTAGACCTCGCCGACGCGAGGCTTTTCGAAGAAGTGCCACAGGCTGTTGACCAGGTCGTGGGAGTGGATGTTGTCGCGAACCTGTTTGCCCTTGTAGCCGTAGATGAAATACTTCTTGCCGTTGATGCAGCAGCGCATGAGGTAGGAGAGGAAGCCGTGCAGGCGCGTGCCGGAGTGGGCCGGGCCGGTGAGGCAGCCGCCGCGGAACACGCCCGTGTGCAGGCCGAAGTAGCGGCCGTATTCCTGCACCAGCACGTCGGCCGCCACCTTGGAGGCGCCGAACAGGCTGTGCTTGGTGTGGTCGATGGACATGGTCTCGTCGATGCCGTCCACGTAGGGGTGGGACGGGTCGATTTCCCAACGGGTTTCCTTTTCGATCAGGGGCAGATAGTTGGGCGTGTCGCCGTAGACCTTGTTGGTGGAGGTGAAGATGAAGGTCGCCTCGGGGCAGTGCTGGCGGAAGTTCTCCAGCATGACCAGGGTGCCGTTGGCGTTGACGGTGAAGTCCATGTAGGGGTCCGAGGCGGCCCAGTCGTGGGAGGGCTGGGCGGCGCAGTGGATGACGGCCTTCACGTTCTTGCCGTAGCGGCCGTAGATCTTGCTGATGGACTCGTGGTCGCGGATGTCGGCGTCGTAGTGGGTGTAGTTCTTGTGGGTCTGCTCCAGGCGCTTGCGGTTCCAGGAGGTGTCCGCGTCCTCGCCGAAGAAGGTCTTGCGGAAGTTGTTGTCGATGCCGACGATGTCGAAGCCTTTGTCGCTGAAAAATTTCACGGTTTCGGAACCGATGAGGCCGGCCGAGCCGGTGACGATGGCGACTGCCACGGGGTTGTCTCCTTTTGACGGATTGGGCGGATTTCCCGAAACGGCGTTACGACGCCCTGGCCTGGCGCGTCCTTTTCGCCAGAAACGTCACGCCCACGAGAAAGCGCAGAAAATACATGCCGCAGGCCTTTCCGGGGTGGGAAAGGAGCCTGCGGTAGCGGCCTTGTTCGACGAAGACGCCAAGAAACCGGTAGGCCGCGCCGTACTGGCGGCGGATGTCGGGATCCTGCCCGGTCCATTTGGCGATGTAGGCCTCGGCGCTGCCCGTGTAGTACGTCTTCTTCCTCAGGTAGCGGACGAGGTCGAAAGCGGCTTCGTTGTGGAAAAGAAGCGGCGTGTCAAGCCCGGAACGTTCCTCGAAGGCGATGAGCGCCTCGGGGATGTCCCCGGGCGCGAGCCCCGCCACGTAGGCGTCCACCGCGTCGAAATCGTAGCGCGACAGGAGGCCTATGGTTCCGATGCCCTTGAGCTTCTTGTCCAGGTCCCAGTCCTCGGGGCCGGTCAGGGACACGTCGAAGCCGCCCACGGCGGCGAATGCGTCTTTTTTGATGAAACGGACGCCGTCGATGACGGTGCCGTCGTAGAAGCTGCGCTCGAAGCGGCGCACGGACGGGAAATAGTCCGCGCCGAGCACGATTTCCGGGATGTGCAGGGCCACATGGCCGCCGGCGGCCATGGCCTCCAGGCAGCGGCGCACCACCGTGCGCGAGAGGATCATGTCCGCGTCGAGGAACATGACGTACGCGCCCGTGGCGAGTTCGAGCATGCCGTGGTTGCGCTGGGCCGAGCGCTCGGGTCCCTTGTCGCGCACGACGTCGGCGAAGCGTGCGGCGATGGCCTTGGTGTCGTCGGTGCTGCCGTTGTCCACGACGATGATCTCGATCGCTTCCCGGGGAATGTCCTGGGCGGCGACGGAGGCCAGGCAGGCGCCGATGTTTTGGGCTTCGTTTTTGGTGGTGACCACCACCGAGACACGGTCCAAGCCTAGCGCTCCCTGGTCTTCGTTCGACCGGCCGCGCGAGGTGGGCGCGAAACCGGCCGGGCGGGCGTCATTTGCAGCCGCAGCCCTTGCCGCGACTTTTGTTGAGCAGGTGCCCGAAGAGCTTGCCGGCGGCCCGAAACAGGAACTTCACGTCATCCACATCGCGGATGCTCATGATTTTCCGTGCGATGAACGCCGGCGTCAAGGCGGCTTTATACAACTCGTCCTTGAATTGCAACACGTCCTCATTGGAGATCGGGCTTTTCCAGACCGAGGCGCGCATGTCGTAGTCGTCCCAGTTCTCGGTGGTCAGCCAGCCGTTGGAGCGGGCCTCCTCGAAGAGCGGCGTACCGGGATAGGGCACGACGATGGTCGCCTGGAGCGTGTTGAGCAGGCCCCGGGAAAAGAGCGACTTGGCGAAGTCGATGGTGCGCCGCGCGTCCTCGCGGGTTTCCCAGGGATAGCCGACCATGGTGGTGATGTGGGGTTCGAGGCCGGCCTTCTTGGCCATGGCCACGGT
This sequence comes from Solidesulfovibrio sp., assembly GCF_029978005.1. Taxonomy (GTDB): domain Bacteria; phylum Desulfobacterota; class Desulfovibrionia; order Desulfovibrionales; family Desulfovibrionaceae; genus Solidesulfovibrio. The sequence goes on along the minus strand of NZ_JARKOZ010000015.1, from coordinate 12,014 downwards.
CTGCTCGATCTGGGACACCTGGATGCCCTTCTTGAGCCGGTTGAGCGTGACCTGGGACATGGACTCCAGCCCGATGAGGATGAAGCGGAAATTGGCTTTTTTCAGCAGGTTCCACTGGTCCTGGGTGAGCTCGCCCACGCGCATGTTGCAGCCCATGACGACCTTCTTGTGCAGGCCTTTGTCGATGAGGCGGCCGCAGAATTCCTCCAGCCAAGCCCCGCGCGGGAAGCAGCCCGAGTCGTCGAAGATCTCGCGCACGCCGCGTTCGGCCACGAGCCTCTCGATCTCGGCCACGTGGCGCTCGGGCGAGACCGTGCGGTAGGTCGCGCCGGGAAAGAGCGTTGTCCAGGAGCAGAAGGTGCAGCGGCCCCACCAGCAGTCGCGGCCGGCCATGACGTAGGTGCCGGGCGTGTACTTGAAGTTGCCGTTTTTATAGGCGTAGCGCTGCCATTTGGTCAGGTCGCGGTCGATGTAGGGCAGTTCGTCCAGGTTGTGGCTGAGGTCCCCCATGCCGCCGTCGACGATCTCGCCGTTCTCGCGCCGCCACACCCCGGCCGGCATGGCCACGGGCTTGCCGGCGAGGCAGTCGGCCAGGTCGGCCAGGATGAAGTCGAAGTCGCCGCCGGCGATGACGTAGTCCACCGGGCAGTGCTCCATGGACTCGCGCGGCAGGGCCGTGACGTGGTCGCCCATGAGGACCACGGTCGTTTGCGGCAGCCGGGCCTTGAGCTCCGCCACGATCTTCCAGTGGCGGGTGACCACCGGGGTCTTGGTCTCCATGGCCACCAGGTCCGGGGCCTTTTTGACCAGATCGGCCATGAAGGCCTCGTAGCTCATCTCGTCGGCGATGCCGTCGTCGAAGGAGACGTCGTGGCCGCGCGCGGCGAGCAGGCTCGCGGCGTAGGACGGCACCATGGGATAGATGTAGGTGGGGTTGGTGAACCACTGGAACTGCCGGTTCTGCGACAGAAGCGGGGTCCCCTTCTCCGAGGAAAGCGGCGGATAGGCCACGGAAATCTTCATGTTACCTGCCGAGGCTGCTGATCAGTTTCTTCTTGGTCAGGCCGAGCAGAAAGCGCAGGCCGTACCAGACATGGGTGAGCGCCACGAACGGGATGGCGGCCAGGGCCACGGACAAGGGCTCGAAACGCAGGAGGTCGCCAAGGACCAGGAGCAAAAAAACGGCGTAGGCGGCAAACCCGAGGCCGATGAGCGCCCCGCCGCCGCACCAGACCGGCAGGCCGGCCAGGACGAACAGGCCGTGGAGCACGGCCGCGGCCAGAAAAAGCACCCAGGCCGCCGGCAGGAAATAGCGCAGCCGGCGCGAGGTCTCGGGATGCACCCGCACGAAATGGCCCCGGTGCAGGCCGTAGTTGCCCACCTGGCGCAGGTGCTTCTTGAGCCCCGGCCGGCGGTGGTGCCAGACGAAGAGCTGGGGCAGGTAGCGGATGGTCCCGCCCTTTTTGTGCACGAGGTCCAGGCAGAACTTGGTGTCCTCGCCGGGCCAGCAGGCGGTGTCGAAGCCGCCCACGGCGAAGAAGGCGTCGCGCCGCACGATCAGGTTGACCGTGGGCCAGTCGTCCACCTCGCGGCTGGGCGGAGTCGGCCGGTAGCGCTCGGGAAAGCCGGTCAGGCGGCTTAGAAACACCGCGCCCGAGGCCCGGGCCCAGAAGGGGTCGTCGGGCGGGGTCACGGCCGGGCCGCCCACGGCGGCGAGGCCGGGATCGGCCTCGAAGGCCAGCCGGGCCACGGTGAGCCAGGCCGGGTCCGGGTAGGCGTCGTCGTCGATGAAGGCCAGCCAGCGCCCGAGCGAAACCTCGGCCCCCCGGTCGCGCTTGACCGCCGGCGAGACCGCGCCCGTGGCCACGGCCGTCACGCGCGGGTCGTCGGTCCAGGCCCCCACGTCCATGGGCTCGTCGGGCAGGAGGATGACCTCGAAGGAGGCCTCCCGCAGGGCGAGCAGGTGCGGCAGGCTTTCGGCCAGGTAGGGGCCGGGAGCCTTGAAGGGGATGATGATGGAGAAAAGCGGCGCGTCGGGCAGCATCAGGCCTGGCCGTCCCAGCTTCCGGCCCGGCAGCGCACGATGTAAAGGGGCCTGTTGACGACCTCGGTGTGGATGTGGCCGATGTAGAGCGACATCATGCCCAGGGCGCACAGGACGATGCCGATGAGAAGCGTGTTGAAGACCGTGAAGAAGGCGATGGGCGTGATGTTGGCCCCCACGAACCAGTTGGCCAGCACCATGAGGCACAAAAGCGGCATGGTCACGGCCATGATGCCAAGGCCCAGGTAGCCGGCCAGGCGCAGCGGCACCAGCGAAAAGGAGGTGAAGCTGTTGATGGCCAGGTTGAAGAGCTTTTTCACCGAATAGGCCGGCTCGCCCTGGCTGCGGGCCGGAGCGCAGAAGGAGATGTAGGTCTTCTTGTAGCCCATCCAGTCGATGATGCCGCGAAACATCCGCGAACCCTCGGTGAACTGGGAGAGCGTCTCCACGACCTTGCTGTCGAGGAGGCGAAAGTCCGTGGAATTGGGCGGCAGGTCCAGGTCGGTGAACCGGCGCATGAACCAGTAGAAGCCCTTGGAGCCGAGCTTTTTGACCAGGGAGTAGTCGGCCACCTTTTCGCGGATGGTGGCCACGATGTCGTAGCCCTCCTCCCATTTGGCGACGAGCTCCGGGATGATCTCGGGCGGATGCTGGAGGTCGGCGTCGAGGCAGATGACGGCCCCGGCCCCCACCGCGGCTTCCACGCCGGCCGTCAGCGCCATCTCCTTGCCGAAGTTGCGCGAGAACAGCAGGCCCTTGAAGCGCGGGTCGGCGGCGGACAGGGATTCGATGACGGCCCAGGAGTCGTCGCGGCTGCCGTCGTCGACCAGGATGCAGTCCCATTCGTAGGGGAGCGCGTCCATCACGGCGACCAGGGCGTCGCGCAAGGCGCAAAGGCCCTTGCTCTCGTTGTAGACGGGCACCACAAGGGAAATCTTGCCGCCCCGCCGGCAGGCGGGGCGGCTTGTTGCTGCGTCGTGCGTCATCGGCATGGGGGACAACGCGCTCCGCTAGGCCTGCTTGCGCAGGAATTCGTCGAAGTAGGCGATGGTCTTCTTGAGGCCCTCGGTCAGCGGCACCTTGGGCTCCCAGCCGAGCTTGGCCTTGGCCAGGGTGATGTCCGGGCGGCGCTGCTTGGGATCGTCCTGGGGCAGGGGCCGGTAGTCGATGACCGACTTGGAGCCGGTATACTCGATGACCAGCTTGGCCAGTTCCAGGATGGTGAATTCGCCCGGGTTGCCGGTGTTGACCGGGCCGGTGAAGTCGTCGGGCGTGTCCATGAGGCGCAGGAAGGCCTCGATCAGGTCGTCCACGTAGCAAAAAGAGCGGGTTTGCTGGCCCTGGCCGTAGACGGTCAGCGGCTCGCCCCGAAGCGCCTGGATGATGAAGTTGGACACCACGCGGCCGTCGTTGGGGTGCATGCGCGGACCGTAGGTGTTGAAGATGCGGGCCACCTTGATGCGCAGGTTGTGCTGGCGGCGGTAGTCGAAAAAGAGGGTCTCGGCGCAGCGCTTGCCTTCGTCGTAGCAGGAGCGGAAGCCGATGGGATTGACGTTGCCCCAGTAGGACTCGGGCTGGGGGTGCACGGACGGGTCGCCGTAGACCTCGGAGGTGGAGGCCTGCATGATCTTGGCGCGCAGCCGCTTGGCCAGGCCGAGCATGTTGATGGCCCCGTGCACGCTGGTCTTGGTGGTCTGCACCGGGTCGTGCTGGTAGTGGATGGGCGAGGCCGGGCAGGCCAGGTTGTAGATCTCGTCGACCTCGACGTAGAGGGGGAAGGTCACGTCGTGGCGCATGAGCTCGAAGTGCGGATTGTCGAGCAGATGCATGACGTTTTGCTTGGAGCCGGTGAAATAGTTGTCCAGACAGATGACGTCGCAACCCCGTTCGATGAGGCGTTCGCACAGGTGCGAGCCGAGAAAGCCGGCGCCGCCGGTGACGAGAACACGTTTTTTCAGGTGCATGGCTGAAGCCTTAAGCGCGGTTTGGATTTATGGTTCAAGACGGGCAAAGCGAAGCCTTAATCCCGTTTCCAGGGAAAGTAAATCACCCCCAGACCAGGCCGGCCCATTCGCCGGATTCCCGCACGGCGGGCTCGGGCAGGCCGGCGGCCACGTAGGCGGCGGCCACGTCCGGGGCCTGGGTGGTCAGCAGGCCCGAAAGCACGAGCAACCCGCCCCCGGCCACGTGGCGGACCAGTCGTCCGGCCATGGCGATCAGCGGCGGGGCCAGGATGTTGGCCACGACCACGTCGAAGGCGGCGTCCGGGGCGAGGCTGCCCACGCCGCCCACAGCCAGGGACATGGCCTGCGCCACGCCGTTTTGGCGCACGTTCTCGGCGGCGCACCACACGGCCTGCGGGTCGATGTCCAGGCCCGCGCCGGAAAGACCCAGCCGGCAAAGACCGATGCCCAGGATGCCCGAGCCCGTGCCGAGGTCGAGGAAGCGCATGCCCGGCCGGATGCGCCCGGCGCGCCAAGCCTCGGCGAAGGCCTCCAGGCACAGGGCCGTGGTCGGATGGTGGCCGGTGCCGAAGGCCATCTTGGGCTCGATGCAGATGGGGCGCAGGTCCCCGGTGTCCTTGTCGGCCAGCCACGGCGGCACGATCTCGTAGACCCCGCCCACTTCGATGGGCGTGAAAAAGGCCATCCAGGCCGCGCCCCAGTCCTCTTCCTCGATGACCGAGGTGACCACGGCCAGCTCCGGCCAGTCGCGCCCCAGGTCCGCGACGAAATCCCCGGCCGGCGGGCCGTCTTCCAGATGCACCCGAAACCGCACCGACGCGCCGTCCGGGGCGGGCGTTTCCTCCCAGCCCTGGTCGGCCCGGCCGGCCAGCCAGCCTTCCACCCGTTCGGCCAGCGTCTGTGCGTCCGCGCCGTCCGCGACGGGCACGTCGATGTCCACGCGCCTGAGCTTGCGCACGTCTGTCTTCCTCCTGGCATGAAAAAACCCGCGACGCCGTCCACAAGGACCGCCGGAACGCGGGAAGGGAGGCGAAAAACGCCCATGGGCGCGCGACGATCCGCGGACGGGAACCGACGTTTCCGCCCCGCGCGGCCCGATTGCAATGAAAAGTTCGGCCTCAGTATCGCGTCCCCGGAAAACCGCACGCTTTTTCCTGGGACAATATGCTAATACAATTAACTTTTCTTAAAAATGCCGGCGCGTTCTTTAAGGGCTCCGACCCTAGGCGTTGGCGTCGGCCAGGGAACCGACGCCCGAGGTGTAGGCCCCGAGCACGTCCTTGGAAAACTGGTAGGTCTGGCTCATGTCGTGCGACGCCGACTTGCCGGAGCCGCTGTTCATGGAGTCCAGGGTCTTGGACACCACCTGCGCGCCGAAGGTCTGCTTGTCGGTGGGCGCGAAACCCTCGGTTCCGGACGTGCCGGACGACGAGGAGGTGTTGTTGAAGGTGTCCAGGGTCTTGGTCACGATGCTGCCCGCCGTCTCGGCTCCCAGGGCGCTCGAAAAGGTGATGGCGCTCATGGCGTTTCCCCCTTGGCCCCGGGCATGGTCTCGATCGACTCGCCCGTGGCCTGCGGCAGTGTCAGGCGCTCTCGTCCGTCAGGGACCCGACGCCCGAGGCGAAAGCCCCCGAGGCGTCCGGCGCGCTCACCCTGCCGGCATACACCAAACTTATCGGCGCGCCGCGTTCGAAAGCGGTCGTCGGCGCGACTTCCCGAATGTTGTCGAGGGTGTTCATGAGGAGGGAATACCCTGCCGTGCTCCCCATGACGTCCCACCACGAAGCGCTCATAGCCGTTCCTGTGCCTTTTGCGTTCCTGGGGACTTCCTTTAGCCGGCTCCTCGCCGCCGGTCAAATCCCCGGCCCGTGCGGGGCACTTCCCCTCTGCCGATCCGGGGCGGCCGCCCTTGGCAGGCCTCCCCGACGCCCCTGCGGCCGCAGTCCGCAGGGCTCGTGCGGCGTTCCCCAGGCTAGCGCGCGGCCATGGCCACCGCGCCGCCGGGCACCCGGACCATCTGGCCCACGCGCAGGCGCACGGGGTTGAGCCCGGCGTTCTCCGTCAGGATGTCGGCCACGTTCACGCCGTAGCGGCGGGCCAGATCCCACAGGGTGTCGCCTTCGGATACGGTATGCACGCGGGCGGCCGCGTCAAGCGCGGCGGGCGCGATCGGGGCCTGGGCCGGGGCCTCGGCCGGACGGGCCGCGGTCGGAGCGGCCGGGGCCGGAGCCTTGCGCGAGGCCTCCTTGGGCGCGCCCGAGGCGGCCACGGCGGCCAGGGAAGACGGCACGCGCAGGGTCTGGCCTTCGCGCAGCCGCAAGGGATCGACACCGGGATTGGCGGCGACCAGGGCGTCCACGGAGACGTCGAAGCGCCGGGCGATGCTCCACAGCGAATCCCCGGCGCTGACCGGGAAAACGAGGGTCTCGGCCGAGGCCGAGGGCCCGCCGCCCGGAATGGTCACGAGCTGGCCCACCTGCATGCGGGAGGGATCGACCTCGCCGTTTAAGGAAAGGAGCGTCTCCAGGTCCACGCCGAAGCGGCGGGAAAGGGCCCACAAGGTGTCGCCCTTGGCCACCGGGTACAGGCCGGCGTCGCCGACCACCGCGCCGGAGGCCTCCTCGGCCCTGGGAGCCGGGGCCGGGCGCTCGCGCTCGGCCCGGGCCACGCCGGGAAGATTCAGCACCTGGCCGGGGCGCAGCTTGTGGGGATCGACCGCGGCGTTGGCCCGGGTCAGACGGTCCACGTCGATGCCCAGGCGGTGGGCGATGGACCAGAGGTTGTCGCCGTCGGCCACCACGTAGCGCTGGTCGACGGCCGGCGCGGCGGCCACGGCCGAGGCCTGGCCGGCCTTTTCGCCCGGCAGGGCCAGTTCCTGGCCGATGCGCAGCCGGGTCGGGTCGGCGGAAGGATTGGCGGCGGTCAGGGCGGCCACGGTCACGTCGTAGCGCCGGGCCACGTTCCAGAAATTGTCGCCCTCGGCCACCACGTGCACGCCGGCGGCGCGCGGCGCGGGAGCGGGCTGGGCGGCCGGAGCGGTCTTGGCCGGCTCGGCCTTGGCCTCGGCCACGAACGTCGTGCCGGCGGGCAGGGCCAGGGTTTGGCCGATGGACATGCGGCGGGCGTCGATGCCGGGATTGACCGCGGCCAGGGCGTCGGGCGACACGCCCAGGCGCTTGGCCACGGACCACAGGGTGTCGCCGTCGGCCACCACGTACGCGCCGCCGGAGGCGGCCGGGGTCGCGGCGGGCCTGGCCGGCTCGACCTTGACCGGCGCGGCCTTGGCCGCCGTCGCGACGACGGGCGCGGCCTGCGCCTTGGCGGGTTCGGCCTTGACCACCTCGGCCTTGGCGGCCTCGATCTTGGCCGGCGCGGCCTTGGGAGCCTTGGCCTCGGCCAGGCGCACCGGAGCCGGCGCGGCGGCCAGGGGCGTGGCGTCGCGGTCTTCCACGGCGGCCAAAAGCTCCCGGCCGGGCAGGCCCGGGGTCCCGGCCACGGCTTCCAGGCAGCGGGCGGCCAGCAGGCGCGAGCCGATCCCGGAAATGTGCACCCCATCCTCGGCGCGCAGCTTCACCACGTTGCCGTCGGCCGTGCGGGCCACCGGGGCGTAGGCTCCGGAGGCGTCGGCCAGGGTGGCCTCGACGTCGATGTAGGAGGCGTCGGCCAGGGATTCGGCCGTCTTTTTGATCACGCCGTTGACATGGAGCATCAGGGCGTTGAACGCCGGATCGCCCATGACCGGCACGCCGATGTAGGCGACCGAAGCCCTGGGGTTCTCGGCCCGGACGATGGCGTGCAGCCTGGTCAGGCGCACGGCGTAGGCCGCGTCCCAGGCCTTGGTGCCGAAGGCGGCCTGTCCGCCGCCAAGGGCCGGCAAGGGCTTGTCGTCGTTGGCCCCGAGCATGATGAACACCAGATCGGGATGATGGGCCTTGACCTGGGCGGCAAGCTGCGCGTCCCAGTCGAAGAATCCCGGATTGGCCAGCCCGCTCGACACCTTGCCCAGGTGGGCGAAGCGCACGCCTTCGCGGTTGGCGAAGACGGCGTCGAGCTGTTTGCCGAGGCCGATGGACAGGGAATCGCCCACCAGCAGGACGGATCGGGACTTGGCCTGGGCGGGCGCGGTCGCGCCGGCCACGGGCAACAGGCCCGGGGGCAGGATCAGGGACGCCATCAGAACGGCCAGGAGGAGGACCTGACTCGGGTTTCGCATGCAACACCTCGACGCTCGTCGGTGCGCGCGCCGGCGACCCCCATCGCCTGCGCCACGTCCCCGGACGGAGCATGATAATGTAAGAAACGCGACCCGGGATGGGATAAGAGACTTATACAGCCGGCGTCCCTGTCGCCGCGCCAAGCAAGCGCCCTAGCCTCCTGTGACGATTCGTTTCCCCAACGATTCGAGGCGCTTGCAAATAGGCGCAGCCGCCATGGCTGCTTCCCCATCCTGGTCTTGCACCATACCAGAACGGGTTCCCGCTTACAAGAAAAATACCAGAATCGAGGAAAAGGCGGAAAAGAAAGGAAAAAAACTAGAACTGGAAATAAATGAACGGCAGCACGCCGTCCGGGCCGAGCTTCAGGATGCAGGCCGCGACCAGCCCAAGGACCGCGCCCTGGATGGGAAAAGGCAGCCACTCGAAGCTCTTGCGAAAGGCGTCCCGGCCCGTGAAGTGCATGAGCTGCACCGCCACCACCACCACGACCAGCACCAGGCAGGCCGGGCGGAACCCGGCTCCGGAGGGATCGAACGCGATCACGCGCCGGAGGATGTCCACGGCCTTGCCCGCGTCCTCGGCCCCGAAAAAGACCCAGGCCAGGCAGACGTAGCAGAAGGTGAGCAGCCAGCAGGCCCCGGACCACACGGCCGCGCCGAAGCCCGGCTCTGCCGGGGCGAGCCCCTTGGCCTCCCTGGCCGCCGCCCGGGAGGCGCGAAATTCCGTCACCAGATGGTTCCCCACCAGGCCAAAGCCGTGGATGAAGCCCCAGATGAGGAAGTTGTAGGCCGCGCCGTGCCACAGCCCGCCGAGCGCCATGGTCGTGACCAGGTTGGCGTACTTGCGGCCCCGGCCCTTCCGGTTGCCGCCGAGGGAAATGTAGAGGTAGTCGCGCAGCCACACGGAAAAGGTGATGTGCCAGCGCCGCCAGAAGTCGCGCAGCGAACGCGAGGAATAGGGCGCGTTGAAGTTGTCCGGCACGTCGAAGCCGAGCAGCAGGGCCACGCCCTGGGCCAGGTCGGAATAGCCGGAAAAGTCGCAGTAGATCTGCGCCGCGTAGGACAGCACCCCGACCAGCACCGCGGCCGAGGAAAAGCCCTCGGGCGCGCCGAAGGTCGTGCGCACGATGTGCTCGGACAGGTAGCTGGAAATGATGATTTTTTTGAGCAGCCCCCGAGTGAGCAGATAAAAGGCCCGGGTGAAGTCCACGGGCTCGACCCGCTCCTTTTTGAGCTGCGGCAGAAAATTGCCGGCCCGCAGGATCGGCCCGGACAGGATGGTCGGGAAAAAGGCGATGAAGCAGAAGACCTCGACCAGGCTGCGCTCCACCTTGGCCGGGTCGCGGTAGACGTCGATGGCGTAGCTCATGCCCTGGAAGGTGAAAAAGGAAATCCCGATGGGCATGATGACATCGAGCAGCGGCACGGGGTTCGCCGCCGCGAAGACCCGGAAGAGCCAGTCGGCCGAGATATAGAGCATTTCGTAATACTTGAAGAAAACGAGCATGCCCAGGGAGAAGGCCACGTACAGGATGAGGCAGAACCGTCGGAAGCGCAAATCCGAGGTTTCGGCGAAGACCACGGCGAAAAACCAGGTCAGAAAACTGAAGACCAAAAGGATCAGCAGGAATTTCGCGTTGAACGAGGCGTAGAACGCGTACGAGGAGACCAGCAAAAACAGCCGGTAAGGCCCGGCGAACCGGCGAAGCATCCAGTTGAGCGGCAGAATCACCGCAAAAAATAACGCGAATTCGAAACTTGTGATATTCATCAACGGGCTCGCTGGTCCTTCTTAGGCTGCGGCGTAGGCTAGCGTCGACGCCGCCAAAAGGCAACCGGCTTGCGCCCGGCCCGGAAACGGGCGTCAGGGAGTCGACACCCTTGCCGAATGGAAAATACAGTAATTTTAAATAAATATAAGGAGGCGGTTTCGGCCCGGCCCTTGCAATCCCCCGTCCAGGCCCCGGCCGGACGGTCCGGCCGGGGCAAACCCCGAACCACCATGCCAAACGCCAAGCCCCCTGCCCTCCTGCGCCGCGGACGCTTCGCCCTGGCCGCCCTGGCCCTGGCGACGGCGCTTTTCGCCTCGCCACGCCCGACGCACCCCGGCCTGGCCCCGGTCGCCCCGCCTACGCCCTTCCCCGCCGGAGACGATGCCCTGCGCGCCCTGGTGGCCGACCTCGACCTCGACGAACACCCCGGAGAGGCGGCCGAACGCCCGGACGGCCACGCCCTGCGCCAGGCCGTGGCGGCCTACGCCGTGCGCCTGGCCGTGGACAAGGCCGCCGTCCATCCCTTAAGCGGCCCCGTGGCCGTGCGTACCGACGACCGCCTGGGCGCGCCCGGAAGGCCCCTGCGCCTCGTTTCCCTGGCCCCGGCCGAACCGGCCCAGGCCATGGAGCCGGCCGCCGCGCCCCGGCCCGAGACGCCGCCGGCAAAGCTCGCCACGGTCGCCGTCAAGAACCCGACGACTTTCCCGGCCGTTGCCCCGATCCCGGAAAAGCCGGCCCCGCGCCAGCCCGAAAAAACGCCCACGCCGGTCATGGCCACGGCCGGACGCAGCGTCCTCGTGGCCGGCGACTCCCTGTCCATCTTCCTGGCCGACGCCCTGCGCCCGCTGCTGGCCGGCCGGCCCGGCACGGCCTTTTTCGCCAAGGGCAAGGTCTCCAGCGGCCTGGCCCGGCCCGACTTCTTCAACTGGGAACGCGAGATGGCCGCCGCCGCCACGACCGCCCGGCCCGATGTGGTGGTCATCATGATCGCCACCAACGACAACCAGACGCTCACCCGCCCGGACGGCGGCAAGGTGGCCTTCGGCCGCCCGGGCTGGGATGCGGAATACGCCCGGCGCGTGCGCAGGCTCGTGGAGCTCGCGCGCCAGGGCAACCCCCAAGCCCGCATCTACTGGATCGGCGCGCCGGTCATGGCCGACCCGAAACTCAACGCCGACGTGGCCGCCATCAACGGCGTCATCGCCCGGCAGATCGACGCACTGGCCGGCTGCCGCTTCGTGGACGTGCGCCGCACCCTGGCCGACGCCGGCGGCAACTACGCCAAGTCCCTGCCCGCGCCCGGCGGCCCCCGCGCCACCCGCACCGCCGACGGCGTGCACCTCACGCCCTACGGCGCGAAACTGCTGGCCCACGCCACACTCGCCTCCATGAGCCCGACCATGGCCGCCCTGGAAAAGCGCTGATCCTTTACCCGCCCCCGCCCCCATGGTAGGGCCGGGACATGGAAACGACCCTGCAACAAATCCTCAAGGTACAGCTCGCCATCCTGGCCGAGCTGCGCCAATTGCGACAGGCCCTGGCTCCGGCCGGCGAAGCTCCCAAGGCCGCCCCGACGCCCCAGGCCGTCCCCATGACCGACCCCGCCCCGACAGTCACGCCCACCCTGACAGCGCCCACAGCGCCTGAACCACCCCTCGCCGCTGCGCCGCCCGAGCCGGAACTCATTACTCCCCTTTCCCCGCCGTCGCCCCCACCCTCCTCGGGCTCCATGCTCACGCCCAACGAACTGGCGGACCTCGGCGGCCAATTCCTCGATCCCGGCCAGATGCCGCGCGTCCGGGTCAAACCCGTGGACGCCTCGGACCTGAGCAGCTCCATCCTCGACGACATCAAGGCCAAAAACAAAGCCAAACGCAGCGCCTTCGCCGAGTTCGAGAAGTTCGGACGGGATCGGTAGGAGAGGTTGGAGGGGAAGAGGGAAGATGCCTCCGGCGGCAAGGAGGGGGTGACCCCCTCCTTGACCTCCCCAGCGGGTGCGGATGGGGAGGCGGGTGGGA
>NZ_JARKOZ010000111.1 GCF_029978005.1 Solidesulfovibrio sp. | reverse complement strand
GTATGCTTTTCTCCAACGGAGGCAGGCATATGAGCATAAAATCATGGGAAGTGTCGGACGCGTTTTGGGAGATAGTTGAGCCTTTGATCCCTAGGCCAAAGAGGGACGATGAAAAGCAATATAAACGCAAGGTTGGAGGAGGCAGAAAGCCGATTGAGGCGCGCACTGTCTTTTCCGCTATCGTATATGTGTTGCGGACCGGCATTCAATGGAAGGCGTTGCCCAAAGAAGTTTTTGGCAGTCCGAGCGCAATTCACCGATATTTCAGAGAATGGGAACAATCGGGTTTCTTTCTGGAGCTTTGGCAGCGAGGCTTGTCCGAGTATGACGACATGGAAGGAATCGCCTGGGAATGGCAATCCATAGATGGCTGCATGAACAAGGCTCCAATGGCCAAAGAGAGTTCCGGGAGAAATCCTACGGATCGAGGAAAAAAAAGGAACAAAGCGCCATATCCTTGTGGACGGGCGTGGCGTCCCGTTATCGGTCGTCGTCACCGGGGCCAACCGGCATGACGTCAGTCAGCTGAAAGCAGTTTTGGCAAACAAGATTGCGGAGCCGATCATGGAAGCCGAGTCCGAAAACCTATGCGCTGATGCTGGATATGCGGGAGAAGCTCCGCGCAAAGTAATTCTCGCGGCCGGATACAAACCTCATGTGCGCCCTCGCGGCGAAGAACAGCGAGAAAAGCGTGTAAACCCTTCTTTCAAAGCACGACGGTGGGTCGTTGAGGCCTGTCACTCTTGGTTCAACCGGTTCCGCAAGTTGACGATTCGGTATGAGAAGCTCGGGGCAACCCATTTAGCATTGATCCATTTGGCGGCGGCAATCATTGCATTGCGGAAAATAAAAACCAAAATTATTTATGGATAAGTCCTTATTCGTTGTGTCGACCACCGGGATTTCCCCTGCCACACCCAGAACGTACACTGTTGCATTCGCCAAGACAGGCCATATTGCCTCCACAGCGGGCCGCGCAAGCCTGGTACTGTTGTGCGCAGTAAGCGGGCGATTCGTAATTGTACTGGTTAATATCTTTGGGCAACATCCCCGGAGTAACCGTCACCACCGGCAGGTTGGGCGGCGCTACAGGTCCAGAGAGTGTGATATGTTCTACGGCGGCACAAGTCAGGTAGCATTGCGGAACGACAGCATTACACACAACACTGGGATCATCCTGAAGCCCCATGGGCATGACAATGGTCGCCATGGGCATGCCGTCAGGCTTAACGCAGTAAAACTGGGTCTGTGCGTAAGCAGTGGTCGAAGCGACCAGGACTAACAAAAATACCGATAAGGCAAAGGGATACAGCTTCATAATTTCCTCCTAGGAAAATGCGCACGCCTCGCTCTTTCCCCCATAACTCACCTAAAAAAATCTGTCACTCTCCATCTCCAGAAAGATGGTTTCTCCGTCGAAAAATCGTTCAATTTGAGTCATAAGGCGTGACCGGGCCTTGCCGTAATGGCCACGTCCAAACCGATGCCAAGATAGCGGGAAGCCACCTCCCAGCCGAGCAATTATAGAGCAGCACCAAGGCAATTTCATTGGGTCACATCGAACGCGCAGGCGACCTTGTTACCGCCTGCGGCGCGGCTGACGGGGAACCAGACCGCGTCGTGCTTCCGGGGGGGAGGCGATAGCCTCATATCGTGCCGTTACGCTTTTTTCCCTTGGCCTTCCCCTTGCCTTGACCCTCTTCTGGCTCCTTGGCGAAATCGCGCAATCCCTCGGCCAGGGCCAAGAGCCGTTCGTCCACCAGGGCGTTGACGCTCCCCGTGGGATACTTGCCGTCTTTGTTGTCCCTGGCGCCGGCGGGAAGTCCGGTCAGAAGTTCGATGCCCTCGTCGATGGTGCCCACGGCCCAGACGCTGAAGAGTTCCTGGGAAACGGCCTCCAGGACCTCATCGCGCAGCATCAGATCCTTGACGTTCGCCTGAGGGATCATTACCCCCTGGCTGCCGGTCAGGCCTTTGTCCTTGCAGCACAGGAAAAAGCCCTCGATCTTCTCGTTCACCCCGCCGATGGGCTGCACTTGGCCCATTTGGTTGATCGATCCGGTAACGGCCACGTCCTGGCGTAGCGGCACTCCGGAGAGGCTGGAGAGCAGGGCGTAGAGCTCGGTGGACGAGGCCGAGTCGCCGTCGATTCCTGAGTAGGCCTGCTCGAAGGCGATGCTGGCAGTCAGGCTTAAGGGTTTGTCCTGGGCGTAGTTGCGCCGCAGGTAGCCGGCCAGAATGAGCATGCCCTTGCTGTGGATGGGACCGGACAGCTCGGCCTCGCGCTCGATGTTGATGATGCCCTCGCGGCCCATGGCCGTGCTGGCGGTGATGCGCGAGGGCATGCCGAAGAAGTGGTCGCCAATGGAGTGCACAGCTAGGCCGTTGACCTGCCCCACAGCCGAGCCCTCCAGGTCCACGAACAGGCTGCCCCGGGCGATCATTTCCCGCAGGAGTTCCTCAATGCGGCTGAGACGCCCGACCCTGGCCAGCAGGGCTTCGCGAGCATGCTCGGCTCGTACCGTGTCTGATCCGGCCCGGGCGGCATAGAGGTCCGCCTCGTGGAGCAGGTCCGCGTGCAGGGGGAAAGCCGTGGAGAGCTTCTCCACCCGACCGGCCATGCGCACCGCGTGCTCCACCACCACGACCACGGCCCCGGCGTCGAAGGGTCTGATCCCCTGGCGCGCCACTTCGCCGGCGATGAACCGGGCCATGTTCTCCACCGACTCCTCGGTCTTGTCCATGACCCGGCCGAAGTCGGCGCGCACCTTGAAGATCTTGGGCATGTCCTGGTCGTAGTACAGGAGAAGCTGGTAGAGCCTGTGATCGCCGAGGACCACCACCTTGACTTCCATGTCGATGGGTTCGGGTTTGAGTCCCGTGCCGGAGATAAAATAGAAGGGGTCGTAGGTCTGGATCTCGATGCGTTCGGTTTTGAGCGACCGCTTGAGCGTCTGCCACACCCCGGGCTCGCTGACGGCATCCATGAGGTTCAAGACCAGGTAGCCGCCGTTGGCCTTGACGAAATCGCCGGCGGTGATCTTGGAGAAGTCGGTTTGCCAGCCCCCGTAGGGCCCAACCACTCGGTCCACACCGCCAAAAAGGTTGCGGTAGGTGGGATAGGACTCGATGATCACCGGCGGCCCGGTCTGTTCCGCATTGTCCACCAGGAGGTTAACGCCGTAGGGAGCTAGGACCGCGTCCGGCGGCGGGCCCATGTAAGGCATCCCCGGGGGCATCCCCTTGGGGCGGCCGCCGACCAGCTTCAGGTCTTCCAGGTTGTCCACCATGTGCTCGACCAGAGCCTCAAGGTGGGCCAGGATCTTCGGATCGGCGTAACGCTCATGGAGCGGGGCCAGAGATTCCGAAGCTATGGTCCGGATCATGAGCTTGTCCACTTCCTCGAGCTTGCGGTCGACATCCTTTTGCAGGGCGCGCACCTCGAGCATGAGATGGTCCACCTCGCCCTTGATCCTGGTTCGCTTCTCCTTGATCTCCTCGTATTCGTTCTTGGGAAAACGGCCGTTTTCCACCATGGCCTCTAGGTCCACCATGCGCTTGGGTTCGCCATCCACGAGCGGGAGTACGTCCGGGCGGGTGTAGGGGCCGACCTGCATGCGCACCACGGCCAGGCCGGTGTTTTTGACCTTTTCCTCCACTGCGTTGTAGAACTCCACCACCTTTTTTTCGTGCAGCTCGATGATCTCGTTTTTGCGGGCGATATACTCCTCACTCTCGAAGAGTTGCGGGATCTCTTTTTTGAGCCGTTCCAGGAATTCGTGGATGTCTTTTTTGAAGGCCGCCCCCAATCCGGCCTTGAAGCGCAAGAGGACCGGAGCTTCCGGGCGCTTGAAGTTGTTGACGTAGCATAGGTCGTCGGGCACGCGATCGGATTTGGACAGTTCCTGAAGGATGCGCTTGACCGCAGAAAGCCGTCCCAGGCCGGGGTCACCGGTGACGAAGATGTTGTATCCCCGTCTGGCCATGCCCATGCCAAAGCGCAGGGCTTCCAGGCCCCTGTCCTGGCCGATAACGGCGTCCAGGGGCGCAAGCTGCGTAGTGGTTTCGAAGGACAGGCTGGCGGGATCGAGCCTCCAGCGGAGTTGTTCAAGCGTAAGCTTACGGGGATTTGCGAATGCGGTCATCAGGTGCTCCGATCGGTTTCAGGGGGTTGGGCCGGTACAGCCGCGTTGGTGGACGGAGGGCATTGCGCCCCGCCCTGTTTTTTGCCCACGGGGATGGCCCGGGCCGCAGGTGGGGTCTGGCGCGCCAGGCGGACCGTGAGCACCCCGCCTTCGAGTTCCGCCCGAGCCTGGTCGATGGGGAAAGGCAGGGCCAATTCCTGGGACAGCCTGATCATCCCCGCGCCGCGACCGCTTTTCCTGACTGCCACGATGGACAGGACCCGGCCGGTTGAGGTCACTGTCACATCCTCGGGCTCAATACCGGGCAGAGGGCAGACGATGACCCACTCCCCGTCCTTTTGGACTACGCGTATTCCGCCTTCCGGGAAGGCCGCCTGGACGATGCCGAGGTCCTCACACAAGGCCGCGAAGAGCCTGTCGAAGTTGTCTTTGAGTTTGGAGAGCTCCGTGGCCCCCCAGGGCATCAGATCGGGCATAGCCGTCGCCTCCGGCTGAGGGTTTCCCGGCAGGTGGCGGCCTGACCGGAATTTTGTTTCAGCATAGACGAGTAATTAAAAAAAATGTCAAGGCGGGGTTTCGTAGCAGGTCCGGCGGGGTGAAGGCCGGCGGCGTCCTTGAGCTGTCGAAAAATATTTCCATTTGAGCCACAAGGCGAACCCTCCGCCTGACCAGACATTCGTGTTTTCACTTGCCCGAACTCCGGACCCTTTTGCGGGAAAAGTAGCCCCAGGTTTTCAAAATAGCCTGCAGGCGTCTGGACAAAATCCTCCCTTCTCGGCATTAAATAAAAGAATCCCCCAAAGGGAGGGAGCTATGACCTTACGACTGGGAACCAGATTGACGATGGGACTTTTCCTAGCGGTTATGCTGTCCAGCTGCGCCGTTTCCGTGGGTTTCGTGCCACCGCCACCGGCAGGCTATGTCCGGGTGGTGGCGGCTGAGTCGCTCCACGTGCGCACCTGCCCGTCCGAAAAATGCGAGGCTCGTACTGTTGTATACAATGGCCAAGCACTCCAGGTGTACGAATACCAGGGCAATTGGGCCCGGATTGTAGTCCTTGACTCGGGCGTACCGGGCTGGGTGGAGGCACGCTATCTGCGGCTCCCCTAATTAATGCACCTAACGGAGCCGGCAGATGGTGGTTCCCTCATCTTGCCCCATTTCTTGGTCCGGAGGGGTAAGAACACAAAAAAGGTGTCCGCCGGCACTGGGCACCTCTTCCTGTAGCTGTCACAACCAGCCGAGAAGTCTTTTTATTTGCGCGCAACAGGCTTTTCAGCAAAAGTGGCAGCGCCATTAATTACGTTAGTGATGTCGCCGATGGTGATAATAATACCGCTGATGGTAATAATATCGCGGATACACCGGCACACCGATCACTATGCCTGGCCCAGGATAGGAAGGCCCGTAATACGGTGTCCAATACCCAGGATGAGGTCCGACATAGACATGTGGCGGCACATCTACATAAAAACCCGGTCCTCCAATAACCAGGGCTGAAGCTTGGTGCGCCCCGAAAAACAGGGCGAAAGCCAGAAGCAGCATAACAAATAAACGCTTCATGGCACACCTCCTCTGATACCTCTAAATTAAAATATGATAATCATTATCAAGAGATTGCCAAACCACCGACCTTATCCTTGGTCGCGACATGACACGATTTCGCTCTAGATTATAGGTTGTTATTTACACATAAAGATAAAAATTAAAATTTGAGACCTGCCTCTCTTCCGCACGTACAAATAATCCTACCCTCGAAAAATCAGGGACAACTTTAATTTCATGGACTTGAACAAAATATCAATCCATATGCATCCGTATCTATCCGTTATTAATGAGACAGGCTCCCCTCCGCCCCAAGGTGTGCCGCCTTGGCGATGAAACGGAATTGACCGGGTTCGCCGACGGTGTATAACCATAAGAATTGTAGCATCCTTCAGGATGCGGAACGGGCCGGGACCAAGTGCGGCCCCAAAACAGGAGGCATCATGAAAAGGACTCTCGTTTCCGTGTTTCTTGCCCTCGCCATGCTGTCCGGCTCCGCCATTGTGGCCCACGCTGACGAAGAAGGCCCTCCCCCCTCAAAAAAAGTCCAACGGATGCGGCATAATAAAAAAGCCGCGCACAGAGTTATGCAGCAAGCACCGTTGTCGCCCCCGGCCGTGGCTGTGACCCCGCCCCTCGCCCCTCAGGTTCCGACCATGTGTCCGGGGCAGCCGTACATCATGGCCGAGGCCTGGACCACAACGCCCATGCGGTCGGCCAAGGCCGGTTTCTCGGGCCTGCCCCTTCGCAACTGTGAAGGCACGTACTGCGGTGAGTTGGCCAAGCTGGCTATCGGCACCCAGGTCGACGTATTAGTGGACGATCACGAAGGCTGGGCTCTGGTACATGTGCCCAGCACCGACATGTGCGGCTGGGTCAATACGAATAACATTTTTCAGAATACCTGTGGTCCGGCCCTCTTTTAATATTAACCGCGTCGGGAAGGTGCCACTAGCGGTGCCTTCCCGACAGGTCCTGTGATTTCATGTTCATGCCAGCCATCTAGTGTTGTGTCCTTGAATAAAGTGTATACAATGGTCTCCACAAAGGAGGCCGTATGGGCGCACGAATTCGAGTCGGTTTGACTCCTGAGCAGTCAGCGACACGTGGGCGGGCTCAGTGACCTGCCCGGGCCTTTTCGGACCATCTGAAACTTGAGAGGGTGGCTTCCGACGATGAAGAGGGAGCCATGAGAAAGGGACGATTTTCGGAAGAGCAGATGGTCGGCATCCTACGCGAGGCCGACAAGGATCCGGTAGCCCAGGTCGCTAAGCGTCACGGCGTGAGCGAGCAGACGATCTATGGCTGGCGGCAGCGTTTCAGCGGCATGAACGCCGACGACGTCAAACGCCTGCACCAGTTGGAGCAGGAGAACATCCGGCTCAAACGGCTCCTGGCCGAGCGGGACCTCGAGATCGAGGTCATGAAGGAAGTTGCCGCAAAAAAATGGTCCACTCGGCCCCCGGCCGTGTCCAACGCGACGTCACCAACAAACCACGGGTCGCTCAGCCCCAGAATCCGAGAATACAGGTCCGTGTCCTTCATGGTCGACCTCCGGGGAAGACCATAGCCGGTCACCTCCCCACGGAAAACCCGGAAGGACCTCTCATGGCTCCCTCTTCGTCGTCGAAAGCCACCCTCTCAAGTTTCAGATGGTCCGAAAAGGCCCGGGAGGCCACTAGGATTGAGGCGGAATTTCGAATCGATAGCCCATTGTTGGAGGACGGGAAACGGCAAGAAAGCAATGGCGTCCTTCATCGCAACCTTTCAAAGCATAATGGTGCGCAGCTGAAAGAAAAACGCGATCTGAAACGAGTTTGGCAATATCAGGATAAGCTTTCAAATAGGCAAAGCCATCAAAATGAGAAATGGGAAAGTTCCCCATGTTTGGTGTTGTGGTAGAAAAAACATTCAAAGAGTGCAAAGATAGCATCGTGCCGATCTTTACAGTTGCCGAATTATTCTGATGATAATCTGTGCTTTTTACGTGGACCTCCAAGGCGATGTTTATTGTATCGATACGATTATGATGGGGTCTGTAAATTTTTGAATACACAAAACTTGGTTTTGTATTCAGTAAGATTTTGGGTTCAACAGGCTCACCGTCAATTGTCAGTGTGAAAGAAATGTAATTTTGCATAGACTGATCGATATTCATGGCAAAAACCAACACAATATCTTGAAGTAATGGATTGATGAAAGTCAGTGGCACGTCGCTTTCATGGTCTGGCCAGCAAAAGGTATACTCATAGTGTTTGGGATTATCCTGGGATGGAAAAAAAATATTCATATACGACTGATTAGATACAGATAAATTGTACAGGGACGTTTTCTTGGTCAAAAGACGTCGTGCGCATGTCAATGACGTTGTAGCGCTATAAAAACTCTCATTTATTGAGTTGTGGAGTATGTCTTCTTGTATTAGGCCTCCGAAACATTTTTGTAATAATGCAGAGATTTGCGTTAGATACTTCCTGTTTTTCTCAAGAACACGACACGAGAGTTCGATACAGTAATTGAATGCACTTTCATTAAAAAAATTAACAGGCGGTGTCTGTGGGTCATAAAACTTCTTAGTTGCCAAAATAAAGTCTTTGGCAAGATGCAAAACCTCAGACCGGCTATAAATATGAGCCTGCAGGCATTTCATATCTGGAATAGTTAAATTCGACGATGTGTCGCTTGCACGATAATAGTACAAAATCTCATTTAGTGGCACATATTTATTTGCAAAATAAGTAGCCATAAACATCAATAAATTGTCATTGCCATGCACTACAGATTGTGATGGAATGTAATGTGTCAATGATTTGTATACATTGTTAGAGATAAAGCTTGTGCATAAATTTGTTTTTATTGAAGATACATATGATGTAAAAACTTCTGTTCCAACAATAGGCTTCAGGGAAATTGTGGAGAAGTATTCTTCATAACTATTTCGAATTTCTTGTGTAATTTTTTCTCCTGGATCCAATATGGCGCATCCGAATTGGACGATATCAGCATCAGTCTCATTAATTTTTGCGATAAGTTTTTCAAATAATAGAGGGTGGATGACATCGTCGGCATCAACAAAGGACATGAATGCACCGTGGCTATTTCTGAATGCCGTTTTCCTTGCCTGCAGTGTACCCAGATTTGTTGTGTGAGTAAAAAGCTTAATGCGTGAATCGCGTCGTGCGTAGTCTTGGACTATGACGCTGGAAAGATCGCTGCTACCATCATCAACACAAATGACCTCAAAATCCGTAAATGTCTGGCCCAAAACGGAATCCAGGCATTCGCGAAGATACGGCGCGGCATTATAAACGGGAA
Organism: Solidesulfovibrio sp.; assembly: GCF_029978005.1. Taxonomy (GTDB): domain Bacteria; phylum Desulfobacterota; class Desulfovibrionia; order Desulfovibrionales; family Desulfovibrionaceae; genus Solidesulfovibrio. The sequence continues at coordinate 25,586 of NZ_JARKOZ010000111.1, read as the reverse complement.
TCTGGACAGAAATGGCTGGAGGAGCAGAGAGTGTGGGGCGCATGGCTTACAGACAACGGACACGGCGCGTTCCGCGTCCTGTGTCAAGAACTTTCACAGAAAACTCAGGGTCATACATCCTGACAGCGAGGAGTCGCCACGCGCGTAAAAAAAAGTCTGCAACAGACACAGCAGCTTGATGTTGGCAATACAGGACATGCGCAGTGATGACCATGTTGTTGAGTTGGACGCTGCTTCTCGATTGCGGTTTGAAGGATGCGAAACGTGATAATGCTTTTTATTGGTTGGACATCTCGCGAGCCGTGGTATTTGCCTGTTTTTGTGTTTCGCGCAATTGCTTAAGAGTTTGTTTGGTACCGTCCGGAAATTCGTAGACAAAGTCTTCCGGAATATCGCGCACGCTTCTTTTTTTGAGATCCTCAAACTTGCCGACCGGCTTGTCATTTCCGGGTTCATAGACCGGAGTTTGCGGATCGGGTCTGGAGAGATTCGCTTTTTCCTGGTCGGCATGGAGCTGCCGCATCGTCGTCGTACTGCCGTCGGGGGCGAACAGAGGCTCGTCAAGCGCCGGGCCCGTGGTTTTGCCGGCTGCGACAGCTTCAGAAGCCCTTTGCGTGGATGGACCGTCTTGCTGCGGGAGGGGTCGTGGAGTTTGCTGCGCGGATGTTGCTGGAATCATGTCGGTTGACGGTGAAAGTTGCGATGACCCCAAGAGGGAAATGGTAACAGCATTGTTTCCAGTAGAGGCAATTGTGTAGTTTTCTAATCCGGCCGCTTGCATGATAGTGTTAGTAATCTCATTAATATTGCTGTCTAGTATTGAAATGTTTATTTTAGTGTCTCCAGTAGCTGGAGGAAACACGATAGATGCATTGAGGCTATGCTCTACAAGGTTGATGCACTCTGAAACGGAAATGTTTTCACATTTTATTATGCTGGAGTTGCAGCTCGCGGGATAGCTCTGCAAAATAAATGCAACGAAAAATAGCATGCCTTGCGACCGCGGCGTGTTTAATTTAAAGATCATTCAAGCCTCATAAGTGCATTAAATTGCATACGTGAAAGAAAAGCGATCTTTAAATCGCATATGGTCAACCCGCGCCGTGACAAGGCTTGACGTTAAAATACATAACGGCACATTAGACGTCGTCAATTTTGTCTTGTGCCTATGGGCTGTTGAAATAAACAAAACCACAAGGCATTATATTGCCTGAAGCCTTCCGATAGATGAAAAATATGAGCTGCTGGCTTAAGCTCAACCACAGCGCGTCAACAAGTATGCAATGCAGGCCCAGACTTCAATGAAGATCACTCGGTGTGGTTAATTGACGAGATAAAGGCTGTAAATGGTGCCGTCGCTGCTGGTTTGAAACTGGACGGTCTTTCCTGAACTGATCGCAGTCAACGCCATGGCCATCAACATGTTCGAGCTCTCCGAGGGGATGGTGTAGGTGCCAGTGAATGCAGAGGGGCTTGTGGCGGTGACGTTGACCTTGCAAATGGCCGTGCCAGAGTTCGGAAAATTGGCCACCCAGTTCACCGTTCCGGTAAACAAACGGGAAGTTTGCGCAAATGAAAGGTTCGCAAGCAACACTGCCACGGCGCATCCTCCGAGGAGAGAAACACAAAAATTCATTCTTTTCATGGCAAGGCCTCCTTCGGAAAAATTTTATATTCTAATTACTCGATAGTCTTTTCTTCGTCAAGTTGTGCCGTAGAGAATCACGGCGACCGGGAATGTCCCAAACTCAAACGGCAAGGCCTCACTATCTGGAACAACGATTACGAAGTGGCCGCATCGTATATAACAATCGGATTCGTGTCGGCTCATTGGTCGGCCAATGTCTGGGTCGGCTGCGAACCGCCGCGTTGGCCGCCTTGTCGCGGCCTTCCGCCTCTTCCTTCAGGGTCCACATGACGATGTGCCTGACCATGGCGCGTTCCTCGTTGGTTGTGCGTTGGCTTGCCCGTGCGCCCCGGCTCCGGGGCGGCGGGCTCATTTCTTGTCGCGGCAGCCGCAGCCCCGGGACAGGCTCTCGCGCACGGCGTCCACGATGGGATCGTAGCCCGTGCAGCGGCACATGTGCCCGGAGATGGCCCGGCGGATCTCCCCCTCGGTCATGTCCCCGCCCCGGCCGCTTTCCGCCAGGGCAGTGGTGGTCATGACGAGCCCGGGGGTGCAGAAGCCGCACTGGAAGGCTTTGTTCTCGATGAAGGCCTGCTGCACCGGGGACAGCTCCTCGCCCTTGGCCTCGCCCTCCACCGTGCGCACGGCCTTTCCGTCGGCCTGGACGGCCAGCATGTTGCAGCTGGTCTGGGGTACGCCGTCGACGAGCACGGTGCAGGCCCCGCATTCCCCCGCGCCGCAGCCCTGCTTGACGCTGGTGCAGCCCAGGCCGCGCAAGGCCTCGCGCAGGCTCTCGCCGGGCTTGACCTCCAGTTCGTGCCGCTTGCCGTTGACCGTAAGGGAGATGTTCATGCGTCCTCCGCGCGTCGCGCCACGGCGGCGAGCAGCGCTTCGATCTGCCGCCGGATGATGTGCAGCCGGAAATCCACGTCGCCCTGCCAGTCCGCCCGGGGCGCGGCCTCGCCGGCGGCCGCCGCGGCCATGGCCGCGAAGGTGGCCGCGTCGGGAAGCCGGCCCGGGGCGACGGCCTCGGCCTTGGGCAGACGCCTGGGCGTGGGGCCGGCCATGACGCAGGCCAGGCGCAGGCCGGCGATGCGTCCCCCGTCCAGGCGGCACAGGGCGGCGCAGCCGAAGGTGGCCGTGTCCATGGCCGCGCGCATGGCGTACTTGACGTAACCCGAGCCGGGCGCACCGAGGCTTGCGGCCGGGATGACGACGCCGAGGAGCAGCTCGTCGCGGGCCACGGCCGTGCGGGACGGCGCGGTCCAGAACTGTCCGAGGGGGACCAGGCGCTTTCCCGCCCGGCCGGCGATCTCCGCCCGGGCGTCCAGGGCCAGGAGCGGCGCGGGGCCGTCCGCCCCGACCATGGCCGCCGGACAGCGGGGATACCGGCAGCGGCGGCAGGCGGCGCAGTGGCCGCCGCCGCACAGGTTGCCGCCGAGGGTGGCCCGGGCGCGCAGTTGCGGCCCGCCCATGGCCAGGGCCGCTTCGGCCAGGCAGCGGGCCTTTTCGGCCACCAGGGGCGAGGCGGCCAGCTCCCGGAAGGTGACGCCCGCGCCGATGCGCAGCCCGCCGTCGGGGTCGAGGGCGATGCCGGGCAGCTCCGGCAGCCCGGCGATGTCCACGAGGCTGCGGAAGGCTTCGCTGCCCCGGCGCAGCTTGAACAGGGCGTTGGTCCCGCCGGCCATGGGCCTGGCCTCGGGATCGGCGGCGAGCAGGGTCAGGGCCTGCCCGACGCTTGCGGCCTTGCGGTAGGAGCGGACGTCAAACACGGCACACCTCCTCGAACAGCCCGGCCGCCTTGAAGCGCCGGTACAGGAGCTGGGGGGGCATGGGCAGCTCGTTGATCTTGACGCCGGTGGCCAGCCAGACGGCGTTGCGGATGGCCGGGGCCTGGGGGATGGTGGGCGGCTCGCCGAGGCCCTTGCTGCCGAAGGCCGAGCAGGGGGCGTGGGCGTCGACGAATTCGCAGCGCAGGCGCGGCATGTCCATGGACGTGGGGAACTTGTAGTCGGTGAGGTTGTTGTTGCGCGGCTCGCCCGTGGCCGGGTCGAAGCGCATCTCCTCGTAGAGGGACCAGCCGATGGCCATGTGCATGCCGCCGAAAACCTGCCCCTCGGCCAGCTTGGGGTTGATGATGCGGCCGCACTCGTGGAGGTTGACGATCTCGTTGATGCGCACCTTGCACAGCGGAATGTCCACTTCGAGATCGACGAAGGCGCAGCCGAAGGAACCGGGGTTGATCCAGGTCTTGCACGAGGCGGCGGCCGTGAGCTGGCCGCCGGTCTTTTCCTCGTAATGGGAGCGCATGCCCGCGTCGTAGAGCGAGCAGACCGGCTTGTCCGGCTGGGTGGCGAACACGACCTGGCCGTCGACCAGGTCCAGGGACATGGGCGGCAGGCCGTGCACGCGGGCGGCCGAAGTCCACGATCTTGCGCTTGAGGTCGAGCCCGGCCTCCTTGAGGGCCGGTCCGATGACGAAGCCCTGGCGCGAGCCGTAGGCCCCGGTGTCGAAGGGACACACGTCCGTGTCCAGGGTGGTCACCACCTGGACCTTGTCCAGGGGATGGACAGCACCTCCGCCGTCAGCTGGGCGAAGGCCACTTCCGGGGCGCAGTGGTGCAGCACCACCACGCCGTCCTGGGACAGCACCAGGCGCACACCCGAGACCTCCACGGAGATGGGGTAGATGTTGGAGGAGTAGCTGAACACGCCCACGCCCCGGCGCACCGGGCCGGTCTGGCCGCGGCAGGCCTCGCGCCGCTCCACCGGGTCCATGTCGATGGCCCTGGCCGCCTCCTCCAGCATGCAGTCCACGGCGAAGGTGGACTGCAGCGTGCCGTAGCCGCTCATGGCCCCGCCCACGGGCAGGTTGGAGTAGTAGGTGTTGCCCTCGTAGCGGTAGGCCACGTGGGGCAGCAGGTAGGAGGTCTTGCGGGCGGCGGCCATGGTCAGGGCCTGGCCGTGGGAGGCGTAGGCCCCGCTGTTGACGTAGGCCTGCAGGTACACGCCCGTGACCTTGCCGTCGCGGTTGACGCCCAGGCGTCCCTTGATGTCGAAGCGGTGGCGCGTGCGCGAGCCGATGAAGCATTCCTCGCGCGACAGGGCCAGGCGCATCGGCGCGCCGTCAAGCTTCCAGGTGAGAAAGGCCACCATGGGCTCTTCCAGCACGTCCTGCTTGTTGCCGAACCCGCCGCCCACGCACGGCTTGATCACCCGCACCCGCGACCAGGGCAGGCCCAGGGCCTGGGCCGCCACCCGGCGGGCGATGTGGGGCACCTGGGTGGAGGAGACGATGGTGATCTTGTCCATGTAGGCGTAGGACACCACGGTCTCCATGTGGCAGTGCTGCACCACGGGCGTGCGGAAATCCCCGCCCACGGCCACGTCGGAGGCGGCCAGCGCCTCCTCGAAGTCGCCGCCCTCGGCGAAAAGCCCCTGGCCGAGCAGGTTGCCGCCCGGATGGATGGCCGGAGCGTCCGGGGCAAGGCAGGCCTCCTTGTCGAGGAGCACCGGCAGGGGCTCGTATTCCACGGCGACCAGGGCGGCGGCCTGGGACGCGGTCAGTTCGTCGCGGGCCACCACCACGGCCACGGCGTCGCCGAAATAGCGCACATGGTCGGTCAGGAGCAGCCGCTCGGCCGTGTCGCGCTTCTCCGGGATCAGGGAATGGGGATGGCCGGCCGTGGCGTAGAGGTTTCGCGGCACGTCGGCGAAGGTGAACACGGCCTCCACCCCGGGCAGGGCCAGGGCCCGGGACGCGTCGACGGCGCGCACCATGGCGTGGGCCACCTCGGCGCGGACGTATTTGGCATGGAGCATGCCGGGCAGGGCGAAGTCCTCGGTGTAGCGCGCCCTGCCGGTGACTTTCGCCACCGCGTCCAGGCGCGGCGGAGACGATCCGATGGTCATACGGGAGCCTCCTTTCGGTTTCGGGCCGGGTCCCGCCGGCCCGCCCGGGCCAGGGCGGAAAGAGGATGCCCCTTTCCGCCCGTGGCCTCAGGTCGCCTTGCGCTTGAGGGTTTCCGGAAGGAACAGGGGCACCAGCAAGCCGATGCCGAAGATGACCGGGCTTGTGACGATGCCGGCCTGCAGGCCGTAGGTCTGGCCGATGTAGCCGACCGTGAAGGGTGCGACGACCGCGCCGAGGCGACCGACGTTGAAGCAGAACCCGCCGGCCAGGGCGCGGATCTCGCCAGGGAAGAGCTCGGCGTAGAACGCGCCGGACAGCCCGAACACCGCGCCGATGGACATGCCCATGACCGGACCGAAGCAGAAAAGCAGCGTGGCGTCGTGGAAGAGCAGGTAGGCCGGGATGGTCAGGCAATCCATGAAGAAGGCCAGGGCGATGGCGTTGCGGCGGCCGATGCGGTCGGCCAGCCAGCCGTAGATCTGGTAGCCGAAGAATATGCCGATATACATGATGAGAATGAACGTCGCCATCTGCTCCAGGGCCAGGCCGCGCTCGCGCACCAGGAAGGTGGGAATCCAGGAGGAGGCCGCCCAGAAGCCGCCCATCTGACAGGCGTTTTGCAAGGTGGCCAAAAGCACGAACTTGCGGTGGCGCGGGGCGAAGATGTCGCGCAGGCCGATCCTGCGGTCCGGCGCGACGGCTCCCGCCGCCTTGGGCGCACGCGCCTTGTCCGGCGGCAGCAGGAAAAGCGACAGCCCGGCCGCAATGATGGACGTGCCGCCGAGCATGAAGATGATGCGCCAGTCGACGGACAGCACCAAGCGTCCGGCCAGGGAGGCCACGATCCAGCCCACGGCGAAGGTGCTGAGCATAAACGAATTGGCCCGGGCCATGTAGCGTGGTGCCCAGTGCCTGGCCAGCAGGGCGACGCACGGCCCCCACACGCCGCCATCTGCGACGCCATCGCCCGGCAGGACGGCGAGGCGGCGGGCGCGGCCATGGCCGCCCACATGGAGCACGTCACGGTCCTGGTGCGCACCGGCCAGGAGACCCTGGCCACGCTGGCCCAACACCGCGAATAGCCGGCCCCTCGGGCGCGCCCGGCCCGGCTGGCCGGCATTGGGCCGCAGCCGCCCGCTTTGTCGGGGTCACGGGAAAAGGCCCTGCCACGGCAGGACCGATGGCGGGGATCGCATGGCCGGTGGATCGGGAAAGGGGCGCGATGCGGGACCGGCGAAACGCCGTGGGCCGGCTAGGCGGTCAGTTTTCCTCTCAGCGGCAGGGTCAGCGGGATGGTGGCCAGGATGACCAGACCGGTCACCTGCAAGGCCGGAGTCAGGCCCACGGCGTCGCTCAACATGCCGTAGAAGACGGGGGCCACCGCGCCGGAGCCGATGGTCGCGGTGTAGTAGATGGCGAAGGCCTGGCTCTGGTGCTGGGCCGGGATCAGCTCGGGGACGCTGCCGTAGAGGACCGACGAGGTGCCGTTGAGGGCCACCCCCAGAAGCGGGCACAGGCAAAGCGCGCCCCACAGGGGCAGGGGCAGGAGGGAGAGGATCAGCGCCGCGGTGAAGCTCTCGGTGAGGATGATGGATTTGAGGGACCCGACCCGGGTGGCGACGATGCCGCACACGAGCTTTCCGGCGCAGCCGCCTGCGAAGATGAGCCCCAGGGACAGGCCCAGGACGCCCATGTCCGCGCCCTTGGCGCGCAAAAGGAACGGCAGGAAGGTGAGCAGCCCCATCCTGGTGGCGCTGTCCAGTATTCCGATGCCGTTGAGGGCGGCGAAGGCGGGCGTCATGGAAGCGCGCAGCCGCGACAGGCCGCTTCCGGAATTCTTGGCGGCGAGCCTGTCTTCCAGGGGAAGGCGGCCCAGAAGGGCCACGAGCGCGACGGCCGTCACGACACCCAGAATGGAAAGCAGCTGGATGGACGCCTGCCAGCTGACCCGGGCCAAAAGCAGGCCGGCCAGGGCCGGAAGCAGGAGTTTGCCCATGTCGCCCACGAAATTGTATGTGGACAGCGCCACCCGCGACTCCTTGCCCGAGTAGGCCTGGGCGATGGCCACCGAGGCCAGGGGGTGCTGGGCGCTGGCCCCGATGCCGCCAAGCACCAGCAGGACGCCCAGGGCGAAAATGGTGTCGGTGGTCCCGGCCACGAAAAGGGAGGCGCTGGTGATCATGGCCCCGGCCACGAGGGCCCGGCACAGCCCCTTGCGTCCCGTCAGCATGCCGGCGGGGATCTGGAACAGGGCCAGGGCTCCGGAGAAGAGCGTCTTCATGAGCCCCACCTGGGCGAAGTTCAGGGCGAAGGCCTGCTGCCAGACCGGGAAGAAGACGTAGAGCATGTCCGTGAAGCCGTCATGGGTCAGGTGGGCCAGACAGGCCGCGAGGAGCACTTTGCGCCGGGTGGGGACCGCTGCGGAGCGCTCGGAGGAATCAGAGGCGAGAGCCATTGCTGCTATTCCGGTTCATGTTGCAACGGGGTTACATTTTGTCCATCCGGGACAAAAACGCAAGCAGCATGAAGGAAACAGTTTCCGCGCCCGATTGGCGGTCGCGGAGCCGTCTGACGCCGGCTGTCGGCGGCGAGGCGGCGGGTGTGGGGGGGAATCCCGGGGTAGTCACGGCGGAGAGCCAAACGCATGCCGGGCAGGCGCAAGACGAGCGCCCGCCTCCTCCGGAGGCGGGAAACGAAGCGATGGTCGCGAAATTCCGTCCCCTATGCCTTCCCCAGCAGGAGCGCGCCGGCGGCGTTGTAGGCGGTCTGGGTGGTGAAGCCCGGGGTGAGGAGCGTGGCCGCCGTCGTGGCCGCGTCGAGGGAGCCGGCGTTCGTCGCGCCCTGGCTCAGGTTGGTCAGATAGGCGGTCTGGGCGGCGGGGTTGGTCAGGATCTCGGCATAGGCAGAGTACCAGGCCGCGGGCGTGGACAGGTCCTGGCCGTAGGTCGCGGCGTAGTCGTACTCCAGGCTCCATTGGGGCGCGCTCGACTGGAGGTCGAGGACGTAGGTGGTCTCGTCGACCAGGGAATACGTCATGGGGTCGTAGGTGTAGATCTGGTAGCCGGGGTTGTTGCCGAAGACCGGGGAGATGGAGGGGGTGACGCGCAGGAGTTCGGCCGCGCCCGAGCCGTCGTAGCTGGTGATGAGGCGGAAGTCGTCGTTGTGGGTGTGGCCGACGAAATTGGCGGCGATGGTGCCGCTGTAGGCCAGTTCCAGGCCCTCGAAGGCGTCGTTGAAGGCATTGGCCAGAGTGCCGGTGTAGCTGACTTGGCCGGTCGCCTCGTAGGTGCCGGCCACGGACGAGGCGATGGCCCCCGTGGGGATGTGGGCGACCACGTAGACCTTCTGGAAATTCTGGGCCGATTCGGCCAGCTCCGAGGCGAACCAGGCCAGCTCCATGGCCCCGGCCGAGGGATCGCCCACTTCGTTGGCCCACAGGTTGTCGTTTAAGGAAATGTACTTGATGCCGGTAGGACCGTCCGGGGACACGGCGTAGTAGCCGCCCATGGAGTAGCTGACGGCGAAGGCCGTCTGGGAGGCGGCGTCGTTGAAGAAGGTCTGGGCGAAGACCGGGGCGGACAGCGACAGAAAAGGGTCGCCGGGGTGGGAGCCGATTTCGCCGTAGGCGCTGTCGGCGTTGCCGTTGGCGATGATGACCGTGGCGTCGGGAAAGCGGCTGTCCACTTCCTGGGCGAAAAAGGTCACCGTCTTCCGGATGAAGGCGTTGAGTCCTTCCTGGCTGGTGTCGCCGGTCAGGCTGGCGTAATCCGCGGCGAAATTGTGGGACAGGATGTCGCCGGGATAAATGACCACGGAGACGTCGCCGGCCCGGGCGGCCATGTCGTCCAGGGCCGATTCGAACAGGCTGTAGTTGCTGTCCTGGCCGTAGGCGGCATAGGCGGTCTGGCTGGACGAGGACAGGATGGCCTTCCACTGGGACACGTCCGAGGCGGCCAGCAGCGGCACCAGGGAAGAGTCGGCGAAAGGATTGAAATGCACGTCGCCGAAAAGCAGAAACGTGTTCGAGCTGTCTGCGGCGGCCATGTGGTGATCCTCGTTATTCGTTTGGAAAATGACCGTTCCAGCATGCTGTCGGCACTAGAAGCTGTAGCCCAGGGACAGCTGCCCCCCCATGCCGGCGCTTGCGGCCCCGTCGCCGAGCAGACCGTTGGCCCTGGCCTCGACGAAGAAGGCCTCGCGCCGGGCCGTGACGCCGAGCCCGGCCTTCAGGAGGTCGCGGCTGTCGAAGGCGGACTTCTGGCTCACGGCGCAGCCGTAGCGCGTGGCCGTGCTCGTGACTTGCGGGTCGCTCAGGGAGCGTTCGTAACCGAGCGTGAGCATGGGTGAAAACGTCCACGCCCCGGCCTGGGCCGCCTCCAGCCGGGCTTCGAGTTCGGCCAGGAAGCTGGTCGCGACGGCGCTTTGGCCGTGGACGTCGAGGGCAAGCTCGCCGCCCGATTCCGAAACCCCGCCGAGGGTGGCGTTGGTGGCCCGGAGTCCGACCTGGGGCGTGAGGGTGAGGGCGTCCAGCCGCAGGACGTGGCCAAGGTCGGCCTGGCCGCTGTAGAGGCCGCCCACGGCATGGCCGCTGGCGCTGCCAAGGCCCCCGCCCAGGGAGCGGTTGGCCTGGTAGTCGACGTAGCCACCGTCGAGGCGTGCCGCGAGGTAGGGCCCCGCGTCCAGGCCCGTGAACCCGTAACGCCCGCCGACCGTGGCCAGGGCGGTGTTGGCCGTGGCCACGCCGCCGGCGCTGGCGATGGTGTTCCAGAGGAAGCCGAGGCCGACCGTGGCGCTGGCCCGATCGCTCGGGCGCAGGGTGAGGCCGACCACCGTGCCGGCGCTTTGCTCGGTGCTGCGCGCCATGCCCTGGCCGGCGTCGGTGCGGAATTCGCCGCCGAGCCCGGTCAGCCAGACGCGGACCTGGCCGGTTTCCAGATCCCGGCCGCTGGCATAGGGCCGCAGGGCCTCGTCGATCAGAAGGGGCTGGCGCAGCAAGGCGGCCACGGCGTCGGCATGGACCTGGCCGCCGACCTGTCCCTGGACGCCGCCGAGGCTGCCCAGGTCCACGGACGACTGCAGGTAGAAGTTGTAGGCGGTGTAGCGGCCGGACAGGGCGGAATTCTGCAAGGCGTTGAGATAGGCCGCGCCCGAGGCGGCGTTGCCGCTGTACGCCCCCTGCCCGGGCAGGACCGTGTAGTTCACCATCTTGGCGCGAAGGACGTAGATGTCCGCAAGGCTCAGGCCCAGGCCCTGGAACAGGTAGCCGTAGATGGAGCCGTAGGAGGCGTCTGCCTGGTCCAGGGCGGCCAGCAGGTAGCCGGGCAGCACCCCGGCCAGGGCGTCCACGGTCTCGGGGTTGGTCGCGGGGTCCGCGGCCACGGCGGCTTGCCGGGTCTCGGCGATGGCCGAGGCCGTGTAGTGGTTGGTGGCCAGGTAATCCTTCATGACGGTCGTCGGTGACACGCCGGCGATGGTCTCGAGAAGCGCCGAGGTCCAGCCGGTGCGGTCCTTGCCGGCCGAGCAGTGGTACAGATCCGGGAAGGGGTCGCGGGCCAGGGTCAGCAGGACCGTGCGAAAGCCCGTCCGCTCGTCGGAGTTGGTGACGAATCCTCGGTAAAGGTTTTCGAAATAGCTGATCCCGTCCCGGGGCGGCGAGGAAAACGACTGGAACGGCGTTTGGGTCGAGGTCCCGTAGATGTTGATGTTGGTGTAGGTCGCGCCGGCCGGCACCACGTCGGGCGCGGCCGCGATCTCGGTTGGCGTGCGCAGGTCGATGTCCCGGCCAAGACCCAGGGACGAGATGGTCTTCCAATCGGCTGTGGTCAGCGAGGCCAAATCGTTGGACCGGTAGAACACGCCGGTGCGCATCACCCCGAAATTGCTCGTGACGTTGGCGAATCCCGTGCCGCCGTAAACGGCCGATATGCCGGCCAGGTCCCGGAAGTTGGGGGCCGAGGACAGGACGGGCGTGACGATCGCCTGTTGCGCGACGGCAGGCGCGGCGGCGAAGCAGAGAAGAAACGCCAAGGTGCGGCATAGTGCCTGCGTCATGCGGCCTCCACTGGAGATTGGCGTCGTTCGTTGCAATGATTTGACCGGCGACATCCAGGGTATGACAGTTATTGCGAAGGAGCGTTCCAGGATGTCTCTGGCCGCATCGGTGTTTCTTTTCTCCAGTGCCGGTGCGCCAGGGCGTGTCTCCAAGGCGGCGATCACGACAGTGGACGATATGGCGCCCTGGATGTCGCGTTCAGCCGTCACGTACCTTGGAGAAAAAACGGGTTCAAAGGATCGTTGCTTCAGCCGTCGCGGACACGTCTATCATCGAAGCCACGGCAAGGAAAGCACCTTTCCCCTGCGCCATTGCAGCGATATCGCGAGTTGCGGCAAGGAGACTGGGCTTCAGCGGGCGGGCTGTCCACCCGGGGTCTGCGTGGCTTCGGCGCGCATGGAGCCGATGAGTTCGAGCAGGGTGGTGGCCTGGGCCGCCACCTCGGCCACGGCCGTGGCCGCCTCGGCCATGGCCTGGCTCGTCTCGGCCGATATGGCGTTGATTTCCGTAATCGAACGGCTGATTTCCTCCGCGGCCGAGGACTGCTCCTCCGTGGCCGTGGCGATGGCCCGGACCTGGTCCGAGGCCGCTTCCACCAGGGTGACGATCTCGCCAAGGGCCTGGCCCGATTCCTGGGCCTTGTCCGTGGCCTCGGCGATGGCGGCCACGGAACGCTCCACCGCGCCGATGGTCCCCTGCGCGCCCTGCTGGATGCCGTGGATGGCGTCGCCGACCTCGCGGGTGGCGGCCATGGTCTTTTCGGCGAGTTTACGGACCTCGTCGGCCACCACGGCGAAGCCGCGCCCGGCCTCGCCGGCCCGGGCCGCCTCGATGGCGGCGTTTAAGGCCAGCAGGTTCGTCTGGTCGGCGATGTCGTTGATCACGCCGATGACCGCCCCGATGTCCCGGGCCCGCTGGCCGAGATGGCCCATGTCGTCCTTGAGCGCCAGCGCCTGGTCGCGCACGGCGCGGATGCGCGAAACCGCCTCGGTCACGATGGCCGAGCCGCGTTCGGCCCTGCCCCTGGCCTCGTCGGCGGTGGCGGCGGCCTGGGAGGCGTTTTGGGCCACCTCGAGGACCGTGGCGTTCATCTGTTCCATGGAGGTGGCCGTTTCCGCCACCCGGGCGGACTGGGCGTCCGAGCCCTGACGCGACTGGCCGATGCGGCCGCGCAGGGCGTCCGAGGCGGCGGTCACCACGGAGACCACCTCGCCCAGACGCTCGGCGGCGTGGAGCACGCCTTCGCGCCGGGCGGATTCGCCCTCGCGCCGGGCCGCCTCGGCCGCGAGTTGCGCCTTGCGGGCGTTTTCCGATTCCTGATGGGCCGTTTCCACGGCGGTCTGGGCTTCGGCGATCTTTTCCCGGAGCGTGCCCACCATGCGGCCGATGTCCCGGGTCAGGCCGCCCACCTCGTCGCCGCCGGCGGCCGGCAGGGCGGCGTCCAGCCTTCCGGCGGCCACGGCCTTGGTGAAGGCGGCCAGAGCGATGACGGGCCGGGTGAGCAGGCGCGAGGCCAAAACGGCCAGTCCTCCGAGGACCACGACGGCGGCCAGGGCCGACAGGCCGGCCGCGCGCGTGACGTGCGACAGGGTGTTGGCGAGCTCCTCCATGGATTTGCCCACGAAGCCGATGCCGACAGGCCTGCCCGAAGCGTCGGCAAGGGGCCAGTAGACCGCGATGAAGGGCCGGCCGAAGAGGCGCAGGTGCTTGTAGACCGTCTCGCCCCGGCCAAGCACCCGGTCCTTGACCTCGGCGTCCTCGATCAGGGTGCCCACGGCCCGGCCGCCGTGCTCGAGGATGGTGGTGGACACGCGCCTGGCCCCGGAAAAAAGCGTCGCCTCCACGCCCAGGATGCGCCCCAGGGCGTCGACCAGGGCGTTGCCCGTGGCCAGGTCGTCCACGAGGCTCACCATGCCTACCACCGCGCCCTCCCTGCGCACCGGGACGCTGACGAGGAAGGGCAGGCGGTCGCCGGCCACGGCCACGAACCCGGCCGATTCCCCGCCGGCCCGGACCTTGGGCTGGGCCAGGGCCAGGGCCTCTTCCAGGCCCTTCGTGTCGCCGGCCGAGGCGACCACCGCGCCGGCGGCGTCGGAGAAGACGACCCCGTCGGCCTGGCCCACGGACAGGATGTCCCTGGCGAACTGGGAGAGCTGGGCGGCGTTGCCCGTGGCCAGGCCGGCCACGACGTTGGGCCGCACGGCCTGGGTCTTGGCCGTGTTGGCCAGGGCGGCGCTCACATTTGTCACCCGGTCCTCCCCGACCTTGGCGAAGGCCGCGATGGCCGTGTCGTACTCCTTGGAAAAGCCCTGCTTGAAGGCCATCCGGCCGGAGAGGAACACTGCCAGTGCGGCGACTGCAACAGAAGAAGCGATGAGAAGAACAACCTTGTGCATAATGCCGAGGCGCATGGGACCTCCAAGTGAGAATGGGAAAGACGAAGCCTGAACGCCGCTTCGACATGCTCCGGGGGGAGAAGCCTTCTTGCCTGCATGGTGTGCAAAAAAAATTCCAATGCTTCTTCACGGCAGGGGCGTTGCGTCACGTGACGAAGCAACGGGGCAAGAAAAGCGGATGCGTCGAGGCGAAAGAAAGACGAGAAGGATGCGAAGGCCATGGACAATTCCAGGAGTCCCAGGGAACTAGGCTTGAGGGGCGTCGCGCTCCGTTGCTCCCGGCCAGGAACGTTTTCCCGGCGAACGTCTCCGGAAGCGGTTTGCACGTGGGCATGGCTGCCGTGCAATTGCAGGCCGTGCATGCAATTGCGCCAAAGGCGTGCAAGGCCGAGGCGTCCCTGCGATACAAACCATACTGAAATAGTCGATTACAGCCGAAGAAACACCGGGCGGCAAGGTGCGGCGTCTTCGCGACGTCGCACGGCCGCGGGGGCCTGAACGGTCCCGCGGCCGTGTCGGTCGCGCCGAGGGGCGCTGGCGATGCCGTCGAAACGACATGCGTCGCCGGGCAAGCGCCATTGTATTTGCACGGCGAGCGACTTCGCGTCGCGTCCATGACAAATGGGGTCCGGCGCTTCGGCTGAGCGCGTGTCAGGTGTGGCTGAACCCTCCGGCCGTTTCGGCCGTCAGGGGATGGCGCACGGGGTTTTGGGCGAAATAGTCCAGGCAGCGCTTGAGGTCGTCCACCAGCAGGTCGGCCAGGTCCCGGCTGAAGCCGTGGCGCACCAGGGCGCGCATGACCACCAGGTCCTGGCGGTCGGCCGGCATGGCGTAGGCCGGGACCTGCCAGCCCCGGGAGCGCAGCCGGTCGGACAGGTCGTAAAGGGTGAACCCGGGGTCGGCCCCGGCGGTCAGGCTCCAACTCACGGCCGGGATGCCGCCCCGGCCGTCGTAGATGACGTCGAAGCAGGGGATGGCGCGCAAGGCGTCGCCCAGATAGGCGGCCGTGCGGTAGCAGGCGTCCTGTATCTTGCCGTAGCCCTCGCGGCCCAGGCGCAGGAAGTTGTAGTACTGGGCCACGATCTGTCCGCCCGGGCGCGAGAAGTTGAGCGCGAAGGTGGGCATGTCGCCGCCCAGGTAGTTGACCCGGAAAATGAGGTCCTCGGGCAGGTCGGCCGCGTCGCGCCACAGCACCCAGCCGACGCCGAGCGGCGACAGGCCGAACTTGTGGCCCGAGGCGTTGATGGACCTGACCCGGGGCAGGCGGAAGTCCCAGGCCAGGTCGGGCTCGTGGAACGGGGCCAGGAAGCCGCCGCTGGCCGCGTCCACGTGCACCGGGACGTCGAGGCCGGTGTCGGCCTGCAGCTTGTCCAGGGCGGCGCACACCTCGGCCACGGGCTCGTACTGGCAGGTGAAAGTCACGCCGAGAGTGGGCACGACGCCGATGGTATTCTCGTCGCAGCGCGCCACGGCCGCCTCGGGGCTCATGATGAGCCGGTCGCCCTCCATGGGAATCTCGCGCAGCTCCACGTCCCAGTAGCGGGCGAATTTGTGCCAGCAGATCTGGACCGGGCCGCACACCAGATTGGGCCTGTCGGCCGTCTTGCCGGCGGCCTGGCGGGCGGCGCGCCAGCGCCATTTCATGGCCAGCCCGCCGAGCATGGCCGCCTCGCTCGAACCGGTGGTGGAGCAGCCCATGGCGTTGGCCGATTCGGGCGCGCGCCACAGGTCGGCCAGCATGCGCACGCAGCGCGCCTCCAGTTCGGCCGTTTGCGGGTATTCGTCCTTGTCGATCATGTTCTTGTCGAGGCACTCGTCCATGAGCCGGCGCACTTCCGGCTCCACCCAGGTCTGGCAGAAGGTGGCCAGGTTCTGGCGGGAGTTGCCGTCGAGCATCAGCTCGTCGTGCACGACCTGGTAGGCGTGGCGGGCGTCGATCTCCTTGTGGGGGAAATGACGCCTGGGCAGGCGCGCTGACAGGTCGGTGGAGGCGTAGACGTCGTCGAGGCAAGCGGTCCGAAGCGTTTTCCTTTCGTGCAGCGGCATGGATGTGCTCCTTCGTGAAGGCGGCGGATCAGAACCGGTAGCGCAGGCCGAGCGCCCCCTGCCAGGCGTCGCCGGCGGCGCGGGTCATGCGCCGGCCCCAGATGCTCTCGCGCAGGCCGTAGGCATGGGCGAAGCCGGTTTCCGCAATCAGCTCCAGGGAGTCGTAGAGGGCGTAGACGTGTTCCGTGGCTACGGACAGCAGGCTCTCGCCCTGGGCCAGGTCCTGCCCCATGGTCACGTACTGCCCGGGTCCGCCCGTCGCGCCCACGGCCTTGCGCAGGCCGGCCGGGGAGCTCGTGCCTGTGGCCAAGGACACGGCGGCAAGGGATGTAAGCTTGGGGACTATGGCGATATTGTTGAAATTTAAAGTCAGGCCCGTGCTGCCCTGGGGTGTGGTGGCGAGGGCGGCGTGGGTCAGTTCCTGGTTGGCGTCGAAGAGGAAGGACCCGGCCGGCCCCCAGGCCGTGTAGATGGTGGGCAGGCGCTCGGAGCCGTTGGCCAGGCTCGCGTCCTCGCCGGTGCTCCACCAGGCCATGAGCTGGGGCGCGAACAGGGAAAAGCCGGTGTATTCCACGGCGAAGTCCGTAAACCAGCCGTGGCGGCGGCTGCGCTGCCGGTCGGCGAAGCCGGCGTCGCCGTAGGCCAGGTCGGCGTAGAAGCGCACCGGGTCCAGGGCGTCGACGGTGAGCGCCGCCCCGGTCCACAGGGCGGCCACCTGGTTGTCGGCGTAGCCGGCCGGCGCGACGAAGGAGCCGGCCGAGCGCAGGGTGTTGGCCATGGAGCCCGGCAGGCTGGCGCTTTTGCCGAGGATGCCGGCCGCGCCGAAGGGGGTGAAGGAAACCCCGGGCAGGGTCAGGGCGGCGGTGGCCAGGGCCAGGTCGAATGCGTCGCCCACCTGGCTGGTGGTCGGGTCGAAGGTCCTGTTCGTGTCCACCAGGCGGGCGTAGCCCACGGTCGCGGTCAGGCGGTCGGCGACAAGAGGGGCCGAGACGATCAGGGCGGCGGCGTCGTTGTTGCCGGAGTCGGCGGAGAGGATCACCGAATCGTAGAAGATCGGGGTATGGGGCAGGCTCACGGGCTGCAGGCCGGCGGTCACCACGACGCGGCTGTCCGGCACGGTGAACTGGAGGTAGGCCTGGTAGGGCTGGACGGCCACGGCGGGGTTGGCCGCGGTCAGGTAGTCCGTGCCCCAGGTCTGGTTGTTGACGCGAAGCCCCAGGCGAAAGGCGAGGTTTTCGCTGGCGGCCAGGTCGACGTGCAGCCGCAGGCGCTGCCAGATGGTCAGCGTCTCCTCGGTCTGGGTGCCGGTCGCGTTCCAACTGGTGAAGTTCTGGTTGGTGAAGTACGTGCCCTGGACGCGGAAATCGCCGTACATGCGCACGGTCGTTTCTGCACTGGCAGACGCTGCAAGGAAAAGGGCAAGCCAGACAGCAAAAAGGTGCGAAAGTCTGGGCATGTGAGAATCCTTTGGTAATAGAGCAGTGTTTGAACGGGAAAGGCGCGCAGGTCTCTTGACGCTCATCGATCAAGGGCAACATGAAAACAGGCGTCGCATGATGCAAAACAACGAAATAGTTTCTCGCCAGCCAAGACGTGACAGGATCACGACGTGACGCTGCAGCTCTTGGAAGCCGATCGGACTCCGGTCGCGGTCGACAGCCCGGACGACAACTTGCCTGAAGCTTTTTCGTTGCCGTGTGATGTCGTTTTCACTTCAGGTTCCAGGCCGCGTTGCAGGTATCCTCCCAGCCGGCTGTTGCGTCAAGCGTTCCAGGGCCGGGAGTGAAACGTCCGGGCCAACGCGGCGAAGCGGCGGCCGGCTCCAGGCCGGCGGGGAGGCGGGACGCGTCCGGTCGCGGCAAGATCCGGCGCGACACGGCAGCGTGTCTGACGTCCCGTGGGAGGATGCGGGAACCGGCCAGGCCACGGGACGTCAACGCCGCCCCGTGGTCCGGGAGTCATGACGACGCGGGCGTCCGGGGCGGGCCGCCGCGCCCGGGAAGGGGCGAGGCGTCGGGCCTGGAAGGAAGGGGCCCCGAGCTTTTCCGCACGTCAAGAGGGACGCCGCTGCTCCAGGCGTCGGGTTTGGGCGGTACGGCAAGCACGGCCATGGAGAGGCACAGCGCAAAGCAAACGGCTGAAACGGCGAGAAAGGAATGCCTGGGCTTGGACGAGAGCGCTGCCAGCGGGAAATCACGATCGAGGAGGCGGCCTGGGATGATTCTTCCGAGGAATTTGTCGATACTTTGGATGTTCGAATAGTCCTTGGATACGATTCGCAGCATTCGGAGCAGGGCGATGGCGACATCGTGGACGGAACAATGGATGGCGTTGGCGTACGTGTACCTGTCGAGGGGGTAGGTCGGGAATCTCTTTGCTATGTAGTCCCGGTAGCTGTCATAATTGTATTTTATTTCCATTGTTCGGATGAATTGGCCTTTTGCGTCCGCAAAATGGAGGCCGAAAGTCGGATCGAGAGGCGTGTCTGTCCCTTTAATGGTGGCTTCCACCAGCGTATGGTATGGCACGCCGTCTTCGCCGATCAGATTCAATTCCCTGGCCTTGATGCCGGCGGCCCTGAGAAGGGCGAGCAAGAGCTTCGACTTGGCCCCGCATGGGCCCGTGTACGCTATGCCATGGCGCAATACGACGCTGGGAGGGATGAGGTTGAACGGAAGCGCCCCATAGAACGCCCCTGTCCAGCCGTGTTTGGTGAGATTTTCGTAAAACCCGGCGAGCCCCACCGCTGATGTCGTAAGATCCGTGACGAAGCGCAGCATCAGAAACGCAGTCTCGGCATCTGTGGTCGACAGGGAGACAATTTTACTTGCACATTGGTTGATATGAATATTGTCTCGACGTAACGAGAAAATATTCCAGAGAATGAGTGCCAAAAAAAAGACAGCGCTGTACAGGAAAGTCAAAAAAAACGTCTCCCGTACTCCAGAAAACCAAGGCATGTGGCACCGCCGGAGGGAATTTGCCAGGGGCAGGGGAACCATATAGCCATGTTGGTTTTGAAAATCAATATCAAATTAAGCTTTGGATGGGTGCGGGCGGACAGGCGCTTTGGACGGCGTGGGCTTGCTTCCGGTCAGGGCGGCCGTGGCTGGCTTGGCGCGAAGGGGCCGGGAAACCGGGCGGTCCGGTTCCCGGCCCCCTTCATGCCGGCGCGGCTTGGGGGCGGCGCTGCGGCGAGGGGCGGCCGCAACGCCTCGGAGCGCGCCGTGTCCCGCTTTGCACAAAGGCGGCATCAGTGCGGTTTGGTCGACAGCCTCCACTGGACCACGGCCTCGCGCACGGCGGCCGCGGCCAGGCTGGCGTGCTCCCCGGCCTCGTTCGGGAAGGCTCCGAGGGTGGCGCGGATGGCCTGCTCGTCCATGGCGGCGGCCTCGTCCAGGGTCCTGCCCAGGGCCCAATGGGCGGCGGCCGCGGCCGCGATCTTCACCGCCGGGCAGCCCTCGGCGTCGAAATCCGTCTGCACGATGGTCTCGCCGAAAATGCCGAGCGCCACCGAGGCGCGGCTGCCGGCCGCGTCCCGGGCCGTGCCGATGGCCGTGGGGGCGGTGAGGCGCTGGGGGTGTATGGCCTCGCACCAGAGGTGCAGGGCCTTCTCGCCGAAGCGGGCGAGCAGGGCGGCGCGGCGACGGGGATCGGCCGCGTCCTTGGCCGTCATGGGGGTGGAAAGGTCGAGGGGCGTGCGCATGGGCTGTCCTTGGGCTGGCGTGCGGTGGCCGGGCTCGTTTCGCGCTTGATGGTATTTCCCTTAAATTCCGATGTGTTGTTTCACGGACTCCAGGCTAGCGGGCGTGCAGCCGGGGCCTGGCGTCGCGCCTGGGCCGGGGCGCGGCCGGCCGGCCCGTGGAGGAGGCCGGCAATTCCGTGATCGTGGGGTGGCCGGTGACCGCGTCGCGGGAAAAAAACACGTACCAGTCGCCGGGAGAGGCGGCCGCCAGGGCGTCGCCGGCGGCGGCCAGGGGCCGGGAAAGCCCGAGCGCCGCGCCGATGCGGCCGAAGACGCCGTAAACGCGATCGGCAAGCACCACAAGGCAGAAAGCAAACAGGAATTCGGTAAATGCCCACCGCATGTCCATGGCGTCCTCCAGGGGAAAAAGGGTTCAGGTGTCGCCTTCGCCGGCCACCGCGTCGGGATCGCCGGGTTCGGCCTTGACCGCCAGCACCGGGCAGGAGGCCAGGGCCAGCACGCGCTCGGCCACGCTGCCGAGCATGAGCCGGCGCAGGCCGCTTTTGCCGTAGGAGCCGAGCACCAGGCAGCCGGCCCCGATCTCGGCGGCGAACCCGGCGATGGCCCGATAGGGCGGGCCTTCGAGCACCGTGGCCAGGGCCTTGACGTCGCGGGCCTGGGCCGCCTTGACCACGGCGTTTATGGCCACCAGCGCCCGGCGCTTGATGTCCTCGTAGATGCCGTAGATGAGGTTGCGGTCCACGGGCACGTCCACCACGGCCAGCACGTCCAGGTCGCCGGCGTAGGCGGCGCACAGGCCGATGGCTCGGCCGGCGGCGGCCAGGCTCTGGCGCGAGCCGTCCACGGCCGCCACCACCCGCTTGAAGTCGAGCTTGGCCCCCTCGGGCACGACCAGCACGTCGCAGGGGCTGTAGCCGATGACCTTGGCCACGTTGCGCCCGAGCAGCACCCGCTCCATGTAGGTGCGCCGGGCGTCGCCGATGACCACCAGGCTCGCTTCCTCGGCCTCGGCCGCGTCCACCAGGCGTTCGTGGGCCTCGCCGTGCTCCAGGATCTTTTTGAGCGGCAGCCCGGCCCTGGCCGCGGCCTCGGCCGCGTCGGCCAGGGCCTGCTCGAAGGGACGCGCTAACTGCCGGCGCTCGTCCTCGCTGCCGATGCGTTCCAGGCCGCCGAGTCCCGGGGCCACGGCCACGGCCACCAGCCGCGCCCGCAACGTCCCGGCCAGGACCATGGCCTGCTCGAAGGCCCCCCGGGAGGCCGGGGAGCCGTCGAGGCCGACGACGAGGGTCTTGGGGCGATGCACGATCATGCCGGTTCCTGCGTCTTGTCGCGTTGCCGCATGTTGTTGAAAGCGCCTTCCAGCCGAGCCGGAAATCGGTGCGCGCCGGGAAAATACGGGCGTATTTTCCCGGCGTCGCCCTACGCCTGGTTTTCCAGGCGGCGGGCCTTGAACATGGAGGCCAGGATGATGCCCGCGCCCACGAGCAGGGCCACGACCATGACGGCGAAGCTCGTCTGGGACAGCACGGACACCGTGGCGTCGCCGAAGCTGGTCAGCGAGAGCTTGTCCAGGTACTTGGGCATGGCCAGGAAGCGGCTGAGCGCCACGATGAGCATGATCACGGCCATGACCATCTTGATCATGTATTCCTTGACGTAGGTGGTGCCGATGGCCCCGAGCTGCACGCCGAAGAGCGAGCCGCCCAGGATGATGAGCGTCAGCCGGATGTCCACCATGCCGTAGTAGGCCCAGATGAGCGTGCCGCCGAGGCCCATGACGAAGGCGATGACCAGCTCCGTGGCCGAGGCCACGATGCTCGTGACGCCGATGACGTACATGAGGCCCGGCACGCCGATGAAGCCGCCCACGGCGATGGTGGCGGCCAGCATGCCCGTGGCGATGGCCACCGGGACGAGGAACCACAGGGAGATGCGCACGCCCGCCCGCTTGAAGGTCAGCATGGGCCACAGCTCGATGGCCTGCAGGCGCTTGCACAGGTTGGTGGGCTTGCCGTCGGATTCGCCGCTTCGGGCCAGGCGCAGGGCGTCGCGCATGACGAAGCTGCCCACGGTCAAAAGCACGGCCACGAAGGCCACGCTCACGTACAGGTTGGAGCCGGCCTCGCCCCATTTCTCCAGGATCTTGGTCTGCACCATGATGCCGACCTGGACGCCGATCTCGGCGAAAAGGCCCATGATGACGCCGAGCTTCACGTCCACCTGGCCGTAGCGGTAACGCTTGATGGACCCGACCAGGGCCTTGGGGAACTTGTGGCACATGTTGCTGGCCACGGCCACCGGGCCGGGGACGCCCAGGCTCATCATGCCCGGGGTCAGGACGAAGGCTCCGCCGGAGCCGATGAACCCGCTCACCAGCCCGCCGATGAAGCCGACCAGGAACAGGAAAACGATCGAATACAGATTGAGGTCGATGAAAGTGATCATCTCGCCGGCGCCGTGCATGTCGTATCCTCCCGGAAAAGTGGCTTGAACTGCTACGCGTTGACCTGGGCCACGGCCCGGCCGTCCTTGCGCTTGGCCGCGCCGGCCGTGGCCTGCTTGCCGGCGGTCGCGCCCTTGGAGGCCTCGATGCCGAGCGCCGACCAGAACGCGCCGGTGAAGCTGCCGTGCACGTACGAGAACAGGAACACGGTGACGACCGGCACCACGGCGTAGAAGCCGCCCTTGGCCGACAGGTCGGCGATGAAGTCGGAGTGGGTGAAGACCGCGGCGTACAGGGCCACGGCAGCCGCGCCGAACACCACGGTGCGGGCCAGGGTGCGCTTGCGGGATCTCTCGGACATGGTCAACCTCCCAGGGTTTCGCTGTTGCGGCATCCGACGGCCGCGACCGCCCTTCCCGTCGGCCACGCGCAGGCCGAACACGGGCACGGGCGAACGCCGGGCCACCTCCTCGATGCCGATGGCCGGGTCAAGCACCACGAAGTCGATGCGCCGGCCGCCGTGCACGATCGCCAGCACGGCCTCGGACGCCTTGCCCGAGGCCGTGACATGCTCGAACCCGATGCCGCGCGCGGCGGCGTTCTCCCCGAACGCCGCCGCGTCGCCGGCCACGCCGGCCGCGAAGCGCTCGCGGCGGGAAAGCCGGTCCCCGTAGCGGGGCAGGGTGTCGACGTAGGCCGCCAGCACCCCCAGCCCGAGCCGCTCGGCCACGCCCAGGGCGTAGTCGCCAAGGGCCCGGCCGGCGCTCGCGCCGCGCACGACCACCAGCACCTGATGGGGCCGCGCCGTGGGCGTCTCGGGGGTGTCGCGTCGTGTCGCGTCGAGCATCCTTTCTCCTCGCTTCGGGACCTGCGGCCCGATTTGACCCTGCCAAAACAAATTGCGTGCCAGGCTGAGAAAAAGTTCTTTCCTGCTGGAATTGCTTAGAATTGTGTTGAAGTTGAAAAACCGACTGGCCACTCAGTCAGTATTGCGATTTGCAACAGGCAGCAGCTCGGAACTTCCAAAAGCCCCTTGGAAGCGGGAATTCCGTTCCCGTGCAAAACGCTGTTTCAGATCGCAACATGGGTTTTGACACGTTGCAATTCGCAACATGGTTTCGCTCGCCCGTGGCGCGGCTCGTTTGCCCACGGCCCTCATTTGGCGCTAGATTGGCCCCCACCCGCCAGGATCAAGGAGAATCGCCATGTTCTTCGGCAGCAAGCCCAGACAGGTCCCGACGCAGGCTCCCCCGGAATCCGGGAGCGCCGCCGGCGTGCTGGAAATCCTCGCCCGCGCCGTGGAAGCGGCCCGGCTCCCGCCCCAGGCCGCCGACGCCGCCGCGCGCGAACTGGCCAAGCTCGAAACCACGGACCCGGCCGTGGCCGAATACGCCGTGGGCATCAATTACCTGGAATTTTTACTGAAGCTCCCCTGGAACAACTGCACCCGCGACACCCTCGACCTGCGCCGCGCCCGGGAGGTCCTCGACGCCCGCCACCGGGGCCTGGCCGCGGTCAAGGAACGCATCCTGGAATTCCTGGCCGCCCGGGCTCTTCGCGGCGCGGCCAAGCCGAAGCTCCTCGTGGTCGACGACGAGGAGATCGCCCGGACCAACATGGCCTACGTGCTCGGCAAGGAAGGCTACGAGGTGCGCACGGCCGGCGACGGCCTGGAAGCCCTGGACGTGCTGGCCTCGGGCTTTCCCGCCGACGTGGTGGTCACGGATCTCAAAATGGAACGCCTGGACGGCATGGAGCTTCTGCGTCGCCTGCGCCGGGCCGCCCCGGACGCGGCCGTGGTCATGGTCACGGGCTTCGCCACTGTCGGCACGGCCGTCGAGGCCCTGCGCGCCGGCGCGGCCCATTACCTGGGCAAGCCCGTCAACCTCGTGGAGCTCAAGAAGACCGTGGCCGAGGTCCTGGAGGCCCGGCTTTCCGCCTCGCCGGGGCGCGGGCCGGTCCTGTGCTTCTCCGGCCCGCCGGGCGTGGGCAAGACCTCCGTGGGCCTGGCCGTGGCCGAGGCGCTGGGGCGCGAATTCGTGCGCCTGTCCGTGGCCGGCCTTCGCGACGAGGCCGAACTGCGCGGCCACCGCCGCACCTACGTTGGCTCCATGCCCGGGCGCATCCTCAAGGAGCTCTCCCGCGTCGGCGTGGCCAACCCGGTCTTCATGCTGGACGAAATCGACAAGATCGGCGCGGAGTTTCGCGGCGACGCCGCCGCCGCCCTGCTCGAGATCCTCGACCCCGAGCAAAACGCCCGCTTTTCCGACAACTACCTGGAAATCCCCTTCGACCTGTCGCGCATCATGTTCATCGGCACGGCCAACGACGTCTCGCGACTGCCCGGCCCGCTCCTCGACCGCCTGGAAATCCTGGAGTTCCCCGGCTACACCGACCGCGAAAAGCGCGACATCGCCCGGGAATTCCTTCTCCCCCGGCACCTGCGCGAAAACGGCCTTTCCCCGGAGGCCGTCTCCTTCACCGACGCGGCGCTCGGTCGCATCATCGACGACTACACCCGCGAATCGGGCCTGCGCGGCCTCTCCCGGGCCGTGGGCTCGGCCTGCCGCCGCCTCGCCCGCCTGGCCTACGACGACGCCGTAACCGCCCCGACCAACGTGGACGCGCCCGATATCCCGAACCTCCTCGGCCCCCGGCGCTACACCCGCGAGGCCGCCGAAGCCGGCGACCGCGTGGGCGTGGTCACCGGCCTCGTCGTCGGCCAGCACGGCGGCGAAATCCTCTTCGTCGAAACCGCCCGCATGCCGGGCTCGGGACAACTGCTCCTCACCGGCTCCCTCGGCGACATCCTGCGCGAATCGGCCCAGGCGGCGCTGAGCCTCATCCGCAGCCGGGCCGGCGAACTCGGCGTGGACCCGGGATTTTTCGAGAAAACCGACATCCACGTCCACTTCCCCTCGGCCGCCGTCACCAAGGACGGCCCCTCGGCCGGAGTCACCATCTTCTGCGCCCTGCTCTCGCTCCTCGCCAACCGGCCGGTCCGCTGCGACACCGCCGCCACCGGCGAAATCACCCTCTCGGGACGCCTCCTGCCCGTGGCCGGCATCCGCGAAAAATGCCTGGCCGCCAGACGCGCCGGCATCACCACCGTCCTCGTACCCCAGGCCAACGCCGACGCCGTCGCGGCCCTGCCGGCGGACGTGCTGGAAGGCCTGAACGTCGTGACGGTCGGAGACGTGCTGGAGGCGGCCCGGCTGGTGTTGCGATAATGGAGAAGCGGGGGAGAGAGAGGCGAGGCGGGGAGAGGAAAAGAAGAATGCCTCCGGCGGCCGGGAGGGGGTGACCTCCTCCCGGACCCTCCCCGACTGGGCGGAGGGGTGGGGGGGCGGGAACGACGGGCGGCGGGGCGTCAGTCGTTGTGGTCGGGAAATTGGGCCGGGCG
>NZ_JARKOZ010000109.1 GCF_029978005.1 Solidesulfovibrio sp. | reverse complement strand
TGTTCGGTCTTGCCGGACCCAGCCCGCATCCGCAGCGTTGCCGCCTGCTCCTCCGTCAACTCAACCTTTACCCGAGCGCCCATCCTGACCTCCTAAACTGGAGGCCAGTATATAGATTTATTTCAAGGACGCAACACTAGGCCCGGGCGCGCCGCCGGCCCTCGGCGTCGGCGGCCGCGAGCGAGGCCGCGACCAGGGCCGGGGAAACTTCCACGGGCTCGTTGTGGATGCTCTCCTCCGGGGCGCAGGCCTTTTCCCCCACCCGGGCCAGGTCCGCCTCGGAAACGCCGTCGATGCCGAGCGCGGCGAAGGTCGTGGGCAGGCCCAGGGCGGCGCACAGCGCGTAGACCTCGTCGATGAGTGCCGCCGGCCGGTCGGTGAGGAAAAGCGAGGCCAGCACGCCGAAGGCCACCTTTTCGCCGTGCCACAGGCCATGCACCCCGGGCAGGACGGTCAGGCCGTTGTGGATGGAATGGGCCGCGCCCAGGCCCCCGCTCTCGAAGCCCAGGCCGCTTAGAAGGGTGTTGGCCTCGACCACGCGCTCGAGCGCCGGCGTGACCACCCTGGCCTCGCAGGCCGAGCGGGCGAGCAGGCCCCAGTCGCGCACGGTCTCGTAACAGAGCCTGGCCAGGGCGTGGGCCGTCATGGACCCGGCGTCGCCGGCGATGTTCGGGGCGCGGCTCACCCGGCAGGAGTCGGCCTCGAACCAGGTGGCCAGGGCGTCGCCCATGCCGGACACCAGGAACCGGGCCGGGGCCTTGGCGATGACGGCCGTGTCCACCAGCACCAGGTCAGGGTTGCGGGGCAGGATGTCGGCCCGCTCGAACACGCCGTCCGGCGTGTAGACCACGCAGATGCAGCTGCACGGCGCGTCCGTGGAGGCCAAGGTCGGGACCACGGCCACGGGAATCCCCGCCCGGACGGCCACGGCCTTGGCCGTGTCCAGGGTCTTGCCGCCGCCCACGGCGGTCACGGTCTCGGCCCCGAACTCCCGGGCCACGGCCAGCAGGCGCTCGATTTCCGCGTCCGTGCATTCCCGGCCGAAGCGCTCCAGGTGCACGGTCCCGGCCTGGTCGAGCTGGGGCGCGACGGTCGGCAGCAGGTGCTCCAGGGGATGGGGCGAGGCGACGACCAGATGGCGCTTGCCGCGCCGGGCCAGTTCCTCGCCCAGGCGGCCCAGCGCTCCGGCTCCCTGGATGTAGCGTCCCGGAAACAAGGTGGTGCGTATCATGGGGTTTTCCTTTCGGCGGCGCAGGCCGCGACGATGGGTGTGAAAACGCCGTGCGTTTTCCGAGGGATAGAAGGGATGCCCTCCCGGGTCAACCGTCGGCTCGGGCATGAAAAAGGGCGCGGGGAAGAACTCCCCGCGCCCGGTCGCCGACGGCCGCCTCGGGGGAGGCGGCCGCCGTGAGGGGGGCGTGGCCGGGCCTTAGCCTTGGCCGTCTTCCTTCTTCTCGTCGGCGGGAGCGTGTTCGCTCGCCGCGTGCTCGTGGCGTCCCGTCACCATGCCCCGGATGAGGCTGCCCGGCGTCGCGCCGGTCGTGGCCAGATAGACGTGGCCGACGAAGAAGAGCGCGAAGCCGATGACGATGGTGAAGTGGGCCGCCACCAGGAACCGGCGCGGGGCGATGCCCGCGGACACGGACTCCGGAAGGAGCAGCAGCAGGCCCGAGGCGATGAGCACCGGCATGCCGATGAGAAACACCAGCAGGTAGGTCGGGCGCTGCAAGGGGTTGAAGCGCCGCTCCCGGCTGACCGGGAAGGGATGCGGCTCGCCCCGGAAGATGCCGAGGCAGTAGTAGCGCGCCTGGGCGAGCATGGGGCCAAGGCCCCCCTGGCCTTCGGGCAGGAACTGCCGGATGTCGCCCGTGGCCAGGGCCCGCACGACGTAGGCCAGGAAGTTGAGGGCCAAAAGCACGCCGCAGATGTTGTGGATGCGCGTGGCCGCTTCGAGCCCGAGCGTCCACGAGGCCTCGGTGAAGCGCACCGACAGGCCGGTGTAGCCGAGCACGACGAAGAGGCAAGCGTTCAGCCAGTGGGTGACCCGCACAAATCCCGGGTACACGTCCTCGGAGACCAGCGGGCCGTGCTCCTTGCGGCCGGCGAGCGCCCGACCCAGGGCGTGCAGGACCACGAAGGCGGCCACGGCGGCAAGGCCGACGCCGCCCACGGCATCGAGCGCCGGGGCCACGATCCTGGGCGGGAAGTAGCCCGAGGTCACCGGGGCCGCGCCGCCGGCGTGCAGGCCCGCCCGGGTCACGATGAGCGAATCGCCCGTGGTGTGGCAGGTGGCGCAGTCGCGCACGGCGGTCTTTTTCTCGCCGATCAGGTGATCGTCGGGCGTGGTGACCGGGGTGTGGCATTCCACGCACATGACGGAGCGGCTGTGGGCGCTCCAGTTGGCCAGGAAGGCGTGGGCCGCCTTGGCCTCGGGCACGGATTTGCCCGAGAGCTCGCGCAGCTTGGCCGCGTCGCCGTGACAGGCCAGGCATTCGGCGTTGTACAGGGCGGCCAGGGACGCATAGGCCATCTGGGCCGGCTTTTTGGGCTGGGCGTGGGCATCGTGGCAGCTGCCGCAGGACACCTTGTCCTTGAGCTTCTCGGCGTGGGCGCTCTGGCCGAAGGCTTTCGCCTGGTGGGCCAGTCCCACGTTGTGGCAGGACAGGCAGGTGGCGTTGTCCGGCCGGGCCACGGCGTGGGGCACCTGGGTGAAGCTCTCCGCGCCCTTCTGGCCGGTGTGGCAGGTGGCGCAGGGCAGGTTGGCGTGGGTGCCGTGCAGGTAGCCGGCCACGTCCACGTGGAGGTCGAGGGTCTTGCCGCGCTCGGTCACGGGTTTGGGCGGCGTGGCCGCGCCGTGGCAGGACAGGCAGGCCGTGCTCTGGGCCGTGGCCCCCTGTTTGCCCGAGAGCAGCACCGCCTTGGCCGCGTCGTCGCCGGTGAAGGCCGCGGCGATGACCCCGGCCATGGCGTCGGTGGACGTCTCGGGGTTGGAGGCGACCTTGCGGTGGCAGGTGGCGCAGTCGCGCGAGGCGGTAAACGGATCGGTCTTGTTGTTATTGTTGTGGCATTTGAAGCAGGCCTTGTCCGTGAAGTGGTCGGCCATGGTGATATGGGCCACTTTCTTGGTGTCGAAGAGCTTCGAGTGGCAGTCGTCGCACCGGAAGCCTTTCGACGCGTGCAGCCTGCCGTCGAACATGACGGTCCCCTGGCCTCCGCCGCCGTAGCGCAGGGATTTGCCGCCGTCCGTGGCCAGGGCGGCCCCCGGCCAGGCGGTCAGGACAGCCAGGAGCAGAAGACTCCAGGCTCTTTTCATGCCTGCCCCTTGGTGATGACGTTGGCGGGGACGTTTTTCACGCTGGGGACGCCGGTCAGGGTCATGGCCACCGTGAGCTCGTCCTTGATGATGTTCATCATGAGCGCCACGCCCTCGCGGCCGCCGCCATGGGCGCCGCGCACCAGCGGCCGGCCGCACAGGCAGGCGTCCGCGCCCATGGCCAGGTACTTGAGCACGTCCTGGCCCCGGCGCACCGCGCCGTCGACCAGGATGGTCGCCTTGCCCTTGATGGCGTCGGCGATGGCCGGCAGCACCGTGGCCGTGGCCGGGGTGTAGTCCAGCACCCGGCCGCCGTGGTTGGACACGCACACGCCCTTGGCTCCCACGTCCACGGCGATTTTCGCCTCCTCCACGGTCATGATGCCCTTGATGATGAAGGGCAGCTTGGTGGACTTGGCCAGCTCGGCCAGCTGTTTGGGCGTCTTGGGCTCCACGGTCTGGCCGGGCACGGCCCGGGCGGCCCGGCCGGCCGAGTCGATGTCGATGGCCACGGCCAGGCCGCCGGCATCCTCGACCATGCGGAAGCGGGTGATGATCTCGTCGTTGGTCTTGGGCTTGATGGTGACGATGGCGTTGCCGCCGAACATGTTCTTGAGCACGGCGATGCGGCGCTCGAACACGTCCATCTTGTCGCCGATGCCGTCGGCCACCCAACCCAGGGTGCCGGCGTCCATGCAGCCGCCGAGGATGGAGATGACGTACTCCTCTTCGGTCATCTTGCCCCCCATGTTGTAGCTGACGCCGCCGGTCACGGCCGAGGTCACGGGCATGGAGAGCTTGTGGCCGAAAAGCGTGGTGGTCAGGTCGGGCTTTTTCACGTCGTGGAAGGTCCGCATGACCAAATCGATCTTATTGAGCGTGTTGTAGTTGTTCTTGAAGGCCTGGCCCGAGCCGATGCCGCCCATGCCCGGCACCTCGCCGGCGCAGGCCACGCCGTCGCATTCCGGGCAGACGCGGCAGATGGGGTAGAGCTTTTCCCGGGCCACGCGCAGCACGTCGCCGATCTTGAGCTTGGGCTTCTCGGCCGCGGCGGCGGCAGCGGCCGGGGCGGCGGCGGGCGCGGCCTCGGCCGCCGCGTGGGCGGTCTTGACGAGCAGCGGCGAAAGCAGGGCCCCCACGCCGGCGGCCATGCCGGCCTTGATGAAGTCGCGACGGGTCGCCGAATCCTTGTCGTGCATGTCCTTGGTCATCGTATCGCCTTTGGGTTGTCGGTTGCTGCTTATCGCGACGGGCGCGCTATTTCGCCGGGACGAAGCTCTTGGCCACCACGGCCTGGGCCGGGGGGGTGAGCATGAATTCGAAGAAGGCCTTGACCTCCTTGGAGGGCTTGACCGCGATGAGCGACAGGGGCCGCTTGAGGGGATAGGCCCCGGACTGGACGGCCTGGGCTTCGGGCTTGGCTCCGCCCAGGGACACGGCGGTCACGCCGGGCACGGCGAAGGACATGGACGAGGCGGTCACGCCGCCCGGGTCCTTGGCCACGTCGGCCACGCAGTCGGTGGCGTCGTCGAGTTCCTTGACCGGGCCGTAGGGCGTATCGCCCAGCACCATGGACTTGAAGGCCTTGACCGTGGCCCGGCCGCCGTCGAGCTTCTCGCTGTAGACCGTGATGGGCATGTCCGGGCCGCCCACCTGCTTCCAGTTGGTGGCCTTGCCCGAGAAGACGTCCTTGAGCTGGGCCATGGTCAGGTCCTTGACCGTGTTCTTGGGGTGGACGAAGACGCCCATGACGTCGAAGCCGATGACCTCGATGTCCGTGAGCTGGGCCTTTTCCTTGTCCGTGGGTTCGCTGGCCAGGCCGCCGAAGGAGACCTGGCCGGCGACCACGGCCTTGAACCCGGCCCCGGCCCCGGCCGTGCCGACAGCGCCGAAGGGGATGCCCGTCTTGGCGGTGAAGAGCTTGGTGGCCTCGGGCAGAACCATGCTGCCGATGGTGCTGGCCCCTTCGTAGGTCAGGGGATCGGCGGCGGCGGCCTTGCCGGCGGCCGCGCCCAGGGCCAGGACGCCCGCCAGGCCGGCCAGGCCGACGAGGCGGAAGATACGCAAACCTCTCATACGCGCTCCTTGCTTGTTCCGTTGCGGCGACACGCCGTGGACGTCCGTCGCGGACCGTCCCGCGCCTCCGAGGCGGGGTCGTCCCACGTCCGCGACGCATTCCCTAAAGCAGGAGCGATGCCAGGATGGGCTTCCCTGGCAATATCCTGAAATAAAATGGATTAATCAGGAGAAAAAGCGTTATCGGCCAGGCGAAGGGGTATGCCGGCCGGCATGGGAAGCGGCGCTTGTGCCGGGAGGCACGTGTTCATGACGTTTCGGCAACATTTGCCGAAAGGCATGAGTTGCCAGACGGCATACCCCTTGGGCGGGGCGGCGGAACAGGCAGGCGCGTATTCCGGGAACGCGACGCCAGGGTTGTGTCCCTGAAAAAACACGAGAGTATTTTTTCAGAAAAAGAGAGCAACGAAAGAATGTTGTCCGACGAATGCGTAGGCACGCATTTCGCGGGCGCGCCGCTAGGCGTCTTCCTGGCGCTGGGCCTTGAGGCGCTTGGACAGGGCGGACTGGGTGACGCCGAGCAGGCGTGCCGCCAGGGTCTGGCGGCCGCCCGAGCGGGCCATGGCCTCGGCGAGCAGCAGCTTCTCGGCCTGGGCGAAGCTCGGCAGGGCGGACAGGGCGGCGAAGGGGTTGTCCCCGGCCGGCGGGATCGGGGCGGCCTCGGGCGCGCCGATGCGGCGCTTGAAGCTCTCCATGGAGAGCATGCGGCCCGTGTGCAGGCTCACGGCGTCGTAGACCATGGAGGCCAGCTCGCGCACGTTGCCGGGAAAGGAATAGGTGGCGAGCAGGGCGGCCAGCTCCGGCGGCGGGGTGGGCTTGCGCTTGCCCATGGCCGCGGCGGCCTCGTCCAGGAAATGGTCGAGCAGGGGCTCGATGTCCTCGGGCCGTTCGCGAAGGGGCGGCACGGCCACGTGGTGGGTGCGCAGCCGGTAGTAGAGGTCGCGCCGGAAAAGGCCCTCGCGCTCGCGCGCGGCCAGATCGGCGTGGGTGGCGGCGACGACCCGGGCGCAAAGCCGCCTGGGCTGGTCGCTGCCCAGCGGATAGTACTCGCCCTCCTGGAGCAGGCGCAAAAGCTTCACCTGGGAGGCCACGGACAGATCGCCGATCTCGTCCAGAAAGAGCGTGCCGCCGGCCGCTTCCTCGACCAGTCCCCGGCGCGGGGCGTCGGCCCCGGTGAATGCCCCCCGGACGTGGCCGAAAAGCGTGTCCGTGAAGACCGTGTCGTCCAGGCCCGCCACGTTCAGGGCGACGAGCTGCCCCTCGCGGCCGCTCAGCTCGTGGGCGGCGCGCACCAGGTTCTCCTTGCCCACGCCCGATTCGCCGGTCACGAGCAAGGGCCGGGGGCTTTGGGCCACGGCCTCGACGTAGGCGAAGATGGCGTGCATGGCCGGGCTCCTGGTGCGGATGGCGGCGAAGGCCTCGGGCCGGCGCAGGTCGCCCGAGACCAGCCGCCTGGCCACCTCGCGGTTCTCCTCGCGCAGCTCCAGCATGTGCAGCGCCCGGCGGATGCCGCCGATGATGCGCTCCTCGTCGTCGGTCTTGACGTAGTAGTCGTAGGCCCCCAGGCGCATGCACTCCACGGCCGCGTGGAGCTGGTTCATGCCGGAAAGCACGATGCACACCACGCCGGGATGGCGTTCGGCCACGGCGGCCAAAAGCTCCGTGCCGGACAGGTGGGGCATGGTGAGGTCGAGCAGCAGCAGGTCCACGCCGCCCGCGTCCAGGATGTCCATGACCTGCCGGCTGTCCCGGCAGGCGCGCACGTTGTCGATGCCGGCCGAGACGGAAAGCAGCAGGGTCATGGACTCCAGCCAGTCGGCCTCATCGTCCACGAGCAGGATGCCGGGCGTGGCGGCGCAGCTTCCGGTCATGGCGCGGCCTCGGGCGCGGCGGGCAGGATCAGGCGGACGGTGGCGCCCTTGCCCGGTTCGGAGGCGAACTCCAGGCTGCCGCCGTGCTCCTTGACGATGCCGGCCGAGACGGAAAGCCCCAGGCCCGTGCCGCCGCTGGCCCGTTTGGTGGTGAAAAAGGGATCGGTCAGCCGCGGCAGGTCCTCGGGAGCGATGCCCACGCCCTCGTCGGCCACGGTCAGGACCACGGCCTTGCCGTCGGGCGCGGCGGCCGTGGACACGGCGATGCCCCTGTCGGGCGAAGGCAGGGCCTGGCAGGCATTCAAAAGCAGATTGACCGCCACCTGCTCGATGCGCGAGGGGTTGCCCCACACCTTGGGCAGGCCCGGGGCCGTCTCCAGGCGGAATTTCTCCGTGGATTTGCTTATGGAGCTGCCCACCAGCCGCGTCGCCTTCTCCACCACCTCGCCCAGGTCGAAGGCCCGGTGGTCGGCGGCCGGGGCGACCCGGGAGAAGTCGCGCAGGTCGTCCACGATGCGCCGGATGCGCTGGGCGCTTTCCTCCACCACCTCGACGATGCGCGGCAGCTTGTCGCGGATGCGCGAATAGCTCCCGCCGCCCAGGGGAAAATCGCCCTTCTCCTCGTAGACGTCGTCCAGCACGCGCCTGGCCTCGGCGTTGAGCTTCTTGAGGATGGGCACGTTGAGCAGGATCAGCCCGTTGGGGTTGTTGATCTCGTGGGCCACGCCCGAGACCAGGACGCCAAGGGCCGCCATCTTGTCGGCCTGGACCAACTGCTGCTGGTTCTGGCGCAACTGCTCCAGGGCGTCGGAAAGCGACCGCGTGCGCTGGTCCACCTGCTTTTTGAGCGAACGCGTCCACAGGGCCGCGCCGCCGAGCAGCAGCAGCAACGGCCCGAGCACCACGGCCGCATACTTGAGCGCCATGCCGGCCGAAAGGGCCTGGGAGTCCATGACCCCGAACCACTTGCGCCGCAGTTCCTGGTAGCGCCCAGACTGCTTGACCAGGGCCAGGCCCTCGTTGAGCAGGGACAACGCGGCGTCGTCGCCGTGGCGCACGGCGAAGCCATACGGCTGGGTGGTCACGCTCTTGGCCACCACACGGATGTCGTCGAGGCCCTCCTGCTCGATGACGAAAAGCCCGGGCAGCATGGCCACCACGGCGTAGTCGCCCACACCCGCCGCCAGCCGGCGCAGCCCGCCCACCGGCGTCCTGGAAAAAACGAGGTCCTTTTCGAAGCCCAGCCCGTCGAGGATGTCGTTCACGCTGCCGCCGGGATGGACGATGACCTTCCTGCCGGCCAGCTCCTCCAGCGAGGACACGGCCGGCGTGCCCTTGCGGGCGAAGATGGCGTGGTTGATGGTGGTGTGCGGCGGGGTCAGCTCCGCCTCGCGCAGCCACAGGTTGGAGTAGGGCGTGCGCTGCAGGGCGTCCACCGCGCCCGAGGCCAGGGCCTCGTGGAGCTGGGACCAGTCCATGAGCACGAAGCGGATGGTCACGCCCATGGCCTCGCCCACGGCCTTGGACAGGTCCACGTTGAAGCCCGCCGGCTGGCCGTTGGCGTCGAGGTACTCGTAGGGCGGATAGTTGCGGTCGCCGCCGATGACCAGCGTGCGCCCGGCGAAGCCGTTCTCCTCGGCGCGCGCGGATACGGCCGGTCCGGCCAGAAGAACGGCCAGCAGCAAGGCCGCAGCCCGGAAAAGGAAACCGCCGCCGACGCGGCCTGTGGTCATCGCCTCGCCTCGCACCCGGTTCCCATAGGTATTCCTCCCCGGGCAGTCAACAAAGCGGCCGCCTTAGGCCTCCCGCTTGGCGCGCGGCCACAACTGCGAGGCCAGCATGCCGGCGAACATCAGGGCGCAGCCGAAAAGCCCGCGAGGCCCCAGGCTCTCGCCCAGGACCACCGCGCCGCCCAGGGCGGCGAAGACCGTCTCGAAGCTGAGCAAGATGGCGGCATGGGTCGGCTTGGCGTCGCGCTGGGCGACCACCTGGAGCGTGTAGGCCAGGCCGACCGAAAGCAGGCCGCCGTAGAGGATCGCCCAACCCGCGCCGCGTATGCCCGCCCAGGTCAGTTCCTCGAAGGCCACGGCGCAGGCCAGGCTCAGCGCCGAACAGACCATGTACTGGACCAGGGCCAACGGCAGGGCGCGGGTGCGTGGCGACAGCCAGCCGATGACCAGCACGTGCCCGGCCCAGAAAAACGCGCCCACAAGCTCGAGCCCGTCGCCCGGAGCCAGCGTGAACGCCTCGGTCACGGACAGGAAATACAGCCCCACGGCGGCGGCCACCGCGCCCACCACGTCGCCGCGCGCCGGCCGCTGGCCCAGGAAATAGCCGAGCATCGGCACCAGCACCACGTACAGGCCCGTAATGAACCCGGCCTTGCCGGCCGTGGTGTACTTGAGCCCCACCTGCTGCAAGGCCGCGCCCGCGAAAAGCACCGTCCCGGCCAGCAGCCCGCCGAGCCAGGGGAAACCGGGGTTGCCGCCGGCCAGAAACGGCGCGGCCGGCGGATAGCGCATGGAACGCAAGGCCAGCGGCGCAAGCGCCATCGCGCCCAGGGCGAACCGGATGCCGTTGAACCCCATCGGCCCCATGTGGTCCATGCCGATGCGCTGGGCCACGAAGGCCAAGCCCCAGATCAGCGCCGTCACCAGGCACAGGACGTCAGCCCGAAACGAAGCGTCGCGCATGGTACATCTCCTTCATGGTGGTTTGGGGGATAGGCCTCCGGCGGCCGGGGCGTTGCCCCGAACCCCAGCAGGGCGCTGCCCTGCACCCGCCGGGGCGTTGCCCCGGGCCCTACCAGGGCTCTGCCCTGGACCCGCCGGGGGAGTCGCTCCCCCGGGCCCCCCGTCCTGCGTCGCGCCGCGGGATGGCTGCGGTCACCGGTACGGCAGGCGGCAGGCGGAGCGAAGACGGGGGCGGAATTTTTCCTGCCGAGCCTGCCGCGCCAGCGGCGGCATCGGCAGGGAAAATTCCGGCCCCATCTTCCTCCGGCCAACCATCCGGCCTGCCGGTGACCGCGGCCTTTCCCGCCAAACCACGCCGACCGGGGGGACCGGGGGGGATGATCCCCCCCGGCGGGTGCAGGGCAGCGCCCTGCCGGGTCCAGGGCAGCGCCCTGGCCGCCGGAGGCCTCCCCCCTTCCCGTCCCTACTCCAACCCCCAGCCCTGGCGCACGTTTTCGCGCCAGGCCATGAACGCTTCCAGAAAGCCTTCCAGGGGCAGTTCGCCCTTCTCGCCGGTGCGGCGGTCCTTGGTTTCGACGATGCCGCGCGCCAGGCCCTTGCCGCCGAGGGTCAGCTGGATGGGAAAGCCCATGAGGTCGGCGTCCTTGAACTTGACGCCGGGGCGTTCGTCGCGGTCGTCGAGGAGCGTTTCCACGCCGGCTTTGTTCAGGGCGTCGTAGAGTTCGTCGGCCTTGGCCACGGCGGCTTCGTCCTTGGGGCCGAGGTTTATAAGCGCGACCTCGAAGGGGGCGATGGGCGGCGGGAAGACGATGCCGGCCTCGTCGTTGTTCTGTTCGATGCAGGCGGCCACGATGCGCGAGACGCCGATGCCGTAGCAGCCCATGATCATGAACTGTTCCTTGCCGGCCTCGTCCAGGAAGGTGGCGTTTAACGCCTTGGAATACTTGAGCCCCAGCTTGAAGACGTGGCCGACCTCGATGCCCTTGGTGAAGGCGAGCGCCGCGCCGCATTTGGGGCAGGGATCGCCCGGGGCGACTTCGCGAAGGTCGGTGAAGGAGGCGACCTTGGCGTCGCGGGAAAGGTCCACCTGGCGCAGGTGGGCGTCGGCTGTGTTGGCTCCGACGATCCAGCCGTTTTCCAGGGCGAGCTCCTGGTCGGCGTAAAGAGTGATGCCGGCAAGGCCCACCGGCCCGGCGAAGCCGACCGGGGCCTTGGTCGCGGCCACGACCTCCTCGGGCGAGGCCAGGCGGAGGTCCTTGGCGTCGATGAGGTTCTTGAGCTTCACCTCGTTGAGTGCCCGGTCGCCGCGCACCAGCGCCGCCACGGGCTTGCCGTCGGCCACGTAGAGGAGGGTCTTGACGATCTTTTTGGCATCCACGCCGAGGAAGGCGGCCACCTCTTCCACGGTGTGCTTGCCCGGGGTGGCGACGGTCTCGGCCGCCGGACAGGGGGCAAGCTGGCCCGGAGGCGGGCACACGGCCTCGGCCTTCTCGAGGTTGGCCCCATAGTCGCAGGCCGGGCAAGAAGCGATGGTGTCCTCGCCGGTTGCGGCCAACACCATGAATTCGTGAGAGAACGAGCCTCCGATGGCCCCGGAGTCGGCGGACACGGCCCGGAACTTGAGGCCCAGGCGCTCGAAGATGCGGGCGTAGGCCTTGTACATGGCCCAGTAGCTGGCGTCGGCGCCGGCGTCGTCCTTGTCGAAGGAGTAGGCGTCCTTCATGACGAATTCCCGGCCGCGCATGAGGCCGAAGCGCGGGCGGATCTCGTCACGGAACTTCATCTGGATCTGGTAGAGGTTGACCGGCAGCTGGCGGTAGGAGCGGATCTCGTGGCGCACGAGGTCGGTGACCACCTCCTCGTGGGTGGGCCCCAGGCACGACTCGCGGTCGTGGCGATCCACGAAACGCAGCAGTTCCCGGCCATAGAATTCCCAGCGGCCGGACTCCTTCCAGAGGTCGGCCGGCTGCACGGCGGGCATGAGGATTTCCAACGCCCCGGCCCGGTCCATCTCCTCGCGCACGATGTTGGCGACGTTGTTGAGCGCCTTGAGCCCCAGGGGAAGGTAGGTGTAGATGCCGGCGGTGAGCTTGCGGATCATGCCGGCGCGAAGCAAAAGCTTGTGGCTGACGACCTCGGCCTCGGCCGGGGTCTCCTTGAGGGTGGGGGCGTAGTAGCGGCTCAGTCGCATGCGGATTCCTTTTTTTCGGTGAGATAATGTTCCAGTTCTTCCATGAAGGCGGGAATGAGGTTGGCCCCGCCGCGCACCTTGCCGAGCACCTCGCCCTTGCGGAAGATGATGCCGCAGTCGCGGCCGCCGGCGATGCCGATGTCGGCCTCCCGGGCTTCGCCGGGGCCGTTGACCACGCAGCCCATGACA
This sequence comes from Solidesulfovibrio sp., assembly GCF_029978005.1. Classification (GTDB taxonomy): domain Bacteria; phylum Desulfobacterota; class Desulfovibrionia; order Desulfovibrionales; family Desulfovibrionaceae; genus Solidesulfovibrio. The sequence continues at coordinate 21,998 of NZ_JARKOZ010000109.1, read as the reverse complement.
GCCACGGTGAAGACTTCGGTGACGCCGCGCAGCCGCTCCTCCACGGCCTCGGCCAGGCCGACGAGGTCGATCTCGGTGCGGCCGCAGGTGGGGCAGGAGATGATTTCCGGCCCCCGGGCGCGAATGTCCAGGGCGCGAAGAATCTCGTAGGCCACGCCGATCTCGGTCACGGGGTCGCCGGTGAGCGACACGCGAAGCGTGTCGCCAAGTCCCTCGGCCAGGAGAATCCCCAGGCCCACGGCGGATTTGACCGCGCCGCGCATGGGCGTGCCGGCTTCGGTGACGCCGATGTGCAGGGGATAATCGACCTTTCGCGCCAGCAGGCGGTAGGCGGCCACGGTGCGCGGCACGCTGGAGGACTTGAGCGACACCTTGATGTCGTGAAAGCCCCGCCGCTCGAGGAGCGCGATGTGGGTGAGCGCGCTTTCCACCATGGCCTCGGGCGTGGGGCCGCCGTACTTGGCCAGCAAATCCTTTTGCACGGAGCCGGAGTTGACGCCGATGCGGATGGGCGCGCCGTGGTCCTTGGCGGCGGCGACCACCGCGTCCACGGCGGCCTCGGAGCCGATGTTGCCGGGATTGATGCGCAGCGCGTCGATGCCGGCGGCAAGCGCCGCCACGGCCAGGCGGTGGTCGAAGTGGATGTCGGCGACAAGGGGCGCGTCGGTGCCGCCCCGGATGGCGGCAAGGGCCTTGGCCGCGTCGTCGTTGAGCACGGCCAGGCGTACGATCTCGCAGCCGGCCTCAGTCAGGGCTCGCACCTGGGCCAGGGTGGCGGCGACGTCGCGCGTGTCGGTGTTGGTCATGCTCTGGACGCGCACGGGATTGTCGCCGCCGACGCCGACGCCGCGTATGGTCAGCGGCCGCGTGGGATGGCGAGCGGGAGCTTGGGAGTCGTGGTGCATGGAAGAACCGGGTTTCGGGTTTCGCGGCCTCAGCCGCCCTCGGTCACGCGGGTGACGTTGAGATAGGTTTCGTCGGCGGTCTTTTTCGACACCGAGCCCTCGATGCGGCAGGCGGCGTCTTTTTTCCCCAGGGCGAAGAGGTTTTCGATGACGTCCTTGGCCGTGACGTCGTCGCAGATCATATAGGTCTTCTTGTCCGCCGTCTCGAAGGACAGGCAGATGGTCTCGGTCTTGGGGTACTGGAACACGCCCGTGGCGCGTCCGGTCAGGTTCACGGCCTCGCCAGCCTGGGCGGCGGCCCCGCACAGCAGCACGGTCAGGGCGACGGCCCGCAGCAAACATCGCATCAATCAAACCTCCTTGACGCGCCCCGGCGGGTCGCCGCCGGGAAAACGGTCGCCGCCCTTCCCTGCCGACGGCCCGCCGATCAGGTTAAGAAGCCAGATCAGGAGGGCGACGGCGGCGGCGTGGTAGATGACATCCTGGCGCAACAGCCACGCGAGGACCCCGCGAAAGGCTCCGTCGGGCAGGGAAAAGACCCAGCGCACCGCGGCGTCGGGCAGGTAGTTCCCCAGGGGCCAGTCGAGCCACAGCCCCTCCCGCCAGGCCACGTACGCCTTCATGCCGAGCAGACTGTAGAGCGCCGCCAAGCTGCACCAAAGGCAGCCCCGGCCGAGAAGATTGCGTCGGGTCGTCATGAAGGAGCCCATCACCGGTCCTGGTTTCGCGGTGGCGGCAATATACGGAGGCGGGGGCGGCGTGTAAACGCCCGTCTAGGCCGAACCGGCCGCTCGGGCCGGATTGACGTCCTCCCGGCGGGCCAGATGCGCCAGGGCGTCCTCGCGGCCGCCGAAACGGGGGGCCTTGGCCGTGACGCCAAGCCTGTCGAGCACCCTGGCGAAATTGTCCGAAAGCCCGCACAGGGCCACGGGCCGGCCGCCGCCGCCGGAGTCCTCGGCGGCCTGGACCAGGAGATCGAGGCCAGCGCCGTTTATCGAGGCGTCCGGGCTGAAGACGAAAAGGAGCTTGGCCGCCTCCCCGGCCCGTCGGACCGCCTGGGTGAGGTAGGGCTCCGTCTCGCCCGTCAGACTGCCGTGAATGGTGATGACCGCCACGTCGCCGCTTCGCTCCACGGCGACGACGTCCTCGCCGTGGCCGGCCTCGGCCTGGTCCAGGCGGGCGTTGGCCCGGGCCAGGGCCGCCTCCAGGGCCTCGCGGCGGATGGGCTTGTCGATGAAGTCCGTAGCCCGCAACCCCAGGGCGGCCAGGGCCAAGTCCACGTCGCCGTGCCCGGTGATGACCACGACCTCGGTCCGCGGCCGGCGCTCCTTGACGGCGCGCAATACGGCCAGACCGTCCATGCCCGGCATCTTGATATCCGTGAGCACGATGGGGGGCTTGCGGGCGTCGAAAACGGCAAGGCCCTCCTCGCCGCTGGCGGCGGTCAGGACGGGGTAGCCATACGCGCCGAGATAAAGCTCGAACATCCTGAGGGTGGGCCGCTCGTCGTCGATGACCAGAATCGTGCGCATGGCGTGCTCCCGAGTATGCCGTCCCCTTGTGGCCGCCTGCCGGGGGAAACGTCAAGCCCCGTGCGCGCCCGGATCGCGGGCCGCGGGAAAGGTCAGCCGGAAGGTGCAGCCGCCGCCGGGCGTTTCCGTGACGAGAATGTCGCCGCCGTAATCCTTGACGATGCCGTAGCTGATGGCCAGCCCGAGCCCCATGCCCTGACCGGTCTGCTTGGTGGTGAAGAAGGGCTCGAAGATCTTGTGCCGCACGTTTTCCGGAATGCCGCTGCCGTTGTCGGCCACGGTGGCCGCCACGCGGCCGTCCTCCATGCGCGTGGCGATGGCGATGGTCCGGGACGCGGCGCTCTCGGGCCGGCCCTGGCCCGCCAGGGCGTCCCGGGCGTTGACCACGAGGTTGAAAAACACCTGCTCCAGCCGGTTGGCGTGGGCTTTGATGGCCGCGACCTGGCCGAGATCCAGGGACACGGCTATCCCCTGAAGGGAAAGTTCGTGGCCGATGATGGCGAACACGCCCTGGATGGGGTCGTTGATGTCCACGTTTTCCAGATAAGGCTGGGATTTGCGGCCAAAATCGCGCAAGTGGGCGATGATCGCCGCCGCCCGGTCCACCTGTTCGCTGATCTGGGCGGAGACGGAATCCAGGTCCGCGGCCGGGGGTTGGCGGCCGGACTCGACGAGCAGACGCAGGTAGTCGCTGCCCATCTTGATGGCGTTGAGGGGCTGGTTGAGCTCGTGGGCGATGCCGGCGGACATTTCGCCGAGCGTCTTCATCTTGCTTGCCTGGATGAGCTGGGCGTCTTTCTCCACGAGTTCGGTGACGTCGGTGGCCGAGACGATGACCGCGTCGCGGCCCCGGTAGGCGATGCGGCAGGCGTGGAGGTTGACGTAGATGGGTTCGCCGCCCTTTTTCACGTGGCGCTGCTTGGGGAAAAGCACCCGGTCCGGGGCGTCGCGATCGGCGAGATAGGCGGCCACGCCGCTTGCGCCGGCGTCGGGCTCCAGGTCGCCGACGAAGCGGTCCAGGAGTTCCTTGCGGGCGTAGCCGTAGGCGTCCTCGGCCTGGGAGTTGGCGTCGAGGACGCGGCCGCTCGCGACGTCCACGACCAGGACCGGATCGGGGTTGCTGTCGAAAAGCGAACGGTACTTCTCCTCGGACTCGCGCAGCCGGCGGCGGTAGAGCCGGATGCTCCAGATCATGTTGCCGAAGGATTCCGCCAGCTGGGCCACCTCGTCGCCGCCGCCGCCCTTGCGGTAGAAGCGGCACTCGCGGCAGGTGGGGGCGTTGTCCAGGCTTCCGGCCAGGAGGTCGCCCCGGCTCTGGTCGAAGTGCCAGCAGGGCAGGTCGGTGTCGGCGTAGGCCGGGCAGTCCCGGGGCGCCGTGTCGCGAAGCCCGAGCAGGGCCGCCGGCTCCTCCAGGCTTCCCCGGCTCACGGCGTCGGCGGCCTGGGTCAGGCGGGTGATGGGCCGGGCCACGGCGTTGGACAGGCGCAGCACGATGAGGAACATGACCACGGTCACGGCGGCGATAAATCCCAGAAACGTGGTGCGCAGCGTCCCCACCAGGGAGTCGATGTGGCTCTTGGACAGACCCACGTGGACCGCGCCCAGGGTGTAGATGCCCTCGCGCACGGGCACGGCGATGTCGATGGCCTGCCCCCCCTCGAAATCGACCAGCCGGATGCTCGATTCCGCGCCGTCGGGCACGGGATTGACGCGCAGCAAATCCTTGGGAAAGGGACGGATGAAGGTGTTGGCCAGGACACGGCCTTCGGTGTCCACAATGAAGATGTAGGATACGAGGATGCGGCGCTCGCCGAGCTGGGCGGCGTCGAAGACCAGGCTCACCAGGTTGGCCCGGTCCTTGTCCAGGATGAATCCGCTGGCCCGCTCGGACAGGCTCTGGCCGATGGCCACGCCGCGTTGCTCAAGCTCCCTGTTGAGGCTCGTGACGAGAATCCAGCGGGCGAGCAGCGCGATGACCGCGCTGACGAGCAGCACCACGGCCATGGCCCCGCCGAACATCTTGAGCTTGAGGCTGACCCGCCGGTGGGCGAACATGCCTACTTGCCCTCCCCGACCGCGGCGTCGAGTCCGGCGCGCACGCTCGCCCAGTCCGTCACCAGCTTGAAGACGCCCCGCTCCAGGCGCGTGAAATAGACCCGCTCCAGGCCCTGGTGCCGATCCCTGGAAAAGCTCACGGGGCTGGCGATGCCCACGGAAAAATCCTGGATGGACTCGATGGCGTCCAGAAAGCGCTCGCGGGTGAGGTCGCGGCCGGCCCGGCGCAGTCCCTCCACCAGCACCCTGGCGTTGATGAAGCCCTCCAGGCCGACCAGGTTGGGCCGTTCGTCGGGATAGTAGCGTCCGAGCAGGCGGGCGTACTCCACCACGCCGGAAAGAAGCCCCCCGGTCTCGGGCAGCCCGGGCGGCGGCACCACCTGGGACATCAAAAGGGGCGTGTCGTCGTCGGGTCCGAGGATGCGGGCCATCTCGTCGGCCCCCACGAAGGAGACGGCGTAGAAAAGGCCCTTGTAGCCCCGCTCCCGGGCGAACCGGATGGCCTTGGCGCAGGGCCCCGAAGTGCCGATCATGACGATGGCCTTGGGGTCGGCCTCCAGGATGCGCGAGAGCCCCTCCTCCACCTCCATGGTTCCCCGGATATAGGAGCCCCGGGCCACCGGAGCCAGGCCGTGGGACTTGAGCGCCATCTCCGTGCCCCGCAGCCCGTCGAAGCCGTAGGCGTCGTACTGGTAGAAGACTGCCACCCGGTCGAGGCCGAGGTCACCCACCATGTGGTCCACGGCGGCGGCGGTCTCCTGGTAGTAGGAGGGACGGATGTTGACGATGACGCGGCGAAAGGGCGTGCGCAGGACGTCGGCCCCGGTGAAGCTGCCGACCAGCGGCACCCTGGCCTCTTCCAGAAGCGGCACGATCTTGGCCGTGGTCGGGGTGCCCACGTAGCTAAAGAGGCAAAAGACCCGGTCGTCGACGATCAGGCGCTGGGTGTTGGCCACGCAGCGCGGCGGGTCGTAGCCGTCGTCCAGGGCCAGGACCTTGACGCGCCGTCCGGCCACCCCGCCGGCGTCGTTGACGGCGTTGATGTAGGACAGCGCTCCGAAGAGCGTCTGGCGGCCGAGGTAGCTGGCGTGGCCGGTCAGGGGCAGGGACGAGCCAACCAGCACCTGGTCGTCGGTGACGCCGGGCACGCGCGCGGCCAGCTCCTCCGGCGTCGGGGAGCGCGAACAGGACGCAAGAAGAACCAGAAGGACGGGGACGAGGGCCGACCAGACCCGGGATCGCGGCAGGCATGCTGTCATGGCGGGGGCATACCAGATCGGTTTTTCCGGTCAACCGTGACCGGCGGCAACCGGCCGGTCCGGGAGGCCGTGGCAGCGGCCTCCCGAAACGGACCGTGGGAACACGCGCCGGCCGGCGATGCGGCGATGACGGCGCGTCGCGCCCCCGGCCTCCGCCTGGGCGCAGGCCGGGGACAACCTTGGAGTCGCGTTTCTCCCCGGAGGCGCCGTCGCGCCTTCAGGGCCTCGGCCTAGCCAAAGGCGCGCAGCGGACGCAGCACCTTGGCGAAAAGGGCCTTTCGCGTCAGCAGCGGCGGCGCGGCGTCGCCGAACTGGACGTACTTGTAGTAGGCGCTCGGCGGCTGCGGACACAAAAAGACGCAGCGCACCGAGGACGCGTCCACGAGCTCGGCCTTGGGATGGGTCGGCTTGATCCTGGCCAGGCGTTCCTTGGCCATGGCCAGCATCTCGTCGCGGTCGCCGAAGTTCATGGTGCCCGTGGGGCAGGTCTTGACGCACGACGGCAGCAGGCCGGCATGGACCCGGTCGTTGCACATGTCGCACTTGTACATGAGCTTGGTGGCCGCATCCACGCGCGGGATGTCGTAGGGGCAGCCCTCGCGCACGGCGGCGGCGTTGAGCCCCTTGCACTTGTCGGTGAAGACCACCGCGCCCGTGGCCGGGTCCTGGACGATGGCCTCCGGGACCTCCGAATCGCCCACCATCTTGCAGGGCGCGTCGAGGCAATGGCGGCACTGGTCCGGGAAGAACAGCCAATGGAACTTCCCGTCGATGGTGGTTTCGGTGAAGCGCACGACCTTGAGCGTCTGCCAGGACAGGTCGGGCGGGTTCTGGTGGGAGCCGGTGTTTTCCGTCGGCTCCACGGGCTTGTTCTTCCACTGCTTGCAGGCTACCTGGCAGCCCCGGCAGCCGGTGCAGCGGGACAGATCCACGAAGAAGGTCTTTCCGCTCATGGCATCGCTCCTTTAGGCCTTTTTCACGTTGACCATGAAGGCCTTGGTCTCGGGGATGCCCGTGTTGGGATCGCCGACGGACGGACACAGGATGTTGGCCGAATCGCCGCCCTGCTTGGGCCAGGTCCAGCCGTAGTGCCAGGGGATGCCGACCTGGTGCACGGTGTGGCCCATGACCGTGAAGGGTTTGACGCGCTCGGTGACGATGGCCTTGGCCCACAGCGATCCGCGCGTGCTTTCCATGATGACCTTGTCGCCGTTTTTGATGCCGCGCATCTCGGCCAGCTCGGGACTCATCTCGCAGAACATCTGCGGCTCGGCCTCGAGCAGCCAGGGCGAATTGCGGGTCATGACGCCGGTCTGCCAGTGCTCGGTCACCCGGTAGGTGGAGCACACGAAGGGGTAACGGGGATCGCAGGTGGCGTGCACTTCGGTCGCGCCCTCGAACTTGAGCGCCGTGGGGTTGCTGAGCTGCTTGGAGAAGGGATGCTCGCCCACGGGGCACTCCAGGGGCTCGTAGTGCTCCGGGAAGGGGCCGTCGTTGCGGCCCGGTCCGAAGAGCAGGCCCATGCCCTCGGTGGTCATGATGAAGGGGTACTTGCCGGCTTTCGTGTCGGCCATGGGCGGCCAGGGGCCGTCGGGCACATCGCCCGCCCACTTGCCGTCCACCCATTCGATGACCGGCTTCTGCGGCTGGTAGGGCTTGCCCTGGGGGTCGACCGAGGCGCGGTTGTAGAGGATGCGCCGGTTGACGGGCCAGCACCAGCTCCAGCCGGGATACAGGCCGATCTTGGCCTGCATGGGCGTCTGCGTCTTGTCGCGTCGGGCGGCCATGTTCTTGTCGGTATAGGAGCCGCAGTAGACCCAGGTGCCGGACGAGGTGGAGCCGTCGGTCTGGAGCAGGGCGAAGGCCGGCACCGGGTCGCCGGGTTTGAAGGTCTTATCCGCGTCGCCGACCTTGAGCGTCTTTTCCTTGAGGAAGACGCCGTTGATGCGCTTGGCCACCTTGTGCGGATCGAAGGCGTGGTGGGTGGCCACGTCCCAGTCGAGGTTCCTGATGGGATCGGGGTAGGCCCCGCCCTCCTTGGCGTAGAGGGCCCGGATCTTCTCGAACAGCTCGTAGATGATGTCGCCGTCGGGCTTGGTGTCGCCCGAAGGCTTCTGGGCGGCGTAGCGCCACTGCATCCAGCGGCCGGAATTGGAGATGGAACCTTCCTTTTCAAAGGACACGGCGCAAGGCAGGAAGAAGACCTCGGTCTTGACCTTCTTCGGATCCATGCCCGGTCCCTTCCAGAAGGAGCCGGTCTCGGTCTCGAACATGTTGACCGTGACCATCCAGTCGAGCTTGGTCATGGCCTCGCGCGTCTTGTTGGCGTTGGCCGTGCTGGCGGCCGGGTTCTGGCCCCAGGCGAAGAAGCCCTTGAACGCGCCCTTGAGCATGACGTCGAAGAGCGTGAGCCACGAGTAGTCTTTGCCCGGCTCGAGCTTGGGCAGGTAGCCGTAGCCGGTTTCCAGGTCCTGCTCCGGATACAGGGACTTGATGAAGCTGGCCATGTACTTGGGCCGGTTGCCCCACCAGTTGGCGCTTTGCGGGTCCTTGGTGGCCGGGGTGTTCTTCTCGTTGTACTCGGCCAGGGTCTGCATGGCCGCCGACGGGGTGGGGATGTAGCCGGGCAGGATGTGGAAGAGCAGGCCCTGGTCCGTGGACCCCTGGACGTTGGCCTCGCCGCGCAGGGCGTTGATGCCGCCGCCGGCCACGCCCATGTTGCCGAGGAGCAGCTGGACGATGGACATGGCCCGGATGTTCTGCACGCCGACCGTGTGCTGGGTCTGGCCCATGGCGTAGAGCATGGTGCCGGACTTTTCCGGTTTGCCCGTGGCGGCGTAGCTCTGGTAGACCAGCTGCAGGTCGGCCTCGGGCGTGCCGCTGATCTCGGAGACCGCCTGCATGGTGTAGCGGTCGTAGTGCTTGCGCATGAGCTGGAACACGCAGCGGGGATCGCGCAGGGTCGGATCTTTCTTGATGATCCCGTTCTCGTCCTTGACGAAGTTCCAGCTCGACTTGTCGTAGGCCTTCTTGGCGGCGTCGTAGCCGGAGAACAGGCCGTCCTTGAAGTCGTAGGCGTCGCCGACGATGAACGAGGCGTTGGTGTAGTTGACGACGTAGTCCTTGAAATACAAATTGTTGGCCAGGATGTACCGGATCATGCCGCCCAGGAAGGCGATGTCCGAGCCCGAGCGCAACCGGGCGAAGACGTCGGCGTGGGCAGAGGTGCGCGTGTAGCGCGGGTCGACGTGGATGATCGTGGCGCCCTTGTCCTTGGCCCGAAGCGCCCACTTGAACGAGATGGGATGGTTCTCGGCAGCGTTGCTGCCCATGATCAGGATGCAATCAGCATTGGCGATGTCGATCCAGTGGTTCGTCATCGCCCCGCGTCCGAACGACTCTGCCAGAGCCGCTACAGTGGCGCTGTGTCAGATACGGGCCTGGTGCTCGATGTATGTCAATCCCATGGCCCGGAGCATGGCCTGGTAGATCCAGCATTCCTCGTTGTCCATGGCCGCCGAGCCGACCGAGGCGACGCCCTCGCAGCGGTTGACCGTGCGTCCCTTGGCGTCCTTGGTCGTAAAGCTCGCGTCGCGGGCGTCCTTGACCTTGCGGGCGATGCGGTCGAGCGCCCAGTCCCAGCTCTTCTCTTCCCAATTCTCGGCGTAGGGGGCGCGGTAGAGCACTTTATAGATGCGGCGGTCGTTCTTCCCGAGCTGGAAGTGGGACGCGCCCTTGGGGCAAAGGGACCCTTCGCTGATGGGATGGTCCGGATCGCCCTCGATGTTGACCACCTTGCCCTCGCCGTTCTTGTCCGTACTGGCGATCAGGCCGCAGCCGACCGAGCAGTAGCAGCACACCGAAGTGGTCTGCTTGGTGAATTTGAGCTTGTCGGCCTGCTCCAGCGCCTGGGCCTGGGCCGAGCGCAAGTCGAAGCCGAGCCCGCCGAACGCGGCCACGGCCGTTGTCGCGCCCGCGATTTTCAGGAACTCCCGCCGGTTCCATTCCATGATCCGTCTCCTTCGCCGCATGGCGTGCCGCTTGCCCTTCCAGGCACCGGAAGGGCCCGCCGTTTCTTATGTCTTTACAGACATAAGTTAAAAATAACATAGACTTCCGCAATGAGAGTCACTCATTACCTAAAAAACGGGTGGGTCGCGGTCAAAACAAAAAGAATTACTCAAGATTTGGCACGAAGGCGCAGATATTCGAGAGCAAAATCGGCAGGATATCGACATTACGGTTGTTGTAGCGAAATTCCAGCTCCTTGAGATAGAGCGGAAATCTCCGGGCCGTGACCCCGTGGAAGCGCACCAGCCGGTCACGGGCGTAGGGCCAGAAGCCTTCCTGGCGCGGCGCCACGGCCGGAATCCGGCCCGCCACCTCCACGAACCGGCGGGTAAGCACCTCCGCGCCGCAGGTCACGAGCGTCTGGTAGCGCTGGTAGCGGTCGGAAAAGACGATGGCCCCCAGGCGGGAGAGCGGCAGGGAGAAGTGCAGGTTGAAGTGCAGGATGTCCTCGGGGGTCATGTCGGGCAGATAGTCCACGAAGACCATGTCGCCCCGCTCCAGGATGCCGAAGACCGGCACCCGGGCCAGGGGCGCGTCGGCGGACACGGGGCGCAGGGTTTTGCCGGAAAAGCCCAGCTCACGCCCCAGGGGGCCGCGCAGGATGACCAGGCCGTCGAAGCTGCCGGCCAGGATGGCCAGGCGAATGAGCGTGGCGGCCTTGTAGGCGGTGTTGTAGGCCACGCCCAGGGCGGCGGCCATGGCGTGGGCCGTCTCCTCGGCGGCGAAAAGGTCGAGCAGACGCAGCCACTGCCGGGGACTCAGCCCGGCCAGGCCGGCGAAGCGGCCGGTCAGGACGTGGAAGGTGTAACGGCACGAGGCGCAGCGCACCCGGCCCTCTGCCAGGGCGTAGGCCTTTTCCTGGCCGCAGCGCGGACAGGGGGTGCGCCCGCCGGGCCAGCACTGCCGTTCGAAACCCTTGCGCGCGGCCGCGTCGGTCTTGGCGAGTCGCCTGACGTCCAGGGCCATGGCCGGCGACGGGATCAGCCGCCGATGGCGGACATGTCCCGGGCCTCGGGAACCGAGCCGGGGTTCAGGACTTCATACCCCAGGGGCTTGTCGCGAAGGGCCAGGCCGATCACCCGCCGCACGTAGGGCAGGCCGAGCTTGGGGTTTCGCAGCAGGGAGCGCAGCTTGAACTCCCGCTCGGAAAAAAGGCAGGTGCGCAGCTTGCCGTCGGCGGTGATGCGCAGGCGATTGCAGGAATCGCAGAAATGCTCGCTTAAGGGCGAAATGACGCCGAAGCGGCCAAGGCCGCCTTCGATGCGGTGCATCCGGGCCGGCCCGCCTGTCTCGTGGGGGTTCGTTTCGGGCGAAAGCGCGGCGCATCGCCGGGCCAGTTCCAGGACGTCCTGGGCGGAGATGTAGTTCTCAGGCTTCCAGAGGTTGCCGTCGCCCATGGGCATGAATTCGATGAAGCGCACGTCGACGGGGAAGCTCGTGGCCAGTCTCACGAAATCGGGGATCTCGTCGGTGTTGATGCCGCGAAGGGCCACGGCGTTGACCTTGACCCGAAGCCCGGCGGCCAGGCTCTCGTCGATGGCCCGGCGCACCGCGTCCAGGCGGTCGCTGCCCGTGATGCGGGCGAACTTCTCCCGGTCCAGGGTGTCGCAGGAGATGTTGACGGCCGAAACGCCGAGGCCCGCCAGGGCGGCCGGCTTGCCGGCCAGCAGGGTGGCGTTGGTGGTCAGGCGCAGGTCCAGGCCCGGGTGGCGGCCCATGAGGGCTTCGATGAAGCCCATGAGATCGCGCCGGGCGAAGGGTTCGCCGCCGGTCAGGCGGACCTTGGTGATGCCGAGTTCGCGCGCCAGCGAAACGAGATCGAGCATCTCCTCGTAGCGCAGGATGTCCGGGTGGGGAATGAACGGCACCTTGCCCCTGGACCGGCAGTACATGCAGGAGAGGTTGCAGCGGTCGGTGACCGAAAGGCGCAGATAGCTGACCTCCCTGCCCCGTCCGTCGCGAAGACGCGTCTTCACGTCCGTCATGCCCCGGCCTCCATGCCCCGGGCCAGCGTGAGGTCCGGCGGCGAATTGACGTTGAAAAAGGCCCGCGCCACGTTCCGGTCGCTTTTGTCGTAATCGACGTGGCAACGCAACTCCTCGGGAAAGATGGCCGAGAGCCGACGCTGGCCCAGGGCCAGGCAGCGGCGCAGGATCGGCGCGCCGGCGGGGTCGTAAACGGCGACCAGCGACTCGACGTAGCCCGTGTCGATGATGCGGTAGGCGGTCATGAGCGCTCCGTCCGGCCGGGCGCGCCAGGCGGCCACCAGCCGTTCCAGGGTCGGCTCGTCGAGAAACGGCAGGTCGCAGGAGACCGTGAGGCACGACCGGCCCGTGGCCTCGAGCACCGTGAGCACGCCCCCGGCCGGCCCCTGGTCGGACAGGACGTCGGGCAGCCAGGGGGCCTCGACGCCGAAGGGGGTCGGGTCGCGGCCCGAGACGAAAAGCTCCCCGACGACGTTTCGCACCACCGAAGCCACGCGGGTGAACATCGGCTGGCCGAAAAAGGAGAGCCAGGCCTTGTCCCGGCCCATGCGGCTCGATTTGCCGCCGGCCAGGATAAGTCCCAGAGGCGTCTCCCCGGCCGCGTTCACGCCGCCACCCTCCCGGCGGCGTCGGTGAAGACCGTGAAGCGCGATTCGGCGTCGCGGGCGAAGCCGACCAGGGTGACGTCCGCGGCCGCGGCCGCGTCCACGGCCGCGCCGGTCACGGCCGAGCGGCTGACGACCATGCGAAACCCGGCCCGCAGGGCCTTGCCCATCATGGAGGCCGTGACCCGGCAGGACAGGAAGAGCACGAGCTCCGGCAGGACGACGCCCTGCCGGACACCGAAGCCGGCCAGCCGGTCCAGGCAGTTGTGGCGGCCGATGTCCTCGGCCCTGACCAGGAAATCGTCCCGGCGCGGATCGTAGAGCCCGGCCCGGTGGAAGCAGCCGGTGTCGTCCCAGAGCCCCGGCGCGCCGATGAAGCGCGTGACGAGCCCAAGCAGGCGCGGCGCGGCGATCGGCCCCGGCAGGGCCGGATCGGCGGGCGGGCGGGCGTCCGGCGCGACGCCGAGATCGAAGGACAGGCCCTCGCTGCCGCGCGCCACGGGCACGAGCCCCGGCGGCAGCATGTCCAGGGCGGCGTGGCCGATCGCCAGGCCCTCGGGGTCGATGGGCGCGGAAAAAAGCTCCCGTTCGCCGTGGCCCTCGAGGCGCAGACGCACGCGTATCTCCACCGCCACTTCGTCGGCAAACGGCGCCATGACGCCGTTTTTGAAACGCCGGCAGGCGACTTCGCGGGTGATTGCGGCGTCCATGTCAAAACCCCCAGGCCGACAGCACCGGACGCGTGTAGCCCTGGTCGCGGGCGGCCAGGTCCAGGGTCAGGGACTCCAGGTCGTCGAGGATCGGCAGGCTCGGCCGGTCCAGCTCCCGGAAGTCGGCGGTCTTGATGTAGCTCTTGCAGCGCAGGCACACGTTGACGGCGTAGCCGGGCACGTCCGGGGCGGTGAAAACCTCGAGGAGCTTGTGGTCCTCCTCGCCGCAGTAGGGACACATGAGCCGCTTGGCCCGGTATTCCAGCTGGCAAAAGGAGCAGGTCAGATGCCGGGCCCCGACCTTGCCCACCAGTCGGGCCATGAGCGGCGGGCTGGCGCAGACCGGACACTGGCCGAAGTTCCAGGTGCGGTCCTCGGGGAAATGGGCGTAGGCGGCCTCGGCCACGGCGGCCAGAGACGGCGTCAGGGCGGCCTGGACGAGGAACCCGAGCAGGCGCGGCGCGCTGGGCGTCTTTTGGCCGCAGGCGGCGAAAAAGGCGTCGTCGCCTTCCATGAAGCGCGCAAAGGCCGTATCCATGTCCAGGGAACCGGCTTCGCGTTCGGCGCGGATCGCGGCCATGGCCTCGGCCAGATGCGGTTCGCTTTCCGTGACCAGCCGCGACAAGCGGTCGAACAGGGCCGTGGCCCGGCCCGTGTCCAGGGGAAAGACGTGGCGGGGCAGCATGGGCGCGCCGCGCAGCACCCGCTCGACGTCTTCCAGGTCCGAGGCGTCGATCGCGACCGTTTCGGCGGCCCGGGCTTCGAGTTGCGCCCGGGCCGTGGCCGCGACGAGAGCCAGCATGGGCGCGGGCAGCACGGTGCCGCGCGCGATGTCGGCGAGTTTCTTCTCCAGCAGCCGGCTGGCGGCGGCATGATCGAAGGGCATGCGTTCTCCTTGTCGGCCCGGCCGGAAACTGAAGCGTCGCCGGGCTCACGGTGACATTATGGCGACGGGGCGGGGAATGGCAAGGGGCGGCCCGACCCCTGGCGCACGGCGTGCCTTCGGGGTATGGGCGATCCCATGGCTTGCCGCATCCTTCTCCTTCTCCTGGCGACGTGGCTGGCCGTCCTTTCGGCCTGCGACACGGTTCCCTACACCGAGCGCAAGCAGGTCATCGTTATTCCCCAAAACCAGGAACGGGCCATGGGCGCGCGGGCGGCCCGGGAGATCCTGCGCACGGTGCGCCTGGCCGACGACCCGAAGCTCGTCGCAGCGGTCTCGCGCGTGGGCCGGCGCATCGCCGCGGCCAGCGACGCCCCGGACATGGACTGGGAGTTTCACGTCATCGACGACGACCGCGTGGCCAACGCCTTCTGCCTGCCCGGCGGCAAGATCTTCGTCTACAGCGGCATCCTGAGGGTGGCCCGCGACGAGGACGAGCTGGCCGCGGTCATGGCCCACGAAGTGGCCCACGCCCTGGCCCGACACGGGGCCGAACGGGCCACCCTCGAACTCGGGGCGCAGCTGGGCGGGGCGCTCGTCGCCCTGGCCCTTGGCGACGAGGACCCGCGCCTGGCCGAGATCGCCTCCCGCATCTGGGGCTACGGCACGAACCTCGGGCTTGTCCTCCCCTACGGCCGCAAGCAGGAGTACGAGGCCGACGCCATCGGCCTGCGCCTCATGGACAAGGCCGGCTGCGACATGGAGGGGGCGGCGCGCTTCTGGGAGAACATGCGCCGGGCCGACGCGCCCAAGCCGCTTTCCGCCTTCCTGTCCACACACCCCACGGACGAAAAGCGCCTGGAGCGCATCCGCCGGGACATCCGGGAGATCCGGGCCACCCGGCAAAAGGCCCGGGAAGCGGCTCCCCTGCGGCCCTGAGACTCGACGCCCTCGCCGCAAACACGGCGGCATTGCCATGCTTTTCCGGGCGGGGTAACGTTCGCGCGAAAGCACCGGCGCGCCAGACCCGGCCCGAACGGCCCGGCGCGGCGACGACCCAGGGATTCTCTCGAGTCCGCCCCTTCGACGTTTTGAGGCAGGCGACAAGGAGAACCGCCATGTCCGCCGAAACCGTCTCCCGTTGCCCCGGCTGCGGCGTGGTCTTCAGCGCCCGCGACATCGAGGGCATGTCCCGCTGTCCGGTCTGTTCGCTGCCCTTTGCGGCGCGGCCTTCCCGTCCCGCCCGCCCCTCGGCCGCGGGGCCGCTTCGCGGCGTCCATACGGCCCAGGCCTTCGTCGATCCATCCACGGGGCACGTCGTGCGCTTCGAGCGCGCCTGGCTGTGGGCGCTGCTCTTCGGACCGCTCTATTTCGCCTGGCGCGGGGCCTGGTTCCATGCCTTCATGGGCATTTTCGCGGTCGTGCTCACGGCCGGACTGGCCTGGCTCGTCTATCCCTTTTTCGCCGCCCGGTTGCTTCGCCGCCATTACTTGCGCCAGGGGTTCGACCCGGTCTGAGGACGCCTGGCGGCCATGGCCCGGCTCAGGCGGCCGGCGGCAAGGGCCGCCCCCCGGCCGGCCAGCCCGGACCGAAGCGGAAGAACAGCAAGGCGAACACCGCGCCGAGGGTGTCGGCCAGCATGTCCTTCTGGGCGTCCCAGACGTCGCCCTGGCTGCCCAAGAATTCCACGCCGGCATCGCCGCCTTCCAGCACGGCATAGGCCCATTCGATGATCTCGTAGGCGCAGGCCACGGCCATGATGGAGGTCAGGCCGAAGAGCACGGCCGCCACGGGATGGGCCCACCTCTTGCGGATGAGCAGCTCGGCCAGGGCATAGGCGTAGAACCCCACGGAAAAATGGGCCACCCGGTCGAAATGGTTGCGCGAAAAGCCGAAGAGGTCCGTCACGAAGCCGAAAGGCACGTTGGCGAAGGTGTAGTGGCCGCCTATGGCGTGCAGGAACAGCCACACCGCCATGAGGGCGTAGGCCAGGTCGCTGAAGCGGAAGCGGCGGGCGGTTGCGGCCAGCAGCGCAAAGACGGCCATGACCGGGATGTTCTCGGCCCACCATACCGTCCGGGAAGCGGGTTCGACGGCGAGCCAGGCGAAGAAAAGGACGAAGATCGCGGCCAATACGACCGGAAAGCGGCCGCGCGGGCGCTGTTCCATGGCGGATATCCTCCTGGCGGCCCTCGTTGCGGCTGGCCGCGTCGCCGGGTGAAACGAGGCTAGCCCATTTCCAGGCCGGCGTCATGGGCGTCGCGCGACTGGACTTCCGGCCGATCCGGCAAGTCTGCCGCTTGCCGGGCGCGTCCGCTTGCATGGGCTTGCCTCTCGGGTGCGAATGTGAAAGGCATGGGAATCAAGGGACCGCAACCCCAACGGGAGCATGGACATGGAAATCAGGAAGGCCGGCAGCCAGGCCTCCGTCGTCGGCACGGACGAGCGTTACACCGGCGCGGTGCGCATCGACCCGCTGTTTTCCGAACCCCTTTCCCCGTCGCGCGTCACGAGCAGCGTCGTGACCTTCGAACCCGGCGCGCGCACGCGGTGGCACATCCATCCGCTGGGGCAGACCCTTTTCGTCACGGCGGGCTGCGGCCGCGTGCAGCGCTCGGGCGGCCCGGCCGAGGCCATCCGCCCGGGGGACGTCGTCAGGATCGCGCCCGGCGAACGGCACTGGCACGGTGCGTCGCCGACCACGGCCATGGCGCACGTCGCGGTCCAGGAGGCCCTCGACGGCAGCACTGCCGCGTGGCTGGAGCCGGTCGGCGAGGCGGAGTATCTGGCGGAAGTCGAATAAGCGGGGTTTGCGCCGCACTTCCCCGAGCCATGCCGGGGCCAGGGAACGAAAAACGGGTTGCCGCAACCATACGGCAACCCGCTTCACTAGCATCCTGGTACCGGGAGGGGGATTTGAACCCCCACAACCTTGCGGTCGGTGGATTTTGAGTCCACTGCGTCTACCAATTCCGCCATCCCGGCCTGAATTAGTAAAAATAACCGAAAGCAGGAGATAATGTCAAACGGTTTTACCCTTGTGCCCGGAGAGCGGAACTGGTAGCCCCTCCCCTGCCCGTCGCGGGCAAGGAGTTCTGCCATGATCCTCCCCATCGGTCCGCTGGTCAACGGCGCGGCCATCGTCGCCGGCGGCCTGCTCGGGCTGGCCCTGCACGGACGCTTCCCGGACCGCGTGCGCGCCACCATGTTCCACGCCCTGGGACTGTCCATACTGCTCATCGGCCTCAAGATGGCCCTGACCGGAAACGCCCCTCTGCTCGTGGTCATGAGCATGCTGGCCGGGGCCGTGGCCGGCGAAATCCTCGACATCGAACGCCTCATGGCCCGGGCCGGAGACGCCGTCAAGGCCCACCTGCACTCGGACAACGCCCTTTTCACCGACGGCCTCGTCACCGCCTCGGTCATCTTCTGCACCGGCACCATGGCCATCCTCGGCTCCTTCGACGAGGCCCTCAAAAACGACCATACGCTGCTCTTCGCCAAGGCCGCCCTGGACGGCTCCGTGGCGCTGATCCTGGCCACCACCCACGGGGCCGGCGTGCTGCTCTCCTGCCTGCCCGTGGCCCTGTACGAGGCGGCGCTCGTCTACCTCGGCGCGACGGCGCAAGGCTACTTCACCCCGGACCGCCTGACCCAGCTCACGGCCGTGGGCGGCCTGCTCATCGTGGCCATCGGCCTGAACATGCTGGGACTGCTCAAGATCCGCGTGGCCAACCTGCTGCCGGCCATGGTCGTGGCCGTGGTGCTGGCCCCCTGGTTCGGCTGAGACGGCAGGCGCGAACCGAGCGGCGCGACAGTCTTTTTCCGCCTCCCTTCCTTTACGCGGCCGACTTTTTGCCGTAGACCGAGGCGGCTATGCACGAACTCTCCATCGCCCAAAGCCTCATCGCCCTCATCGAGGACGAGATGGCCAAGCACGGCAAGAAGACCCTGCTCACGGTCAAGATCAAGCACGGCCGGCTCTCGGCCGTGGTGCCCGAGGCCCTGGAAATGGGCTTCACGGCCCTGACCATGGATACCCGGCTGGCCGGGGCCAGGCTCGAACTGGAGGAAATCCCGGTCGTGCTGCGCTGCCGGGCCTGCTCCAGGGAATTCACCCCCGAAGGCTCCTCGGCCTTCGCCCCCTGCCCGGGCTGCGGCGAGGAACTCGGCCATGCCGTGGTTTCCGGACGGGAACTCTACATCGAATACCTCGAACTCGAATAGCGGAGGCTTGCCATGCAGATTCCCGTGGTGCGCAACATCCTGGAGGCCAACGCCCGCATCGCCGCCGACCTCAAGGACTTTTTCGCGGGGAAGGGCATCCTCGTCCTCAACCTCATGAGTTCCCCGGGCGCGGGGAAGACCACCCTGCTCGAGCGCACACTGACGGACCTCGCTCCCGAGCTGCGCATGGCCGTGGTCGAAGGCGACCTGCAAACCGACAACGACGCCCGCCGCGTGGCCGCAACCGGCGCCCAGGCCGTGCAGATCAACACCGAGGGCGGCTGCCACCTGACCAGCTCGCAGGTTCAGGAGGCCATAAAAAGCCTCGACCTCGAGGGCCTGGACATCCTGTTCATCGAAAACGTGGGCAACCTCGTCTGCCCGGCCGAGTTCGACGTGGGCGAGGATTTCAAGGTCACGCTTTTAAGCGTTGCCGAAGGGGACGACAAACCGGAGAAATATCCGCTGATGTTCCATATTTCGGCAGCTCTGGTCCTTAACAAGGTGGACCTGCTCCCCTACGTGGACTTCGACCTGGACCGCGCCAGCCGCCACGCCCGGGTGCTCAACGAATGCATCAGCGTCTTCCCGGTCTCGGCCCGCAGCCGTGAGGGCCTCGACGCCTGGTATGACTGGCTGCGGCAGCGCCTGGCCGCCAAGCGCGCCTCGGCCTGATGCCCTTTTCCCCCCGCCCGGCGTCCCCGGGATGCGAGGCGTCGGCTCAGCAAACGGTCCCCCCTTCGTCCTAGCGCGGCCTCTCCTGGCGGGGCAGGGGAGGCCGCGCCGGCAAGAAGCTCCTGCAACCGCCCCCACTCCGCGCAGCGGACGCGACGAATCCCTGCCCGGTCGCGCCCGGTCCCTCGCCGTCTGGCGACGCCTCCCAAGGCCGTCGCCGGCGGCGGTTCCTTGTGAAGCTCCTTCCAGCCCGTCCGCCATTCCCCGCCCGGTTCCCCGGTCCGGCCTGGCGCAACCGCCTGAAGAGCGCCCTTCCCCCGTCTCGCCGCACCCCATGAAGGGAAGGCCCTGACGATCCGCTGTCCTCGGGATGCCGTCCGCCCCTCGCCCACGGAAGGGCCGTCACGACGCCGTCTCCTCGAAACGGGACCCCAGTTGTCTGCCGCGCTCGCGACCGGGCGCGACGCCCCCTCTGGAGACGACTGTCGCCCCCGCCTTGCTTCTCGAATGCGAACAGCCTTGCCGGCAGTTTCAATGTTTAAAAAAATCAAACGACTTTGCGCGGTTATCCATGAGGCCGGGCGACACAGCTTCAAATTTTATCCTACAAATACAATATGTTACAAGACAACGCCCAGCCAAGGACTTTGGCACGGTATTTGATGTGAACCGGTCGTTTCTGAAACCGTTCGCACAGGGAGATGGATATGGATGCTTTATTTCGCAAACTGCTGGTAGCGCTTGGGTTCGCCTGTCTGGTTCTGGCCGCATCGACCAGCTGGGTCATGGCGCAGCAGACCCTGGCGGCCGGCAGCTTCAGTTTCGAACCGCGCTTCAGCGCCTTCGGAACGACCAACGATCATGTCAATTCGATCTACACCTACGGCGGCGCGCTGACCTACTTCATCTTCGACAACGTGGCCGTGGAAGCCGAGGGCATGGGCGTGTACGTGGACCAGAACAAGAAGTTCGAAAGCGCCTACACCGTGGGGACCAAGTCGTCCCCGGCCAGCGGCATCGGCGGGAACTTCAACGCCCGCTGGCACTTCGTCAACACCGGGCCGGCCACGGTCTTCGTCGGCGCGGGCCTCGGCGGCCTGTGGGCCGACACCAAGGTGCCCTACAACGGCTTCGAGAACAGCGTGACCGAAAACGGCGAACTCGGCGCGACCTACGCCCTGACCCAGCAGCTCAGCGTCAAGGGCTCGGTCAAGTACCTGCACATCGGCCAGTTCAATAACCAGGGCGTCAACGGCTTCGGCGGCACCCTGGGCCTCAACGTCAGCTTCTAGGAACAACAGCCGCCCCGGCGGCCAGGAACATCCCGCGCTTCGGCGCGGACACGACCGGCCGCCGCGAGCGGCCGGTCCCGTTTGGGGCCCCTTCCCTTTTCCCGCCGACGCCCCTATAGTCCTGAAACGAAAAGCCGAAGGGTAGGGACATGAGCAAGATTCTGGATCAGGACGAGGTCGATGCGCTGCTGCGCGGCCTTTCCGGCGGCGAGATCGAGGCGGAAACCGACATCCTGGAGGACGACTCCGGGGTCGTGGTCTTCGACCTGTCCAACCAGGACCGCATCATCCGCGGCCGCATGCCGGTCCTCGAGATCATCAACGACCGCTTCGCCCGCCTGGCCTCCAACGCCATGGCCAACGCCATGCGCAAGCGCGCCGACGTCAACCCCATCTCCATCGACATGTCCAAGTTCGGCGACTTCATGCGCTCCCTGCCCGTGCCCACCTCCATCAACATCTTCAAGCTCGACCCCCTGCGCGGCAACGCCATCCTGGTGGTGGACTCGCGCCTGGTCTTCGCCATGGTGGAGAGCTTTTTCGGCGGAGCCGGCTCCCAGCCCAAGATCGAAGGCCGCGACTTCACCCCCATCGAGCAGGCCATCATCAACCGCGTGGTGCGCATCGCCCTGGAAAACATGGAGGAATCCTGGCAGCCCGTGCACGAGGTGCACATCGAGCTCGTGCGCAGCGAAGTCAACCCCCAGTTCGCGGCCATCGTGCCGCCAAGCGACGTGGTGGTGGTGGTCACCTTCGAGGTGGAGCTCGAAAACGCCATAGGCTCGCTCATCGTCTGCCTGCCCTACGCCACCATCGAACCCATCCGCTCCAAGCTCTACGCCTCCTTCCAGACCGAGCGCCTGGAAGTGGACCATGCCTGGATCGCCCGCTTCAAGGAACGGCTCATGGAAACGCCGGTGGAGCTCCTCGTGCGCTTCGGCCGGTCCCAGATCACCGGCCGGCAGTTGCTGTCCCTCAAGCCCGGCGACATCATCATGCTCGACAACGACGTGGACGACCTCCTCGACGCCGAGATCCAGGGCGTGCGCAAGTTCCGGGGCATCCCGGGCCTGGTCAAGTCCAACAAGGCCTTCCAGATCGTCAAGGAAGAGGAAATCCACTTCGAATAAGCCCGCGGGCGCGTTCATGACGGTTTTGCAAGGTCGCCTGGACCGCATCGGGAACACGACGCCTTTCCTCCCGGGATACAAGGGAATCCTCACGTCCCAAGAGCCTTTTCCCCTGATTTGCCCTATCGGGTCCCACTTTTTGGTAACAACTTGCCATCACGGAACAAATCCGTAAAATCACAAAAAAATGCCCGTGGCCAACCCCCGGGGGCCGTGATAGTTGCCAAATCCGTGCGATCCATGCTCGCCATACCCATCGAGGCCCAGCCCGACGACACCACCTGCGGCCCCACCTGCCTGCAAGCCATCTACCGTTATTACGGCGACGACGTGCCGCTTTCCTCGGTCATCGCCGAAACGGTCACCCTGCCCGGCGGCGGCACCCTGGCCGCCCTGCTCGGCTGCCACGCCCTCGCCCGCGGCTACGTGGCCAGGCTCTACACCTTCGACCTGACGGTCTTCGACATCACTTGGTTCGACGAAGGCGGCCCGGCCGTGGACCTGGCCGACAAGCTCAAATGCCAGCGCCGCCACAAGCGCAGCTCGCGCCTGCAGGCCACCACCGAGGCCACGTTGGAATTCCTGCGCCTCGGCGGCGAGATCCGCTTTCAGGACCTCACCGCCAAGCTCATCCGCGACATCCTCAAGCGAGATCGGCCCATCCTGGCC
>NZ_JARKOZ010000087.1 GCF_029978005.1 Solidesulfovibrio sp. | reverse complement strand
ATGATGCCCCCCGGACCCCCCCACAAGGGAATAAAGGGTAGGCCAATATGGCTATGCAACCCCCCATTAAAAGTTTTGGGGAGGAGAGAGCGCGAGAGAGGAACCCTTTTTCCCAAAAAGGGTTCCTCTCTCGCACTTCTTTGCGCCTTCTCCTCCTCAATTACGAGTACCCCCCGCTGGGCGGGGGGGCGGGGAACGCCACGGCCAACATGGCCCGGGAGCTGGCCGGGTTGGGCCATGACGTGCGCGTGGTCACGGCGGCGTTTCGAGGCTTGCCGCGCCTGGAGAAGGCCGACGGGTTCGAGGTTCGCCGCATACCGGCCGTGCGCCGCCATGCCGATCATTGTTCTCCGTTGGAGATGTTGTCCTTCATGGCCAGCGCCGGCGCGTATCTGCCGGTCATGGCCGGGGCCTGGCGTCCCGACGCCTGCCTGGCTTTTTTCGGCATCCCCTGCGGCCCGGCGGCTTGGCTCTTGAAGCGCCTTCGCGGCACGCCCTACGTGGTTTCGCTGCGCGGCGGCGACGTGCCGGGGTTTCAGCCCTACGACCTGGCCGGCTACCATCGCCTGACCGCGCCGCTCATCCGCTTCCTGTGGCGCGGGGCCGCCGCCGTGGTGGCCAACAGCCGCGGCCTGGCCGATCTGGCCGCTGCCTCGGCCGGCGGCGTGCCCATCCGCATGATCCCCAACGGCGTGGACGCGGCGCGCTTCGCCCCGGCCGGGGAGCTTTCGCGCGAGGGGCCGGTGCGCTTGGTCTTCGTCGGCCGGCTGGTGCGGCAAAAGGGGCTCGACGTGCTGCTCGAAGCCCTGGCCAGGCTCCCGGCCGAGGCCTGTTTCGAGGTGGAGATCGTGGGCGACGGGCCGCTTCGGGCCGAGCTTGCGTCCCTGGCCGGGCGGCTGGGCCTTGCGGCCAAGGTGCGCTTCTCCGGCTGGGTGTCCCGGGCGGACATGCCGGAAACGCTGCGCCGGGCCGACGCCTTCGTCTTTCCCTCCCGCGACGAGGGCATGCCCAACGCCGTGCTCGAGGCCATGGCCTCGGGGCTGGCCGTGGCCGCCACGCGCATCGCCGGCAACGAGGAGCTGGTGGAAGACGGCCGCACGGGGTTTCTCGTGCCCCCGGACGATCCGGCCGCCCTGTCCGCGGTCGTCGCCCGCCTGGTCGCGGACCGCAACCTGTGTTGGCGGCTCGGCCGGGCCGGCCGGGACAAGGCCGTGGGCGAATATTCCTGGCGCGTGGTGGCCGAGGCCTATGCCGCCCTGTGCCGCGAGGCGGTTCGTTGATATGCTGGGTTGTGGTTGTTCGTTGTTGTTTTGCGGTTTGGAAAAGTGGAGCTAGACCATGTGCGGCATCTGCGGATTCGTCGCAACCCGGGGCGGGGAAGGGGAGATGGGCGCGACGCTTGCCGCCATGACCCAGGCCATCGCCCACCGCGGCCCGGACGGCGAAGGGCTCTACCGCGACGTCTTTCCCGACGGCGGCGGCGCGGCCCTGGGCCATCGCCGGCTGGCCATCATCGACCTCGTCACCGGTGACCAGCCCCTTTTCAACGAAACCCGCTCCCTGGCCATCGTCTTCAACGGGGAGATATACAACTTCGCGGAATTGCGCCGGGAACTCGTGGCCAAGGGCCACGCCTTCGTCTCCGCCGGCGACACCGAAACCATCGTCCACCTCTACGAGGAAATGGGGCCGGCCTGCGTCGCCCGCCTTCGCGGCATGTTTGCCCTGGCCATCTGGGACGCCGCCCGTCGCGAGTTGTTCCTGGCCCGCGACCCCTTCGGCAAAAAGCCTCTCTACTACACGCGCCTTCCCGGCGGCGGCATCGCCTTCGGCTCCGAACCCAAGGCGCTTTTCGCCCACCCGGACGTGCGCCCGCGCCTGGACGCCTCGGCCGTAGCTCATTACCTGACGCTCCAGCATGTGCCCGAGCCGGCCACGGGCTTCGTCGGCGTCGCCGCCCTCCCGGCCGGGCATGCCATAACCTGGCGCGACGGCCAGGGCCGGACGCAACGCTATTTCCAGCTCGACTATCTGCCCAAGCTCGCAGGCAGCGAAGCCGAACTTGCCGAGGAGCTGCGCGCGCGCGTCACCGAAGCCGTGCGCCTGCGCCTGGTCTCGGACGTGCCGCTCGGCGCGCACCTTTCCGGCGGCGTCGATTCCGGCATCGTCACCGCCGTCATGGCCGGGCTCGTCGACCAGCCCGTGCGCACCTTCTCCATCGGATTTTCCGAGGAGGCCTTCAACGAGACCGCCAAGGCCCGGGCCGTGGCCGAACGCTACGGCACCCGCCACACCGAATTCATCGTGGGCTTCGACGAGGCGCGCGGCGTCATGGAGGACGTGGTCGCGGCCACGGACATGCCCTTCGCCGATCCTTCGGCCCTGGCTTCCTGGCACCTGTGCCGGCTCACGCGCCGCCACGTGACCGTGGCCTTAAACGGCGACGGTGGCGACGAGATGTTCGCCGGTTACCAGCGCTACTGGCTCGATCCCCTGGCCGATGCCTACGCCCGGCTGCCCCACGTCCTGACGCGAAAATTCGTGCCTTGGCTGGCGGCGAAAATCCCGGCCCGGGGCGACGTGCCCGTGGAAGCCGACTGGCGCGCGGGCCTGGCCCGCCTGGCCCAGGCCGTGCGCGTGCCTCGCGCCGCTAGCCTCGTGCGCTGGGGCTCCTACTTTTCGCCCTGGGACCGGCAGGCGCTTCTGCGGCCCGAATTCGCCCGCGCCGCCAGGCCCGACGACACAGTCGGTATCTACGCCGACGCCTACGCCAACGCCACGGCCGACAATGCCCTCGACCGGGGTCTTTACGCGGACGTGAGCGTCTACCTGCCCGGCGACCTGCTCGTCAAAGCCGACCGCATGGCCATGGCCCATGCCCTGGAAGGCCGCTCGCCCTTCCTCGACGTGGAACTGGCCGCCTTCGCCGCCCGTCTGCCCGCAAAACTCAAGCTGCGCGGCCGCACCGGCAAATACCTGCTGCGCCGCGCCTTCGCCGACCTGCTGCCGCCGCGCATCGCCGACCAGCCCAAACGCGGCTTTGGCCTGCCCGTGGCCGGCTGGTTCCGGGGACCGCTGCGCGAATTCAGCCGCGATCTGCTGACCGGCGGGCGCGTCGCGCGGGAAATCGCCCGGCCCGAAGCGGTGCGGGAACTGCTCGATGCCCATGAGGCGGGCAAGGCCGATCACGGCAAGCGCATCTACGCGCTGGTCATGCTGGAGCTGTGGCTGCGTCGATATTTCTAGGGATTGTGGGGGATGGATGGACGGGGGGAGGGAAGATGCCTCCGGCGGCCGGGGGGGATGCTCCCCCCCGGACCCCCTCGATGGGTGAGACGGAGGATGGGGAAGCGGGTGGAAGCGTGGTCGTGGGCGGGAGTGCGTCGGCGAGGCCGGAATTGGCCTTTCGATGCCGTCGCTGCGCTCCAGGCTCGAAAG
>NZ_JARKOZ010000084.1 GCF_029978005.1 Solidesulfovibrio sp. | reverse complement strand
CGGCCGCGACGTCCAGCAGACGTTCCATGGCGGCATTCCAGGCCAACACCCGCAACGCGTTGTCCAGGGCGAAAAACCCGAGCGGGAGGCAGTCCAACAGTCGGCCGGCCGGTACCTGGATGTTTTCGCTCGTGTTCATGGTGCTGCGTCTGGTTGCGATGAGCCCCCGTCCCCTGGCCCGCTTGGCGGAGGGACTTGGCCTCGTCGGGGAATTCTCTAGCAAATGCAATGCCTCGATCGTTCGCGGCGGCGTTTCGTCCGCCTGTTTGGCCCGCTACGCCCCCTGACGGGGACCCGTCTGGAAATTTTACGGAAAATCCGAACGCCGCTTCCCCGGCGTGGGCCATTCCCGGCGACGACAGTGCCATGTCTGTCCCAGACAGCTTTTCTCTAAATGAAACAAAGTGGTAACACAAGTTTTTCCTTTCCTGGCAGTGCCAGAAAATGCCCACCTTTTTCCACGCCAAGGGCCCGTTTTCGGGAAACGGCTTTTTCTCCAGAGCAATACACTGGAATAAAACACTTTATTTTACAATTTCGGCAGGCATGGCCCTTGCTCTTCATGCTGCGACCTAGGCCTAGGCAAGGCAATGATCGTTTCGAAGAGCGTATCCACCATAACCTGCAAGGA
Source organism: Solidesulfovibrio sp. (assembly GCF_029978005.1). GTDB lineage: Bacteria > Desulfobacterota > Desulfovibrionia > Desulfovibrionales > Desulfovibrionaceae > Solidesulfovibrio. Next base: position 63,980 of record NZ_JARKOZ010000084.1, on the reverse strand, counting down.
AGGTGCTGCATGACTGAGCTCGATCTTCAGCGCAAGAAGAAGCTGGGCGACATCCTGGCGGAAAAGGGTCTCGGGATGAACTTCCAGTACGGAGGCAAGGCCCCCGAAGAGATCGTCGACCGGGAATTCCAGGACCTCAAGCCCCATCCCCGCGTCGAAAAGCTCTATGACCTGTATCTGAACACCCTGTCCTCGGTCAGCATGGAGTTCGGCTACTGGTACAACCGGACCTACGCCCAGCACGAGTACGAGATCCCGGTCTACCGCCGGGCCAAGGCCCTGGCCGTGGCCTTCGCCAAAACCACGCCGCTGATCATCCCGGGCGAGCTGATCGTGTGCTGCAAGGCCCGGTACTACCGCGGTTCCTTCCCCATGCCGCAGCTGTCCGAAGGCTTCTTCCTGGCCCACGAGGACGAGATGTACCAGGAGGCCCTCAAGCGCGGCGGCGAGTCCTCGGGCGAACTGTCTCGCGTGGGCGCGGGCGGCGGCAACGTCACCGAGAGCTTCGGCAAGATCGTCTCCATCGCCGGCAAGTTCGGCATCCGGGCCGAGGAAGTGCCGGCGCTCAATAAGATCGCCAAGGCCTGGTACAAGAAGTCCGTGGACGACCTCGGCAACCGCTGGGAGCGCGAGGTTCCGGAGTACGACCTCAAGGAAAAGATCATGCGCACCATGATCTGCATGTTCGACTCCGGCTACACCCTGCCCCAGGGCCGCGAGGTCATGAGCTACTACTATCCGTTGGAGTACGGCTTCGACGGGCTGCTCGCCATGTGCGAGGAGAAAAAGGCCGAGGTGGCCGGCAACGCCAGCGGCGACGGCATCAGCGGCATGGACCGCCTGTACTTCTACGCCTCCTGCATCGAGCTCATCAAGGGCATCCAGACCTGGATCGAGAACTACGCCAAGGAAGCCCGCCGCCTCAAGCAGTACACCCACGACCCGAAGCTGTTGGCCGACTACGACAAGATCAGCGCCTGCTGCGAGTGGATCGCCCACAAGCAGCCCCGCACCTTCTACGAAGCCATGCAGATGATCCAGTTCATGCACACCATCACCCTCAACGAGGACGCCCTGTCCGGCATGTCCCCGGGCCGCCTCGGCCAGGTGCTCTGGCCGTGGTTCGAGCAGGACGTCGCGGCCGGGCGCATCACCGAGGACGAAGCCCTGGAGTTGCTCGAACTGCAGCGGGTCAAGTTCACCTGCTTCGACGTGTTCGCCTCCTTCGGCGTGGTCGGCGGCGTGCTTTCGGGCAACACCTTCAACAACCTGGCCGTGGGCGGACTGACCCGCACCGGCGAGCCGGCGACCAACAGGCTTGAATACCTGATGATCCACGCCGGCATGACCATGCCCTGCCCCCAGCCGACCCTGTCCATCCTCTGGGACGAGAAGATTCCCGAGGACTTCGTGCTCAAGTGCGCCGAGTGCACCAAGATCGGCACCGGCTACCCGGCCTGGTTCAGCTTCCGCATGGGCACGGAGTTCATCTGGAACCACTACCAGAAGGAAGGCATGACCCTGGAGGAGGCCCGCTCCTACGCCATCGGCGGCTGCCTGGAAACCGCCCCGGCCGTGTGGAAGGTCCTGCACCTGGGCGGCAAGGAGTACGAAGTGCCGGCCGGGGCCAGCCAGCCCGCCGCCGTGGGCGTCCACTTCATCTCCAACCCGAAGATCCTGGAGATGGTGCTTTTCAACGGCTACGACAACCGGACGGGCATCCAGGTCTTCGAGCCGCACGGCAAGAAGCTGGAAAGCTTCGACGAGATCTGGGAAGTCTACAAGGACTACTACGCCAAGACCATCGACGTGCTGTGCAAGTGCAACAACATCCAGCACGACATCTGGCGCAAGAACAACATGTGCATCATCCAGTCGCTGTTCAAGCCCGATTGCCTCGACAAGGGCCATCACATCGGCGACATGGGCTACCGCTGGAACGGCACCTACAACATCGAGAGCTGCGGCACCATCAACATGGTCAACGCCTTCGTCGCCCTCGACAAGCTGGTCTTCCAGGACAAGAAGTACACCCTGGACGACTTCCGCAAGGCCATTCTGGCCAACTTCGGCTTCTACAAGGCCGACGAGATCGACAGCTTCTCCCTGGCCGAACAGGTGAAGAAGGACGACGGCGACGAATTCGACGCCATCCACGGCGACTGCCTCCAGGCGCCCAAGTACGGCAACGACGACATCGCCGCGGACAAGTACCTGATCCTCTGGGAGAAGTGGTTCACCAAGGTGGCCCATACCTTCGAGTCCCTGTTCGGCCTCGAACTCTACACCTGCCAGAACTCGGTCTCCACCCACGGCACCCAGGGCCGCGCCTGCCTGGCCACGCCCGACGGACGCCTCTACGGCACCACCTTCGCCGACGGCTCCATGTCCGCCTACCCGGGCACGGACCGCAACGGCCCCTACGCCCTGTTCAAGTCCGCGACCTGCTGGGACCAGTCCTGGTCGCAGAACTCGCAGATGAACATGAAGATCCACCCCCTGGCCATCAAGGGCGAAAACGGCACCCGTCACCTGGCCGACCTGATCAAGGCCTACCTGCGTCGCGGCGCGCACCACATCCAGTTCAACGTCTGCGACTCCAAGGTCATGCGCCAGGCCCAGGCCAATCCCGAGCAGCACCGCGACCTGCTGGTGCGCGTGGCGGGCTTTACCCAGTACTGGGTCGAAATCGGCAAGCACATCCAGGACGAAGTGATTGCCAGAACCGAATACGAATCCATCTAGGAGGCGCGAGATGTCCAACACGAAGGGAAGCAAACACGACGACTGCAAGAACTTCATTCCGGTCGACGCGGCCAAGGGACTGTGCGCCTGGACCAACGAGATGATCGCCATCGATTCGGAATGCTGCCCGAAGTTCGAAGAGCTGCCCAAGTGCAAGAACTGCAAGAGCTTCGTCGATCGGACCAAGGACGGACTCGGCAACTGCGTGGGGCTCGAGGACAAGAGCTTCTGGGCCTACGGCGAAATGCCCGCGGTCAACTGCCAGGGCTGGAACAACTAGGCCACGGACGGGAGACGCCGCGCAGCCCCGGTCGCGGGGCTGCGCCGCGGGAGCAGCCCCCCTTCGACAGGCGAGGCGCCCGGCGGGAGGTTTCGGGGGAAACCCTCCGCCAGCGGTTCCCACCCGGGAACAGGGCGCGGCGATCGGCGATCGGGCTGGCGCAGGAGCGAACGCCCCGTGCGGGCGGGAGGGGGTAAGCGCCCCGCGAACATGCGTCACCGGCTCTGCAAACTCCGGACAGGAGGGCGTTACCGCCCTCCTGTCCGTGTCAACGTCACGGGAGGATCGTTATGAAAGAGGGCCAAGGCTTGGTTTTCGACATCCAGAGCTTCTCGGTGCACGACGGTCCGGGCAGCCGGACGTTGGTCTTCCTGAGCGGCTGTCCTTTGCGCTGTCAGTGGTGCTCCAATCCCGAGGGCCTCGAACTGCGGCAACGCTTTCTTTTCAGCCAGGCCAAATGCAAATACGACAAAACAAACTGCAAGCGCTGCCTCAAAGCCTGCCCTTACGGGGCCATCCGCCCCAACGGCGACGGCAAGCTCCATTTCGACATGGCCCTTTGCGACAAATGCCCCAGCCACGACTGCGTGGATCGCTGCATCTACGAAGCCGCCCGCCTTTCCGGCAAATGGATGACCGACGATGAGGTCATGCGGGCCATCCTGCGCGACAGCCAGTTCTGGTCCCAGGGCGGCGGCGTCACCTTCAGCGGCGGCGAGGCCACTATGCAAAAGGACTTCCTGGTGCGCCTGCTGCGGCGCTGCAAGGAACAATCCGTGCACCGGGCCATCGAAACGACCGCGCACACCAAGACCAAGGACTTCCTGGAAATTTTCGACCTGATCAACTTCGCCCTCATCGACTGCAAGCACATGGACAGCGCCCGGCACAAGGAAAAGACGGGCGTGGGCAACGAGCTGATCCTGCACAACATCGCCACGCTGGCCAATTCGGGCTGGAAAGGCCGACTGGTCCTGCGCATCCCCGTCATCGAGGGGTTCAACGACGACGAAGAAAACATCCTACGGGTCATCGACTTCATGAACGCCAACAAGCTCTTCGAAGTCAACATCCTGCCCTTTCACCGCCTGGGCGACACGAAGTGGAGCCAACTCGGCCGCAGCTACCCCTACAAGGAGTTCGAACCCACGCCCAAGGACAGGATGCGGGCCATCCAGGACCTGTTCCTGGATCACGGCGTGGCCTGCTACGTGGACGAGGAACTGGCCTGAAGCCGTGGGAGCGACGCGACGCGCCGGCGTGACGCCGTCACGCGCAGGGACAGGACCGTCACGCCGCGTGACAGACGCCCCGTCCGGGACCGGACGGGGCGCGTCGCTCTCCCCTCCGCGCTCCGGGGTCTTGCGCCGAAATCGCGCCCCCGCGCCCCGGCAGGAACGTTCCTTGCTTTTCGAAATCGCTCGCTTCCGCTCCGGCCGCCGCCGGGCCGGCGCGTCCGGACGCCGGCCCGGCTCGCGGCCCATTGCCCACGATGCGAACACAAGGGGGACACCGTGTCGCGCCAAACCCGTCCCTGGCTCCTGCTGACCATCGCCTGCGTCGCCCAGTACCTCATTCCGGTCATGGTCACCGGCGTGGCCGTCATCCTGCCCTCGGCCGGCCGGGACCTCCACGCCTCGGCCCTGCAGCTCGGCCTGGTCGAGCAGACCTACGTCCTGGCCACGGCCGTTTCCATGCTCTTCTTCGGCCGCCTGGGCGACATCTTCGGCTGGCGGCGCATCTACATCGTCGGCTTCGTCTGCTTCTCCGCCACCACGGGCGTCCTGGGCCTGGCTCCGGACATCGAGACGCTCATCCTCGTGCGCGCCTTGCAAGGCCTGTCCGCCGCCTCCCTCCTCTCCGGCAGCGTGGCCCTGGTCTCTTTGGCCTATCCGCCCGACCGGCGCGGCAAGAAGATCGGCATCCTCCAGGCCTTCATCTACGGCGGCCTGTCCAGCGGCCCCCTGATCGGCGGGTTCGTCGCCTCGAGCCTTGGCTGGCGCTCCCTGTTCTGGCTGTTCGTGCCCTTCGGCCTGGCGGGGGCGGTCTTGTGCCTGGTCGGCCTGCACGTCGCGCCCACGGCCGGCCAGGGCCGGCGGACCGTGGACTGGAAGGGCGCGGCGCTCTACGCCCTGGGTCTGAGCCTGTTGGCCGGTGGGGCCTCCCATGCGGACAAGGGCCTGGCCGGCCTCCTGGCCGTGGTCCTCGGGGCCGCGATCCTGTGGGCCTTCTGCCGCCTCCAGTCCCGCACGGCCGCGCCCCTGCTCGACCTGCACGAGATCGTCCACAACCGGACCTTCGCCCTGAGCTGCCTGGCCGCCATGGGCAACTACGCCTCCACCTTCGGCCTGACCTTTTTCATGAGCCTCTATCTCCAGTATTCCATGAACCTTTCGCCCACCATGGCCGGAGTGGTCCTGCTGTGCATGCCCGTGACCCAGATGTTGGCATCGCCGTTCGTGGGGCGGCTCGCGGACAAGCGCTCCCCGGTCCCCCTGGCCACCTGCGGCATGGCCGTCACCTGCCTCGGCCTGGTGGCGGCCGCCGCCACCCTCGACGCGGCCATGCCCCTGCCGCTGCTCGTGGTCGAACTGCTTTGCATCGGCGCGGGCTACGGCATCTTCATTACCCCCAATACCATGATCATCATGGGCAGCGTGCCCAGGGAACGCTACGGCCTGGCCTCGGGCATGGTCGGCACCATGCGCACCCTGGGCATGGTGCTCAGCATGACCACCATCACCGTCCTGTTGTCCCTTTGTCTGTCCGGCCGGCCGGTCGGCCAGGAGACCATGCCTGCCTTTCTGGCCTGCATGCGCCTGGGGCTTTGCATCCTGGCCCTGTACTCCCTGCTCGGCATCGTGACGTCCTCGCGCCGGAGCCAGCCGGCCGACGGCGAGTCCTCCTCTTCCTCCCACCATGCAACCGCCAAGGCGTCCCGGGTGTCGTCGTGAAAAAAGATTGGTGGATCATCTGGGTGACCTTCGCCGTGGGCGTCATCGCCTCCTTCGTCCAATGCTCGGTCACGCCGCTGCTGCCGGTGCTCCAGGACCGCTTCCAGCTCTCCTACGCCAACGCCGGCATGCTCATGACCCTGTTCGCCCTGGCCGCGCTGGTCTTCGCCACGCCCTGCGGCCTGGTCATCCAGCGCTGCGGCGTCAGGCGGGTGGGATTGTGGGGGCTCTTGCTGCTCTGCTGCGGCCTGGGCCTGATCCTTCTGGCCACATGCCACTCCCTCTACCCGGTCTTCCTGGCCGGCCGGATCATCCAGGGCGTGGGCTTCGCCCTGGTGGCCGTGGCCGCGCCCTCGGCCATCGGGCAATTCGTGTCCAAGCCCCTGCTGCCCCTGGCCATGGGCATCTGGTCCACCTGGATCCCCTGCGGCAGCCTGCTCATGTTCTTCGCCGCGCCCCGGCTGCTCGATCACTATTCCCTGAGCGCCTATTGGCTGTTCCTGCTCCTGCTCGTGTGCCCGGGCATCGCCGCCTACGCCCTGGTCATCCCGTCCCACCGGCAAAGCGGCCTGGCCGAGGCCGCGCTGCCCAGCCGACAAGCCATCCTGGACGAGTTGGGCAACGCCAAGGTCTGGTTCGCGGCCGTCGCGTTCGCGGCCTACACCTTCGGCTTTTTCTCCCTGGTCACCTGGATCACGACCTATCTGAGCGAGAACATGGGCCAGTCGCTCCTCCAGGCCGCCGACGCCTCCATCCTCTATTGGCCCTTTTCCATCCTGAGCAACATCTACGGCGGCTTTTTCCTCAAGCGCTTCGGCCGCAGCAGGCTGCTTTTCGTGCTGCCGCCGGCGGGCCTGGCCGTGCTGTGGCCGCTTTTCGCCATCCCGTCCCTGGAGACGTTCTACGCCGTGCTCGTGGCCATGGGGCTCATCGCCGGCATCGTGCCCACCATCATCTTCGCCTCGGGTCCCATGCTGGCCAAACGGCCGGAAGGCATCGGCGTGGCCATGGCCGTCATCATCATCGGCGAAAATCTCGGCATCCTCATCGGGCCGGAGGTCTTCGGCATCCTGCGCCAGCTCTCCGGCGGCTTCACCCTGGGCTTTTCCGCCCTGTCCCTGGGCGCGCTGCTGCAGATCCTCATGCTCTACAAGATCTGGAAAACAGGCGTGTTCGACCGGCCCCGGCCGGCCGGCGAACGGGCCGACTGAGCCCGGCCGCGCCCCCGCGCCCGTCCTTGCCTGCCGGGCGCGGCCTCGCCGTCGCGCCCGGCCACGGCACACGGCCTCTTGCCGCAGCCGCGCCCGGCATCCCGGCAAAGAGGGACCGACAGTCCTCCAGTGCAGCCGCGCGGACAAGCCGCATCCGGTGCGGAGGGGGAAGCGTGGCGCAGCAAAACCGCTTCCGTCGTGGCCGCGCGCCGAGCCGCCGCGCCCTCCCCGGCCCCCGTTCGTCCTTGCTCCCCGCAATGCGGGAAAGCCGGCGCAAGCGCCCTCCCGGCCCCCCACCGCTTTCGCCTCGCCACCTTCAGAACCGCCCTTCCTTGCCGTCGCGCCCGGCCGCAAGCCGGCCAGGGTATAACTCATCGCCAGCACCGATTTTTTCGCGCCCCGGAAGCCCCCTGGAACGCCGGCTGGGCCAAGCCCCGCCCAAGCAGTGCCAAATCCGCCCATTCCCGCGCACGCGCCCTGGCCCGGCGCAACAAGGCGGCAGGCCGATACGGTTGGGCCAAGCTTGGCATGACCGGGAACGGCCAGCCGCCCCCATGGACCGGCCCGAGCGAACAAAATCAATCAACATACTGAAAATTAAAAATAATTTGCGAAATAATCTCCAGGCATGCGCCTTGCTCTTCGTCCACTGCACAGGAACCGAGTTCAGGCAGGCAGCGCAAGCAACCGATCGGCTGCCGCCGTGGACCCGGACGCATGAATCATGGCCGTGGCCTCACGAAAGCCACGACGCGACCGTACCGGCCGGCGGCCTTGAAAACAAAAACGGTATCGCTCTCGCCCGATCGCCCGACTGCGTCGTTTCCCCCGGCGACGCAGCGCACGAGGCAGTGGATTTTCTGGAACAACGCAGGTCAGGCTGACAATGCCGGACGCAACATCCCTAACGAGGATCTCCATGAGCAACCCAGACGCAGCGAAACAGCGACTCTACGGCCACCTGGTCGTAGCCGCCTCGTTTCTGGCCGTGTTCGTGCTTTTCGGATACCGTTCCACCTTCGCCATACTGAAGGACCCGATGCTCAAGGACATGGGCTGGACCAACGCCCAGACGACCATCGGTTATTCCATCATGATGACGATCTATGCCATATCGGCGTTTTTCTGCGGCATGATCCTGGACAAATGGGGCACCAAGCCCGTGTTCGCCATCTCGGCCGTCCTGGGAGCCCTGGGCTTTTACGTGACCGGCCAAATCACCAGCATGCCCGCCTACATCCTGGCCTACGGCCTGTTCGGCGGCATCGCCACGGGCATGTTGTGGGTGACGTCCACCATCTCCGTGCGCAAGTGGTACGTCGGCAAGAGCTACGCCACCATGTGGGGCTTCGCCTTCGCCGGCGCCCCGCTGGGCCAGCTCATCCTGACCTACTTCATCAAGAACGCGCTCTCGGAAGGCACCTCGTGGCGGTCCATCTACGAAGGCCTCGGCTATACGACCTTCGTCGTCCTGGCCATCGCCTTCTTCCTGGCCAAGCGCGGCCCCGAGTCCTACGGCCTGCACGCCGACGGCGCCATGCCCGCGGCGGGTGGCGCGGCTCCGGCCAAGGAATACGAGTGGACCATCGGCCAGGCCTTCAGCTCCTACCCCATCTGGGGCGCGATCCTCACCTTCGTGTTCAGCGTGCTGGCCGAGTTCCTGGTCTGGACGCAGGTGGTCAGCTACTGGCGCGTGGACCTCGGCATGGACATCAGCACGGCTTCGTACATGTACATGGTCATCGGCGTGGTCGGCATCTTCAGCATGCCCATCATGGGCATCGTGGCCGACTATACCGTCAAGGTCACGGGCTACGAACCGCTGGGCCGCAAGCGCATGCTCCAGCTCGGCCCCTCCATCGGCATCGTCGCCTGCGTCCTGCTCTTCCTCCAGCGCCAGTCCCTGTGGATCGGCGTGGTGTCCTGCGTGCTCTTCGCCGTCTACTGGGCCATCGTGCCGGGCGGCGTCGTCGGCTACAGCGGCTCGCTCTACGGCCGCAAGACCCTCGGCAAGATCTGGGGCCTGGCCACGCTGATCGTCATGGGCACCGGGCCGTTCACCGGTTCCTTCCTCGGCGGCTACCTCAAGGACGTCACGGGCAGCTACACGGCCTCCCTGGCCGTGGCCCTGGTGTCCTTCCTGCTGTCGCTGATCTTCGCCACCTCCTTGCCGCTGAGGCTCCTCAACCCCGAAGAGCGTCGCCTGGCCGCGCCCGCGGCGGCGACCACCTAGTCCCGCCACCCTCGGGGCTGGGCCGGACGACGCGGAGCCATGCCGCGTCACGGCCACCGGCCCAGCCCATTGCCGGCGGCTTTTCGCACTGCGGGAAGCCGCCTTTTTTGCGCCCCAGCCGCCGGCATCGGCCAACACGGCCGCAACGGCTTCGCACCCGCCAGCGCGCGGGTCAGGGCAGGCGCGCAATGGGACAAACTCGTCAACCGAAAACACATCTTTAATTACGGGATGTTACTGAAAACAGCTTCATTGCGCGGGACGCGGTTGGCCGGAGATCCCTGTAAAAGAGCCCGCTTTCGTCCACCCTCCCCCGCAGCAACGATGATTCGGGCATGGCATGTGACTTGCTTCGACAGCACAATCCCAATCCAACTATGGTCATACGGACGCCACGCTATGAAAATGCTCATCCTCCTCGGACTGCTCAGCGGCCTGCCCGCCCTTTCCACGGACATGTACCTGCCGGCCATCCCGACCCTGCAAACCCTGTGGGGCATTTCACTGGCCGAGGCCAACATCTCCGTGGTGGCCTTCTTCATCTGCTTCAGCCTCTGCCTGCTGGTGCACGGCCCCCTGTCCGACCGCATCGGCCGCAGACCGGTACTGCTCTGGGGGCTTGGCCTGTACGTGGCCAGTTGCTTCGCCTGCGCCTTGGCCGACTCCATCTGGGTGCTCATCGCCGGTCGGGCAACCCAGGCCGTGGGCGCGGCGGCGGCCGCCGCCCTGTCCCTGGCCCTGGCCAAGGACCTGTACAGCGGCGTCAGGCGGCAGCGGGTCCTGGCCTCCATCGGCGTCATCATGCCCCTTTGCCCCATGATCGCGCCCATGATCGGCGGCGAGCTGCTGCTCGTCATGTCCTGGCGGGGCATCTTCGTCTGTCAGGGAGCGACGGGGCTGTTGGTCTTTCTCGGCTGCCTGGGGCTCGAAGAGCCCCTGGACAGTTTCACCTCCGGCGGATTCTGGCCGGTGATCAAGCGCTACGGGGTGCTTTTCCGCAACACCCGCTTCATCATGCTCAACTTCGCCCTCACCTTCATGGGGCTTGGCTATTTCGGCTTCGTGGGCGGCTCGTCGTCGATCTACATCAACGGTTTCGGCGTCAGCGAACAGGCCTACGGCTTCCTGTTCGGGCTCAACGGGTTCGCCATCATGGCCGGTTCGCTCCTGAGCGCCCGCCTGTGCGCCAGCGTCACCGCCACGGCGCTGTTGCGCTGCTCCCTGGCGGGCATGGCGGCGGCCTCCACGGTGCTGGCGGCGACCGGCGGCCCCAACCCCACGGCCGTGGCCCTTTGCATGTTCGGCATCACCGTTTTTTACGGCATGAGCCGTCCGATCAGCAATCACCTGCTCCTGGAACTGGTCCAGCAGGACGTGGGCGCGGCCGCGGCGCTGATGACCTTTTCCCTGTTCGTCTGGGGGGCGGTGGCCATGCTGGTCATTTCCTGCAACTGGGAGTCCAAGGCCGGCATGCTCGGTTGGCTGGGGGTGCTGGGAGCCGGGGTGCCCCTTCTGGCGGTGCTGGCCATGCGCCGTCCCTGCGCGGAGCCGGCTGCGGACGTCGACGGCTAGGGTGACGTCCCTGAAAAGACGATAGTATTTTTGGAAAAACCATGACCGCTGCAGCACGTCATCCATGGAATACAGATGCCTGTATTTCGTGGACGTGACACAAGCGCCGCGCGCCCGGCGAGGGGGCCCGCGCCGCGAGCACCCGGCGGATGCCGGGCGGGCGCAAAAAAGGATGGCAACATAGCCATCCTTTTTTGCGTATGCGAAACCATGCAAGGGGTCCGGCCCGCCTTCCCCGGGGCCTATCCGACCCGGCCGCGAGGCGACCTCCGGCGGACGCGCAACCCTGACGGGGGGATGAGTGACTTAGGGGCTGGAGAGGAAGGGCAGAAGCTACAAGGCCGGGACAGGGCCGGGACAGATTCTGTCCCGGAAGTTTCTTTTGTGAAGGGTGAGAATTGTAAATATGAATGAAATCAGCTTGGTGCGAGAGGGGGGGCTCGAACCCCCATGCCTTGCGGCGCCAGATCCTAAGTCTGGTGCGTCTCCCAGTTCCGCCACTCTCGCACGGTCCGTCGTCGACGGGCGAATTTTCTTACGCGAAAGCGGGCCAGGCCACAATCATGGAAACCGTCGGCTGGCGAAAAACGCCGCCTGACCGGCCCGTTCAGGCTTTTCCCAGAAACGGTGCGAGGTGGTTGACCGGGCCGTCGCCGCCGCCCAGATCCCAGGCCGTTTCCAGGGCCAGCTGCAGATAGTCCCGGCCGGAGGCGACCGCCTCTTCCAGAGGCTCGCCCAGACTCAAGTGGGCCGCGATGGCCGCGGAGAGCGTGCAGCCCGTACCGTGGGTGTTGCGCGTGGCCACCCTCGGCCGAGCGTATTCCCGCACCAGGCCCTGACGGGTGAGGAGCACGTCCACGACCGCCTCGCCCGTCTGCCCCGAATCGGGCTCGAAATGCCCGCCCTTGACGAGCACCGCCCCCGCGCCGAGGTCGAGCAGTCGCCGCCCCGCTTCCATGGCGTCCTCGCGCGTGACGATGGCCATGTCGGCAAGGGCCTCGGCCTCCAGACGGTTGGGGGTGAGCAGGTCGGCCAGGGGCAACATGCAGGAGGTCAGCGCCGCCATGGCCTCGGGCAAAAGGAGCCTGGCCCCGGACTGGGCCACGCACACCGGATCGACCACCAGGGGAAAGTTCTTGCCGGCCAGCCCCCCGGCCACGGCCTCGATGATGGGAGCGGAAAAGAGCATGCCCGTCTTGGCCGCCCGGACGGGGAAATCCGAAAGCACCACGCGCAGTTGCTCGGCCACGAAGCCGGGCGTGGGGGCCTCGATGGCCGTGACGGCCCGGGTGTTCTGGGCGGTCAGGGCGGTGACCACGGAAAGGCCGTAGCAGCCCTGCATCATGAAGGTCTTGAGGTCGGCCTGGATGCCGGCCCCACCGCCGCTGTCGGACCCGGCCACGGTGAGCACACATGGCGGATGCATGGAGGACCTCCTCAGGCTTCTTCCAAGGCCTCTTCGCTGTGGCGTATCTTGCGCAGGCTCAGCCCGCTCTTGCCGAGGACCAAAAGCCCGGCCACGGTCACCGGGATGTACTGCACCATGTGCAGCACCAGCCCGGCGGCCAGGGCCTGGGAGCGGTCCACGCCGAAAAGCCCCAGGGAAAAGACCACCGCCGCCTCGAAGACGCCGAGGGCCCCCGGAGAGGACGGCATGGCCATGCCGAGCGAGGAAATGACGAAGACCGCTGCGGCGTGGCCGAAGGAAATCGGCATCTTGGCCACCCACATGAGCACCAGGAAGGTGGAGCTGGCGTAAAAGACCCAGCAGACCGCGGTGTACAGGCCAAGCAGGATCATAAACGACGGGGTCACGCCGTGGAGCACCTGCAGCTTCAGTTCGGCCAAAAACTCGGCCAGCCGGTTGGACGGCATCTTGTCGATGATGCGGCCGACGAAGTCCGGATAGGTGCGCACGACCCAAAGGGCCGCCCATATGCCGCCCACGGCCGCGGCCAGGGGCACGAAGGCCATCTTGAGCTTGAAGTGGAAAGCCACGACCAGGCCCATGGCCAGGATGGCGTTGAGGTCGAAAAAGCGCTCCCAGAAGACCATGGTGATGCTGCGCGACAGCGAAAAGCGGCATTCCCGGCGCAGGTAGAAGGCCTTGGCCAGCTCGCCGAGCTTGGCCGGCACGATGTTGTTGACGGCCATGGACATCAAAAACGCCTTGAAGCACAGCCAATTGCCCGCCACGAAACCGGAAAGGAAATTGAGCCGCAGGGCCATGACGGCGTAGCCGAAGAAGGAAAAGGCGGTCGTCCAGAAAAGGGCCAGATCATCGTAACGCAGGAGCGTGTCCCACAACTGGCTGAAATCGATGCCCCAGAAGGCGTAGACCAGGCAACCGCCGACGAGGAGGAGGCGCGCCAGCAGACCGGCGGCTTTTTTCATGAGCATGTCGAATCGTCCCGGAAAGCGGCCCCGTCGTGGCCGGCCGTGCAGCTACAGCGCATTGAAGAGCTCCCGAAGCCGATGGTTGAGATGGGTGTAGCGCCTGTCCCCGCCGGCGTTTCGCAGGCCGAGCATGAGGGCCCGCCGGCTGCCTATGATGACGGCCAGGCGTCTGGCCCTGGTCAGGGCGGTGTAGATCAGGTTGCGGCGCAACATGACGTAGTGTTGTGTCAAAATGGGGACGACCACGGCCGGATATTCGCTTCCCTGGGATTTGTGGATGCTCACGGCATAGGCCGGGGCCAGTTCGTCCAGTTCGGTGCGGTCGTAGGCCACGCTTCTGCCGTCGAAGGAGACCACCACCTCGCCCTCGCCGGGGTCGACCTCCACGATGTGGCCGAGATCGCCGTTGAAGACGTCCTTTTCATAATCGTTTTTGGTCTGCAACACCCGGTCGTTCTGGCGAAACCGCACCATGCCGCGCGCGACCTCCGGGCCCTTGGGATTGAGGCGCTCGCGCAGGGCCTCGTTGAGCGACTGGGTGCCGGCCTCGCCCTTGTGCATGGGCGAGAGCACCTGGACGTCGCGCATGGGGTCGAGGCCGTAGACCTCGGGGATGCGTTCGCAGACCAGGGCCGCGATCATGTCGCGCACCGTGGCCGGGTCGTCCTGCTCCACCCAGAAAAAATCCGCCTCCGGGGGCGGCCTGTCCGCGGCCTGGGGAAACTGCCCCTGGTTGACCCGGTGGGCGTTGACCACGATCATGCTCTGCTGGGCCTGGCGGAAGATCCGGCTCAGGCGGGCGCTGGCCACGGCCTGGCTGGCCAGCACGTCGGCCAGGACGTTGCCCGCGCCGACGGACGGCAACTGGTCGGCGTCGCCGACGAGCACGAGCCGGGCCGGGGCCGGCATGGCCCGCAGCATGTGGGCGCAGAGCCTGGCGTCGAGCATGCTGACCTCGTCCACGAGCAGCACGTCGGTCTTGAGTTTGTTGTCCTCGCACAAGGCGAAGCTGCCGTCCGGCGTGGATTGCAGCAGGCGGTGCAGCGTCGCCGCCGGCCAGCCCGTGGCCTCGGCCAGCCGCTTGGCCGCCCGGCCCGTCGGCGCGGCAAGTTTGACTTTTAAGCCCAGCTTGTCAAGGGCGGCCACCACCATGCGGGTGATGGTGGTCTTGCCCGTGCCCGGGCCGCCGGTGATGACGAAGACCTTCTCGGCGCAGGCGTCCACGGCGGCCTGGCGCTGTTCGGGCGAAAGCTGGATGCGCGCCTCGGATTCCAGGGCCGGCAGGAGCTTTTCCACCTTGCCGCGCAGGTCCGCGCCGGGGTGGGTGGCCAGGTCGTGCAGCCGGCGGGCGATCTCCACCTCCAGGGCGTAGTTGTGGCGCAGGTACACGGCGGATTCGACGCCCTGGGCGGGCAAGGCCTCGACCTTGACCCGCTTGAGGGTCTCCAGGTCGCCCAGGGCCTCGTCCAGGCGCTCCGGGGCCACGCCCTCGATCATGGCGGCAGTCTTTTCGAAGAGCACGTCGCGCGGCACGAACATGTGCCCCTGCTCGCCCATGGTGAAGAGCATGTAGACCAGGGCGGCTTGCAGGCGTTCGGGGCTGTCCGGGGCGAACCCCAGGCGCAACGCCATGGCGTCGGCGGTCTTAAACGCGATGCCGCGTATCTCGTAGGCCAACTCGTAGGGATTGGCCCGGATGCGGGCCTCGGCGCTGTTGCCGTAGAGCTTGAAGATCTTGCCGGCGTGGGTGGTGGCGATCTCGTGGGTCTGCAGGAACAGCATGAGCGAACGCACCTCGTGCTGCGCATTCCACGAGGCCACGATCTCCTTGAGCTTCTTTTTGCCGAGCCCTTCCACGGAAAGCAGTTTTTCCGGCTCGCTGTCGAGGATGTCGAGCACCTTCTCGCCGAAGGCGTCCACCATGCGCGTGGCCAGCACCCCGCCCACGCCCTTGATCATGCCCGAGGCCAGGTAGCGGCGGATGCCGTTGACCGTGGCCGGCATCTCCCGGTCGAAGGTGGCCACCTGGAACTGGCGGCCGTACTTGGGATGGGTGGCCCAGGAGCCGGTCAGGCGCAGCATCTCCCCGGGAGTCACCCGGTCCACGTAGCCGACGATGGAAAACGGCCCGGGCTCGTCCTTGGACCGGACCTTGGCGATGAGGTAGTTCGACCCTTCGTTGAAGAAGGTGACGGTCTGCACCTCGGCGGAGATTTCGGTCGTTTTCGCCTCGTCGGCCATGACGCGATGTCGTCCTACAGGTCCTGGCGGTAACGCAGGGATTGGGACAGGGTTTCCTTGTCCACGTATTTGACCTCGGCCCCGAGCGGAATGCCCTGGGCCAGGCGGGTGAGGCGCACGTTCGGGAACTCCCGGGCCAGGAGGTTTTTGATGTGCGAGGCCGTGGCCTCGGCGGCCAGCGTCGCGCCAAGGGCCAGGATGCACTCCGTGACCACGCCCTCGGCGAGCCTCGCGCGCAGGGCGTCCAGGCGCAACTGGCCGGCGGACACGCCTTCCAGGGGATCGAGGAGGCCGCCGAGGACCAGGTAGTAGCCACGAAACTGGGCTGTCTCCTCCAGGAGCATGACGGCGTCCCACTGGGCCACCAGGCACAGCTGCTCCGGAGCGCGGGTCGGGTCGGCGCAGACCGGGCAGACCGGGGTTTCGGAGAGTCCGGCGCAGCGCGAGCACAGGCACAGCCGCTCGCGCAGGCGCAAAATGGCCTCGCCCAGGGTTTCGGCCCGGCCGCGCGGCCATTCGAGCAGGGTCATGGCCGCCTTGAGCGCGGATTTGGGGCCAAGCCCGGGCAACCTGGCCAACTGCTCGACCAGCTCCGCCAGGGGAGCCGGCAATGTCGTCTGCACAGCCATTTATCCGTTCCCTCGTGGCCCCTGCCCCCCTTTGGGGAGGTCCAGGAGGGGCACTGCCCCTCCCGGCCGCCGGAGGCATCTTCCTCTTCGCTCTTAAAACATCCCCGGCATCTTGATGCCGCCGGTGATCTGGCCCATTTCGGCTTCCATCATGGCCTTGGCCTTCTTGAGGCCGTCGTTGACCGCGGCCAGGACCAGGTCCTGGAGCATGTCCACGTCGGCCGGGTCGACCACGGTCTTGTCGATGACGATGGATTTGAGCTCGTTGGCCCCGGACACCACGGCCGTGACCATGCCGCCGCCGGCCGAACCCTCGACGGTGCGAAGCTCAAGCTCTTCTTGAAGTTTCGACATTTTCTTTTGCATGATCTGGGCTTGGCGCACCAGTTCGTTCATTCCCTTCATGCATGGTCCTCCATGACCCGCCTTCAGCGGGGTTTTCGTTCGATGATCTCGGCGTCGAAGGCGGACATGGCCTGCCGCACCTCGGGCCGTTCGTCGATGTAGCGCTTGAGGTCGTCGGGCGACATCCGGTCGCCGCCTCCCCCTTCTGCGGCCTCGACGACGATTTCCACGGGCCGGCCGAAGTATTCGGCGGCCAGGGCCGTCAGCTGGCGCAGCTTGTCCGGGTGGCGCAACTGGTTGACGTGGAAGGCGTTGGCGCACACGAAACGCAGGACACCCGGCTCGGGATCGGGTGCGTAGACGCCCCTGGCCGCCTTGAGGCCCATGACCTCGCCGTTTTTGGAAGCGAACCGCTTGAAGCCGTCGAAGGTACGGGGCCCTGCCGGGATCGGGGCGGACGATGGAGCATGGCCCTGAACCGGCGCGGGCCGGGATGCGGCTGGGGCGGCCTCGGGCGGCCGCCAGCCGCCGGGGCGCGGGGCTCTTGGCGCGGCGGGCGCGGCCTGTGACTGGCCGACGGGCCGGCTCCCCTGGGCCGGGGCAGCCTGGCGCGGGGCGGGAGCCGGGCCGCCGGCCGGCGCGCCCCGGCCCGAAGGCCCGGACGACCCGGCCGGAGCGGAGCCGCCGCCGCCCGGCGGCATGGCGCAGGACGCGAGATTTTGCAGGGGCAGCAGGCGCGGCAGATAGGCGAGGTTTAAGAGCATGAGCTCCAGGGACAGGGCCGGTTCCAGGCTCGTGAGCACCCTTCGCTGGCCTTCCAGGGTCATCTGCCAGCAGGCATGGATGTGGGCCGCGTCGAAACGGCCGGCCCAGTCGAGCCACAGGCCCGTCTCCTCGGCCGGCAGGTCGACCACGGCCAGCCCCTTCTCGCCGGCCTGGCGCAACAGGAACAGGTTGCGCCACATGCCGGCCAGCTCGCGCAGGAAAAAGCCGATGTCCAGGCCCTTGTCCAGGACCTGGCGCAGCACGTCCACCACGGCCGGGCCGTCCTGGGCGTGGATGGCCTCGATGAGGCCGAAAAAGACATCCTGGCCGGCCAGGCCCAGGACGTTTCTGGCGTCGGCCTCGGTGAGGCCCTCGCCGCCCAGGGCCAAAACCTGGGCCAAAAGGGACATGGAGTCGCGCACGCTGCCCGCGCCGCGCCGGGCGATGAGCTTGACCGCGCTCGGCTCGAAGACGAGGTTCTCGCGCGAAAGCACCCCGGTCAGATGGGCTTCCAGTTCGGGCTGGGCCAGGCGCTTGAAGAGGTAGTGCTGGCAGCGGCTGATGATGGTGGCCGGAAACTTGTGGGCCTCGGTGGTGGCCAGGATGAAGGTGACGCGGGCCGGCGGCTCCTCCAGGGTCTTGAGCAGGGCGTTGAAGGCCGCCGTGGAGAGCATGTGGGCTTCGTCGATGATGAAGACCTTGTAGCGGCTGTTGAGCGGCGCGTAGCCCACGTCCTCCTTGAGCCGCCTGGCGTCCTCGACCTTGCCGTGGGTGGCGGCGTCGATCTCGATGACGTCGGGCGAGACCCCGGCGGTGATCTGCCGGCACTGGGAGCAGACGTTGCAGGGTTCGGCCGTGGGCGCGGTCTCGCAGTTGACGGCCTTGGCCAGGATGCGGGCCAGCGTGGTCTTGCCCACGCCCCGGGTGCCGCTGAAAAGATAGGCCGGCGCGATCTTGTCCTCGGCCGCCGCCCGGGACAGGATGCGCTTGACGGCCTCCTGGCCGGCCACGTCGGCGAAGCGTTGGGGCCGGTATTTGGCGGTAAGGCTGGTGGTGCTCATACGCGGTGTCCGGGCGGCCCCGCCTCCGGCCGGAGGGGCCGCCCGGGGCTTGTTACAGGCTGTAGCGGTGCAGCCAGCCGGCGTATTTCGGGTTTTCGCCCTTGACGACCTTGAAGAAGGCCTTCTGGAGCGCCTTGGCCACCGGTCCGGCATGGCCCTCGCCGATGACGCGGCGGTCCAGCGCGCGGATCGGGGTCAGTTCGGCGGCCGTGCCCGTGAAAAACGCCTCGTCGGCCACGTAGACCTCGTCGCGGGTGAAGAACTGCTCCACCACCTCGTACCCCATCTCCTTTGCCAAAGCGATGACGCTGTCGCGGGTGATGCCGGCGAGCACCGTGGTCAGGGGCGGGGTTTTGATCACGCCGTTTTTCACGATGTAGATGTTTTCTCCCGAACCCTCGGCCACGTAGCCGGAGGCGTCGAGCATCATGGCCTCGTCGTAGCCGTCGGCCAGGGCTTCGGTCTTGGCCAGCACGGAGTTGACGTAGTTGCCGGCCGACTTGGCCTTGCTCATCATCGAATTGACATGGAAGCGGGTGTAGCTCGAGGTGCGGATGCTGATGCCCTTTTCCAGCGCCTCGGCGCCGAGGTAGGCGCCCCACGGCCACACGGCGATGGCCACGCGGATGGGGTTGTCGGCGGGATTGACGCCCATGGAGCCGGAGCCCACGAACACCAGCGGCCGGATGTAGCCGGCGGGCATCTTGTTGGCTTGGAGCGTTTCCACGCAAGCGTCCGCAACCTGCTGTTGCGTGAAGGGAATGGCGATGCCCAGGATTTTCGCGGAACCGAACAGCCGGTCCACATGCTCCTTGAGCCGAAAGACCGCCGAGGAGCCGTCGACGCACTCGTATGCCCGGATGCCCTCGAACACGGCGTACCCGTAATGCAGGCCGTGGGTCAGGACATGCACGTTGGCCTGATCCCAAGGCGTGAGCGTACCATCCATCCAGATAAAGTCAGTACGTAACCCCATCTTCCTTCCCCCGTTGCTTATAACCGCGAGCGGACCCATCCCGGCGGCGGCGTTGTGTCGTACTTGCGTGACGTTTGGAACGTAAACGCAGCAGTGTAGGCGCTTCGGGGATGATGGTCAAGATGCCCGGGCAAAACACCGTGACAGGCCGCACCGCGGATCAGGCCGAAATCGCCGGACGACCCGAGCCGCCCAACTCCTCGATGAGCGCCCCGAGCTCCCGGGTCTGGCCGGCCAGACCGGCCACGGTCCGCGTGGAGAGTTCCATGGACCGGGCCGTGTCCTCGGACAGGCGGTTCACGGCGGCGACCGATCTCTCGATGGCCTCGGCCGCGGCCGACTGTTGCTGCGAGGCGGCGGCGATGGAGCGCACCTGGTCCGCGGCCGCCTCGACGAGGGACACGATGGCGGCAAGGGCCCGGCCGGACTCGTCGGCCAGGGCGGTGGCGGATTCGATGACGTCCACGGCCTCGCGCACGCCCGAGGCGCTTTGCCGCGTGCCTTCCTGGACGTCGCCGATGGCCCTGGCCACCTCGGAGGTGGCGGACATGGTCTTTTCGGCCAGCTTTCTCACCTCGTCGGCCACCACGGCGAAACCCCGGCCGGCCTCGCCGGCCCGGGCCGCCTCGATGGCGGCGTTTAAGGCCAGCAGGTTGGTCTGGTCGGCGATGTCCGTGATGACGCCGAGGATGCGGCCGATGCCGTCGGCCTTGCCGCCAAGGGCCGTCATGTCGTCGCTTAAGCGCATGGCCTTGTCCCTGGCCTGGCCGATGCCGGCCACGGCCCGGCGCACCACGTCCGCTCCGGAGGCGGCGCGCTCCCGGGCGGCGGCGGCCGTTTCCGAGGCCGTGGCGGCGTTTTGGGCCACATCCAGGACCGTGGCCCGCATCTGGCCCATGGAGGTCACGGTTTCGGACAGGCGCGACGACTGCTCGTCCGCGTCCCGGGCGGCCTGCTCGGCCCGGGAGGTCAGCTCGCCGGCGGCCCCAGTCAGGGCCTCGACCACGGCCGTGAGGCGCGTGGCGGCGTGGAGCATGCCCTCCTGCCGGGCCGATTCGGCGGCCTGCCGGTGTTCCTCGGCCGCGGCCTGGGCCTGGCGGGCCTTTTGGGCCTCGGCCGCGGCCTCCTCGCCGCGCTTCTCGGCGGCGGCGATGTTCTCCTTGAGCGCGGCCAGCATCTTGCGCAGGGCGTCGGCCAGTTCGCCGATCTCATCGCGGCTTTTGACGTCGAGCCTGGCCTGCATGTCCCCGTCGGCCACGGCCCTGGCGAAGGCCACGCCCCGGCGCAGGGGCCGCACGATGGACAGGGCCACGGCCGTGCCCAGCCCCAGGGACACGAGCAGGCAGACCCCGGCGGCCGCGACGAGGGTCAGGCCGCGTCTGTCGGCCTGCGCCCGCGCGTCGGCGGCCAGGGCCTCGGCCCGGGCGCGGCTCTCTTCCAGTAAAAAATTCACGGCGGCCGTGGCCGTGCGCAGGGAAATCATGGAGGTGCCGATGGACAGGGTCAAGGCGTTGCTGCGCTTGTTCTGGGAAACGAGTTCCAGCACCTTGGCGTTGGTCTTGCGCCAGTCCTCCAGGGCGGCGTCGAACTTCCGCCACTGCCCGACTTCCTCCTCGCCGGAAAAGCGCCCCTCCACCATGGCGCGCCCCTGGTCCACCAGGGCCAGGCCCTTTTCCAGGTTCTCGCGCTGGCGCTCGAACTCCTTGGAATTGGCCAGCTCCGGCACGAGGATGGTGCGCTCGGCCGACTGGGCGGCCAGCAGCCCCTCCTTGACCATGCCGAGCCCGGCCACCCGCGGCAGCGTGGCCCCGGCCACCTCGGCGGCGGCCGCGCCCGTGTCGCGCAGGCCCCGGTAGCCCACCACGGCGATGAGGATGGCGACAAGAGAGGCGACGCACACGGAAGCGAACAGCTTCACGCCGACCTTGAGACTGGGCATGGCACGACTCCTTGCTGACGCCGCGACGACGGGCCGGCTCGATGCGTCCAGCCCACTGCGTCCTTGGTCGGCGTTTTTCACCGGGAAAGGCACGATGTCAAACCCTGAAGGAACATACAAAGGGAAAAAACGGAAAAGTCCAGCAATACTGGATAGCACGAAAGAAGCGACGCCCGTGACATCGCCTCGTCCGGCGTCACTGCGGGGGCAATTCCGGCACGTCCTCGCCACGCAAGCGGGATTCGAGATAGGCCATGAAGGTCTTTCCTTCGGGGAAATCGGGGTTGAGCCGCAGGGCGCGAGCCAGCATCATCCTGGCGCTTTTCAAACGCCCCTTCTCGTACTGGGTCCGGGCGATGTTGTAGAGGAGGTGCTCGTCGGTGCGGCACAGCCGATAGGCCCGGGCGTAATAGCGCATGGCCTCGTCGAACATGCCGAGCTTGCGCATCTGGATGCCGAAGTCGTTGAAGAGGTGCTTGTGCTCCTCGGTGAAGGCCGCCTCGATGCGCATGATCTTGCGGAACACGATGTCGGCGTTTTGCTTCTCCTGGCGCTCCAGATAGGTCAGGCCCAGGCCGAACGTCGCCTTGACGTGGTCCTCGTCCAGCCGCAGTACGTTTTGGTATTCGAACTCGGCGGCGAAAAGCTCCCGGTTGGCCCGGTGCCTGTCGGCCACGGCCAGGGCGTCGTCGAGGCGGCGCATCACCGGCATCACCTTGTTGATGTAAATGCCCGGCTCGGGCACGTATTCGGCGAAGAGCCTCTCCTTTTGCAGAAACCGCTTCTGGCCGGTGGGGATGAAGTTGCGGCTTAAGCGCCACACAGCCACCCGGCCGTCCTCCTGCTCCTCGGCGTAGACGAACAGGCGCTGGGCGACGCGGCCGAGGCGGTGCTTGCCGAGGAACTGCTGGGCGTCGGTGGAGAACACGCCCTTGACGGGCCTGATTCCGGAGGAGGACTTGCTATGCGGCGTGGCGTGCGGTGCCATGGAATACCATTGTCGTCTTCCGACCTAGATAGCGACTGGGCGCGCCCAGGGCAAGACGGAAGGCGAAAAGAGATGGCAAAGGAACTGTCGGCGCGTGTTGACAGGCTTTTTCCCGGCCGCGTATGCTGAGGGTCGCCGCGGCGACAGGCCCGCCGCTCCTCGCGGCCGGCCCCCGGCGGCCAGCCCGGGATGACGCCCCATGCACATCGACGAATACCCCATCCTGATCGAACAGCTCTGCCCGGGGCTTTTCATCCGCATCGACGAACCGGGACTGCGCCATCCCTTTCCGCAAAAGGGCTTCAAGCTCGCAAGCGACGCCGACGTGGCCAAGGTCGTCGCCCTCGGCCTTTCCCACGTCCTTTGCCTGCCGGAGAAATCCGACCGCCTGCCCATCTCCCTGGAGGAGATCGACGGCACGGCCGGCAAGCGCCAGAAAGGGCCGTGGAGCACGGCCAAGACGCCGGTCTCGGCCGAACTGTCGTCGCTCAAGCGCGAGACCATCGAGCGCAACAAGGACCGCCTGGAGCGCTTCGCCGCCTGCGAACGCCGCTACGAGAAGGCCATGGACCAGGTGGTCGAGGCCATCAAGAAGGTCTCCTCGCCGAGCCCCGAAGTTCTCGAGGCGGCCGGCGAGGTGGTCGGCCCCATGGCCGAGACCTTCCTGTCCGACCTCGACGTGCTCATCAACGTCATGACCGCCAAGATGCGGGAGGAGGCCAGGCACTATCACGCCCTCAACGTGGCCGTGCTCTCCATGATGCTGGCCAAGGAGATGGGGCTGCAAAAGTCCGACATCGAGGAGGTCGGCCTGGGGTCGCTGTTTCACGACGTGGGCAAGGGACGCGTGCCCATCCAGCGGTTCACCAAGGGCAACATGGTGACCATGAACAAGGTGCTCAAGGAGTACTACATGGAGCACCCCAAGATCGGCGCGCGCATGCTCTCCGCAGTGCCCGGCTTTCCCCCGTCCGCCCAGGCGCTGGTCCTGCAGCACCACGAATACATCGACGGCTCGGGCTTTCCCGGCCGCCTGAGGGGCGAGGCCATCACCCTCGGCGGGCGCATCGCCGCCGTGGCCAACCTCTACGACCGCGTGCTCAATCCCAAGGAAGGGGCCGAGCCTCCCACCCCCCACGAGGCCATGAAGGCCCTCTACAAGCGCCGGGCGCTCTTCGACCCCAAGGCCGCGACCATGTTCATCCGCAAGCTCGGCGTCTACCCGCCGGGCTCCCTGGTGGCGCTCTCCAACGGCATGCAGGGCATGGTGGTCTCGGCCAACCTGCGCGACTCCATGCGCCCGAGCGTCAAGGTCTACCACCCGGACATCCCCAAGCGCGAAGCGCTCATCATCGACCTGTGCATCGAGACCGAACTGACCGTGGCCAAGGCGCTGAGGCCCTCGGAACTGGCCCCGGAGGTGCTCCAATACCTGAACCCCGGCAAGCAGGTCGCCTACTATGTCGACGTCGCGCCCAGGCCCTGACGTCCACCCCGCGTCGCGCCCCTTGAAGCCAGCGGCTCCATTCTTCAAGGACAAGCCCGGCCACGCAGCCATGTCGCCTTTGACGTCCTCCTCCGGCGCTTTCCGGGTCCGGGCACGGGGAAACGCCCGAGGCCTGCCGTGAAGCGGCCGGGCTCTCCGGCCCGGGCCATCATGCGGACCCTGCGCACGGGGCTGTCCCAGCCGCCCGGGTCCGATCTCACGTCCCTGGTCCCCCTGGCCAGGCAGACCCTGGCCTTCATCGACCGGGGCGCGGCCGACGACCCGGCCACGGCCGGCGAGGCCTCGGAGCTGGCCTTCCTCCTGGCCGCCCTGCTCGAAGCCGGCGACGAGGCCTTCGCCCGACAGGCCTTCGGCCTGCTCTTCCGCCTGGGCGTCGAGGGCGAGGTCCTTTCGGTCATCCACCTGGAAAAGATGCCCGAGGACCAGGCCTTAAGCCTTCTCGGCTGCCTCAAGGACGAGGAGAAGCTCCTTTTCGTCAACGCCTTCTTCCGCCGTCCCCGGCCGTCGCGGCCCAAGACCGCCGCCTTCGGCCTGTCGGTCCTGGCCGATCTGGTGGAGCGCACGCCGGACGAACTGCTCATCCTCCTCGACCTGCTCGCCAACCGCCATGAATACCCGGCCCTGCCCGTGCGCAACGCCCTGGTGCGCGGCCGGCTCGGCATGTGGCTGCACCAGCTCCTCCAGATGGACCTCTCCGCCGAGCAGACCCGCTACATGGCCCGGGTGGTCGGCCGGCTGCGCGAGCCCACCCTCGTCCAGCAACTGGCCGGACGACTGGGGGAGCTGGACGAGATCTCGGCCGAGACCGTGTGCCGCGCCCTGGCCGAGACTCCGGGCCTGGACCCGGCCGTGGTCGCCGGTCCGGTGGAGGCCCTTTGCGGCGCGACCGACCCGTCCCTGGCCGCCGCCGCCCTGAGCGCCCTGGCCCGCTGCGACGAGCCCCGGGCGGCCACGGTCGCGGCAGGCCTCCTGACCGCCAGCCCCGACCGGGCCGAGGAACTCGCCCCGTTCCTGGCCGGGCTGTCCCTGGCCGCGTTCGGCCAGGCCCTGCGCGGCCTGCCGACCGAACCCCGACGCCTGGCCCTCGGCGCGGTCTATGCCGTGCTGGCCGCCGCCGCGCCCGGCGCCATGGAGACCGCCGCCCGGGCCGTGGCCAAAACGGCCGCGGCCACGCCCGAACTGGCCCGGGCCATGGCCGGGGACCTGGCCCTGCGCTCCCGGGCCGCCTCACGCCCCTTCCCCCCTCGCGCCCCCCTGCCCGGCCCGGCGCAGGAGAGCCAGGAGCAAAAAGGCCTGTGGAAGCGCGTCAAGACCCTGGTTGCCGCGCCCGGCCCGGGACAGGACGGCGGCGACGAGGCCCTGCGCCGGGACCTGGCGCAAGGGGGGGAGCTCAACAGACGGCAGATTCTCTGGACCAGGCTCGAAGGGGCCGCCGTGACGGGGGTGGCGGCCACGCGCTGCGTGCTGCGGGCCGTGGACCTGTCCCAGGCCGCCTTTTCCGAGGCCACGTTCACGGACTGCCAGTTCACGGACGTCGCCTTCGACGCGGCGCGATTGCGCCGCGTCGCCTTCGCCGGCTGCCGCTTCGCCAACTGTCGCTTCAGCGGGACGGTCCTGGAGCAGGTACGCTTCGAGTCCTGCGAACTGCGCGGCTGCGCCTTCGACGCGGCCCGGGGCGAAGACGTGACACTTTCGGGCGTGGACGTGACCGAATGCGACTTCTTCGGCGCTTCCCTGGCCGGCTTTCGCCTGGAAACCTGCCGCTTCCGGGCGGTCAGCCTGGTGCGTGCCGCCTTCCACGACCTTGCCGCCCGGGGCGCGCTCTTTTCGGACTGCCTGTTCGAGATGGCCGCCTTTCCCAAGGCCGATCTCGCCGGCGTGCGCACCGAGGGCTGCTATTTCGCCGGGGCCCGGTTCGGCGGCGTCACCGACGAGCCGGACATCCTCGGAGCCATGGCCAAGGACGACGCCGTGGCCATGGCCGAAGCCGCCGTCTCCCCGCCCCTGCCCGCCGCCCTGCTCGAAGGCGGCGGCCCCAGGCTTTTGGCCGCCTGCCTGGACGCGGCGCTTTTCGCCCGCGACGTGGCCCGCCGCCGTCGGGCCATGCTGGCCAGCAACAAGCGGCGCGCCGCCTGGGCCCGGCGACGGCTCGGCGACACGGGCGCGGCCTTTCTCGACATGCTGTCCGGCCTCGTCGAGGCGGGCCTCTCCCGGGACGCCGACGGCAAGACCACTCCCGCGCCGGCCGCCCGGGTGGCCGGATTCCATCCCGACCTGTCCACCTGCCGCCTTCTCGCCCGACACTTCGGCCTGGCCCGGGACGCACCGCCGCGCCCCCCGGACGACGCCCTGCCCGTGGAAGCGGTCTACACCATCGGCAGCGTGGGCACCGTGGCCCAGGGCGCGGACTCGGACCTCGACGTCTGGGTCTGCCTCGGTCCCGCCGCGGCCCAAAGCCCCCATAGGGAGGCCTTCGCCGCCAAGCTCGAAGCGGCCAGCCGTGCCGCCATGCAGGAGGCGGGGCTCGAAATCCACTTCTTTTGCATGAGCGTGCAGGACGTGCGCGACAACGTCTTCGGCTACTCCGACGACGAGGGCTACGGCTCGGCCCAGGGAAGGCTGCTCAAGGAGGAGTTCTACCGCACGGCGCTGGTCGTCGGCGGCAGGAAGCCCGCCTGGTGGTGCCTGGCCCCGGGTGTGGGCCAGGAGGTCTACGACCGTGCCCTGGCCGCCATGGCCCGTGTCGCGCCCGAGGCCGACGCCGACAGCCTGGACTTCGGCTGCCTGCAACCCATCGCCGGGGACGAATACTTCGGGGCCTCGCTGTGGATGATCGTCAAGTCCCTGACCAGCCCCTTCAAGTCCATCATCAAGTTCGGGCTGCTCGAGAAGTACGCCGCCCAGCCCGGCGCGCCCGAACCCCTTTGCGACACCCTCAAGCAGCACGTCTTCGCCAACCAGGGCGGGCTGTGGCGCTGCGATCCTTATGCCCTGCTCTTTCGCGAGGTCACGCGCTTCTACCAGGAAGGCGGCCGGACCGGCGCCGTGGAGCTCCTGCGCCAGGCTTTTCTCCAGAAAACCGGCTTCGATCCCAGCGAGGAGTACGCCAGCCGCACGGGCGAGACGCTCCTGGACCACTATTTTCCCTACGCTCCGCCAGCGGCCGGGTTGCGCCCGCCGCCGCCCCGGCGCGAGGGCCAGGCCGACGAGGACGGCTTCGCCCAGGCGCAGGCCCTGGGCGAAGCCATCGCCGCCCATTTCCTGCGCGCCTACGAGCGGCTCAAGGAACGCAGCAAGGAACTGGCCAGCGGCGGCGGCCTCACCGAGCGCGACCAGACCATGCTCTCGCGGCGCATCGCCGCCAGCTTCGGGCGCAAGGTGGGAAAAATCATGCGCATGCCCTTCGTGCGACCCGGACGCGACCTGTTCGCCTCCCTGGAGATCGCCTACGAGGAGATCGCCCCGCGCGAAAAGGGCTTCACGGTGCGCGCCGAGCCGGCCGGCCCGGACCGCAAGGCGCGCCGGCGCGAGACCGTGCGCCAGGACGCCAGCCTGCCGCGCCTTTGCGCCTGGCTCGTGGCCAACGAGATCTACCGGCCGGGCATGCACCTCAAGGCCGCCGCCCTGCCCGCGCCCCTGACCCTGCCCGACGTGACCGGCCTGCTCGACGCCGTGTACGAAGCCTTTCCGGTCAAGGACACCTTCGCCCCGCCGCTGTCGCTCGGGCTCTCCAAGGAGCGGATCACGACGGCGCTTTGCGCGGTCAACCTGCTCTCGCCGCGCGAGGACCGGCGCACCCTGACCGTGGACGCCCTGTACGCCACGACCTGGGGCGAGCTCTTCCATCTGGAACGCGCCGCGGACCTCGACGTCTTCGACGGATCGCCGCCGCTTTTCCTCAAGGAATCGACGACGCTCGGCCTGGACCACGCCCTGCGCCTGACCCTCTACGCCCCGGCCAAGTCCCAATGCCCCACCGCCCGCGACATGCGGCGATAGGGGAGGAGAAGGGAAGAGAGAAGAGGAAGATGCCTCCGGCGGCCAGGAGGGGGTCACCCCCTCCTGGACCTCCCCGATAGGGGGAGGGATGGGGCGGAAAACGGGGAGAGGGAGCTAGTTTTTGGGGCTGGCGGCGCGGGCGGCGGCCAGGGTTCCGGGAGGCACGCGGTAGAGGCGGTTGCCGTCGAAGCCGTTGAGAGCCCGAAACCACAGCCAGTAGAACGACGGCTGCACGATGTGGCGGTTGCCCACCCAGTCGAGGAGCATATGCCCCGAGACGCCGATGGTCAGCCCCACGCCCCAGGGCGCGGCGATGCCGAAGCCCACCAGCAGCCACAGGAAGATCACGAACTCGAAGGAATGGAAGATCAGGTAGAGCCGGTCGAGCTTGCCTTCCTCACAGCTTTTGAAGAAATCCTGCACACCGCCCCAGCCGCGGTTGTAGAGCACGTAATCGGTGACATGGTCGAGGTCGATGAGCACGCTGGAAAAACCGGCGGCGAAGGCCGCCGCCCAGCTGCCGCCGGCGGCGGCGTAGCCGGCCGCGGCCAGGGGGATGGCGCTCAAGCAATGTTGTGCAAGCTTCACGTCGATTCTTTCCTTGCGGCCAGCCGGCCGGCTTCGGTCAACCGGCCGCTGTAGGCCGAAATGTCGTATTCGTAGTACCCAGCGGCGAAAAGCGCCCGAAAGAGCCCCCAGGCCCGCCTTGGCGACAACCCCAGCCCCACCGCCACCTCGCCCGGCATGACCCTCCCGGGAAACGGCGCTTCCCGCACCGCCGCCAACACGGCGAGCAACCGCCGCGCCTCCCCGTCCAGGCCGTCTTCCATAATCCCCGCCTCCCCCGGCCGCAACCCCCCATGGAGGAGGTCCAGGAGGGGGTCACCCCCCTCCTGGCCGCCGGAGGCATCTCCCCCTCTCTCCCCTACACCCCGGCCGCCTTGAAGGCGGCGTCCACGATCTCCCGGGCCTCGGCCTGCAGGGCCTGCAAGTGTTCGCGGCCGTTGAAGCTCTCGGCGTAAATTTTGTAGACGTCCTCGGTGCCTGAGGGCCGGGCGGCGAACCAGCCGTTTTTCGTGACCACCTTGAGCCCGCCGATGGGGGCGTCGTTGCCCGGGGCGCGGGTGAGCTTGGCCGTTATGGCCTCGCCGGCCAGGGAGGAGGCCGCGACCATGTCCGGCGACAGCTTGGCCAGAGCGGCCTTTTGCGCCTTGGTGGCCGGGGCGTCCAGGCGTTCGTAGAGGGGCTCGCCGAAGCGGGCGGTCAGTTCCGCATAGCGCTCGGCCGGGTCCTTGCCGGTTGCGGCCGTGATCTCGCAGGCGAGCAGGTCCATGATGATGCCGTCCTTGTCCGTGGTCCAGACCGTGCCGTCCTTGCGCAGGTAGGACGCCCCGGCGCTCTCCTCGCCGCCGAAGCCGAAGGAGCCGTCGATGAGCCCGGAGACGAACCATTTGAAGCCCACCGGCACCTCGCACAGCCGCCGGCCGAGCAAAGCGGCCACCCGGTCGATCATGGCGCTCGACACCACGGTCTTGCCCACGGCGGCGTCGGCGCGCCAGCCGGTTCGGGTCGTGAACAGGTAGTCGACGGCCACGGCGAGGTAGCTGTTGGGATTGAGCAGGCCCGCGCCCCTGGTGACGATGCCGTGGCGGTCGTAGTCCGGGTCGTTGCCGAAGGCGATGTCGTAGGAGGCGCGGTGCTCGATGAGCCGGGCCATGGCGTAGGGCGAGGAGCAGTCCATGCGGATCTTGCCGTCCTTGTCCACGGTCATGAATGAAAAGGTCGGGTCCACCACGTCGCTGATGAGCGAAAGGTCGAGGCCGTAGCGCTCGGCCATGGGCTCCCAGAAGGCGATGCCCGAGCCGCCCAGGGGATCGACGCCGATGCGAAGCCCGGCGCCCCGGATGGCGGCCATGTCCACGATGTTGCCGAGATCGGCCACATAGGGCCCGACGTAGTCGTATTCCTCCACGCAGCCCGCGCGAAGGGCGGCCTCGTAGGGCATGCGCCTGACCCCGGCGAGCTTTTTCTCCAGGTAGGCGTTGGCCATGTCCTGGACGACGCGGGTGACGTCGGTGTCGGCCGGACCGCCCGAGGGAGGATTGTACTTGAAGCCGCCGTCGGCCGGGGGATTGTGGGAGGGCGTGATGACGACGCCATCGGCGCGGGCGTTCGCGTGGTCGCGGTTGAAGGTCAGGATGGCGTGGGAGACGACAGGTGTGGGCGTGTAGCCCCGGCCCGTCTGGATGCGTGTGGCCACGCCGTTGGCGGCCAGCACTTCCAGGGCGGAAATGAACGCCGGCTCGGACAGGGCGTGGGTGTCCATGCCGAGGAAAAGCGGCCCGGCGATATCCTGCCCGGCCCGGTAGTCGCAGATGGCCTGGGTCGTGGCCAGGATGTGGTCCTCGTTGAAGGAGCCGTCGAAGGAGCTGCCGCGATGGCCCGAAGTGCCGAAGGCGACGCGCTGGAGCGGATCGGCCGGGTCCGGGGTGATGGAATAGTAGGAGGCGACGAGCCGGGGCACGTTGACGAGCAGGGAACGCGGGGCCGGTTTGCCGGCCAGCGGGCTTGCGGGCATGGGGGGTCCTCCTTGGGATGCGCCTGGAGCATAGTGGCCCAAAGGGGCCGCGTCGTCCATATTTGGCGACGGTTCAAGGGAAAATCGGGGAGGTTCGAGGCGCGTCGACCGGCAGACCGGACATTTTCCGGGCTTGGCCAGCCGGTCGCGCTTGGAAAAGACGTGGCCGCAGGCCAGGCAGCGGGCCGGATGCAGGCGAAGCGGCCAGGACGTGCGCCGCAAGGACAGGCGCAGGTGGGCAAGGGCCTCGAGCACGGCCTTTTCGCCGTAGCCGGCCAAGTGGGAGAGTTCCAGGGCCGTGAGCGGGACGTCGCTGGCCCCGAGCAGGTCGGCCAGGGCGCGGGCAGGCGTCTTGTCGCGCCTGGCCGGGACCGGGGCGTTGTCACGGGGCATGGGGCGAAACCGCCGGAAGCGCCGCGTCCTAGGCCAGGACGCGCCAGACGTCGTGGACCGTGGCGTAGAGCATGAGCGCGATAAGCGCCAGCCAGCCGCAGGCCGTGACGGGCAGGTAGTACCGGGCCAGGCCGGCGCGGCAACGCACCAGGACGTCGCAAACGATCTTGCCGCCGTCAAGCGGCGGCAGGGGCAGCAGGTTGCACACCGCCAGACTCACGGAAACGTAGCCGCCGAGCATGAGGAGCCGCGAGGCGCTTTTGCCCACGAACCTGCCGCCCTCGGCCACGATGCCGACCAGGCTGCTCAGGTTTTCCGCCTGGCCGAAGAGCTGTCCCAGGGCCGCGACCATGGCCGCGACGTTGCCGGCGGTCCAGGCCAGAGGGGTGAGGCAGGCCTCGACAAAGGAGGGCTCGGCAGCGTTCGCGACGTAATAGGCGGCGTAGCAGCCCAGGGCGAAGAGGAGATTGGCGGCCGGGCCGGCCAGGCTGAAGATGAGGCGCCGCCACAGCGGCAAGGCGAGGTAGTCGGCCTCGCCGGAAAGGGCGAGCAACACGTAGCCGCCGAAAGGCACGGCGGACAGGCAGCAGCGCGTGCCGCCCCACTTGCGGCTCCACACCACCGGCCCGAAGCCCAGAGAGAATCGGGCCACGGGCAGGCCCACGGCCTTGGCGGCCAGGAAGTGCCCCAGTTCGTGCACGAGGATCACAAGGCCCAAAAGCAGCGCGACCGCGACGTACGTCACATAAGGCATGGGATTGCCTCGCGTGTCGGCCGGGAGGCCGGCCGACGATTCGGACTAGAGAAAATCCGGGTCCACCGCCGCCTTGCCGCCGGCCAGCATCACCTTGACGAAGCGCACCGAGCGCTCGTCCACGGGTACGATGGGAAACCGGCCCCGGCAGGCGTCGCAGGCGATCATGGTCGGCTTGACCGGCGCGACCACCGGCACCTCGCGGTGGCAAAACGGGCAGGGATAAAGAAACACCAGTTCCACGCCCACGGGTTTGGCCGGCGTGAGGGGTTTTCGCTGTTCGTTGCCCATGTCGCCCTACTCCGCCAAAAGACAGGTTCCGGTCATGGCCGCCGGCACGGGCAGGCCGGCCAGACACAGGATGGTCGGGGCGATGTCGCCGAGCTTGCCCGGCAGCAGCTTCGCGCCCTTTCGCGCCGCGTCGACGAGGATGAAGCGCACCGGGTTGAGGGTGTGGGCGGTCATGGGGCCGCCGTCCGGGGCGATCATCTCCTCGGCGTTGCCGTGGTCGGCCGTCACGCAAAGCCGCCAGCCGGCGGCCAGGGCGGCCTTCGCGATGCGCCCGACGCACGCGTCGACGGTCTCCACGGCGGTGACGGCCGCCGGCAGCACGCCGGTGTGGCCGACCATGTCGCAGTTGGCCAGGTTGACCACGGCCAGGGCATGGCCTTTTGGCAGCGATTCCAGAAAGGCGTCGGTCACGGCCGCCGCGCTCATCTGCGGCTTGAGGTCGTAGGTGGCGACATCGCGCGGCGAGGGGATGAGGATGCGCTCCTCGCCGGGGAAAGGCTCCTCGCGGCCGCAGTTCATGAAATAGGTGACGTGGGCGTATTTCTCGGTCTCGGCCAGGCGCAGTTGGCTGTGCCCGGCCCGGGAGTAGATTTCGCCCAGCACGTCCGAGACGCTTTCCGGGGCGAAGGCCGCGGGCAGGCCGAAGGAGCCGTCGTATTCGGTCATGGTGGCGAAGCCGGAGAGTTTGGGGCGCGCCTTTCGGGCGAAGCCGTCGAAATCGTCGCGGGTGAGCGCCGCCGTGAGCTCCCGGGCCCGGTCGGCCCGGAAGTTGAAGAAAAAGACGGCGTCGCCGTCGCGGATCACCCCGTCGCCCCCGGCCAGTACCCGCGGCTTGACGAATTCGTCCGTCTGCCCGGCGGCGTAGGCCGCTTCCACGGCGGGAACGGGGTCGGCGAAAGCCTCGCCCGCGCCTTCGGTCAGGGCGGCGTAGGCCTCGGCCACGCGCTCGTAGCGCTTGTCGCGGTCCATGGCGTAGAACCGGCCCGTCAGCGAGGCGATGCGGCCGACGCCGGTTGCATGCAGGAATTTGTCCAGGTCGGCCACGTAGCCCGCGCCGCTTTGGGGCGGCGTGTCGCGGCCGTCGAGGAAGGCGTGGACGAGTACGTCCTTCTGGCCCAGGGCGGCCAGGGCCGCGACGAGGGCCTTGAGGTGATTGAGGTGGCTGTGCACTCCGCCGTCGGAAACCAGGCCCATGAGATGCACCCGGCCGCCGGCGGCCAGCGATGCGGCGACCAGATCGGCCAGCACCGGGTTTTTGGCCAGCTCCCCCTCCTCCACGGCCATGTCGATGCGGGTCATGTCCTGGTAGACCACCCGGCCCGCGCCGATGTTCATGTGGCCGACCTCGGAGTTGCCCATGAAGCCGTCCGGCAGCCCCACGGACCGGCCCGAACAGGCCAGCGTGGTGGAGGGATGGCCGGCCAGCAACCGGTCGAGGTTCGGGGTCCTGGCCAGGGTCACGGCGTTGCCGGGCCCGGCCGGGGCCAGGCCCCAGCCGTCGAGGATGAGGAGCAGGGTCGGGGTCATGCGTCGCTCGGGTCCGGTTCGGGAGTCGCCGGGGCTTTGGCCGGGGCGGGCGGCAAGGAAATGCGCTTGCCCTCGGACCACAGGCCTTCGATATTGTAGAAGGGGCGCAGGTCTTCCTGGAAGATGTGGACCATGACGTCGTTGAGGTCGAGAAGCACCCACTGGCCGTGGCGGTAGCCCTCCATGCCGAGGTAGGAAAACCCCTCCTCGCCGCAGCGTTCGAGCACGTGGTCGGCCAGGGCCTTGGCCTGGCGCAGACTCACGGCCGAGGCCACGACCATGGCCTCGCATACGGGGTTGATGGAGGCCACGTCCAGGGCCAGGATGTCCTTGGCCTTCTTCTCGGCCAGCCAGCCGGCCACGATGACGGCCTTGGCGACGGCGGACAGATTCTTGTCGGATTTCTTGTGGGGCATCGTCTCTCCGGGAAATGCTGGCGCTCCCCTTTCATCGGGGAGACGCCGGACCTCTATCCGATTTGGGGCCGGCCCGCAAACGCCGCCGGGAAAGCCCTTTTTTCCGGACCCTCTCTTGACGTGGCGGTCGGCTTTCGGGCAGGTATCGCCTTTGGACGCGCCACGACGTCATGGGAGGAAGCCGCATGATTTTCGATATGGATATCGAAACCCTGCCCAGGGAAGAACTGGAGGCCTTGCAGCTCAAGCGCCTCAAAGGCCTTTGCGAACGGGTCTACGCCAATGTCGCCTTCTACAGGAAGGCCTTCGACGAGCTCGGCGTCAAGCCCTCCGACATCAAGAGCCTGGCCGACGTGCGCTACCTGCCTTTTACCGAGAAGCAGGACCTGCGCAACCACTATCCCTTCGGCCTCTTCGCCGTGCCCAAGGACAATGTGGTGCGCATCCACGCCTCCTCCGGCACCACGGGCAGGGCCACCGTCGCCGGCTACACCCAGCGCGACGTCAACAACTGGGCCACCATGATGGCCCGATCCCTGACCGCGGCCGGAGCCTCGCGGCGCGACATCATCCACGTGGCCTATGGTTATGGCCTCTTTACCGGCGGCCTCGGGGCCCATTACGGGGCCGAGCGCCTGGGCGCGACCACGGTGCCGGTCTCGGGCGGCGGCACCCGGCGGCAGGCCATGCTGCTGCGCGACTTCGGGGCTACCGTGCTTTGCTGCACGCCGTCCTACAGCCTGGTGCTCTACGAGACGGCGCTGGAAGCCGGCATCGACCTCAAGGAGCTGCCCCTTCGCATCGGCGTGTTCGGGGCCGAGCCCTGGACCGACGAAATGCGCCGGGAGATCGAAAAAAAGATGGGCATCAAGGCCATCGACATCTACGGCCTGTCCGAGGTCATGGGACCGGGCGTGGGCATCGAGTGCGTCGAGGCCCAAAACGGGGCCCACCTCCAGGAGGACCATTTCCTGTGCGAGGTCATCGACCCCGAGACCAAGGAGCCGGTCAAGCCGGGCGAGGTCGGCGAGCTGGTCATCACCACCCTGACCAAGGAAGCCCAGCCGCTGATCCGCTACCGCACCCGAGACATCACCCGCCTGGAGACCGTGCCCTGCAAGTGCGGCCGCACCACCGCCCGCATGGTGCGCGTCCAGGGCAGAAGCGACGACATGCTCATCATCCGGGGCGTCAACGTCTTCCCGTCCCAGATCGAGAGCATCCTGCTCGAGACCGAGGGCCTCACCCCCTACTACCAGCTGGTGGTCGAGCGCGAGGGCAACCTCGACACGCTCACGGTCCAGGTCGAGGTCGACGAGAAGATCTTCTCCGACGAGGTCAGGAAGCTCCAGCGCCTGGAAGGCAAGATCCAGAAGAACATCAAGGAATTCCTGGGCGTCACCGCCCTGGTCAAGCTGGTCGAGCCCCGGGCCATCCAGCGTTCCGAGGGCAAGGCCAAGCGCGTCCTCGATCTGCGCCACGCCTAACGGTCCCAACGTCATCCGGAGGGAAACGCCATGAAAGCCGAACAGATTTCCATCTTCCTGGAAAACCGGGCCGGCCGCCTGGAGGAAGTGACCCGCGTCCTGGCCGAGGCCGACATCAGCATCCGGGCCCTGTCCCTGGCCGACACCTCGGATTTCGGCATCCTGCGCCTGATCGTCAGCGACCACGAAAAAGCCAAGGTCGCGCTCAAGGAACACGGCTTCACCGTGGGCCGCAACGCCGTGGTGGCCGTGGAAGTGCCCGACGCGCCGGGCGGCCTGCACTCCATCCTCAAGCTCCTGTGCGCCGGCGGCATCAACGTCGAGTACATGTACGCCTTCGTGCACCAGTGCGAGAAGTCGGCGGTCATCATCGTGCGCTTCGACCGCACCGACCAGGCCATCGAACTGCTCCAGAAAAACAACATCCCCATCATCCCCGGGGAACAGCTCTACAAGATCTGAAACCGACACGACGCGGGCGGCCGGAGACATTCCGGCCGCTCGCCACCAGTCCCCGGCCGCCGTCTCCCGCCCGGAATCCGGGCCCCTTCCGCCTTGTCCCCCCGGCCGGGCCGCCGCTGGCCCCATGACGCCCATGCACGCCTTCCTCCACCACCAGTCCCGCCGTGGCGGGCATCGCCGCGCTGCCCGCCTGCTTATCCTCGTGGCCGCCCTGTACCTGGCCCTGGTCGGGCTCGACGCCTTCGTCTACCGTGTCCTGCCCAGGCTCGACCGCTTTTCCGAAAAACACCGCGAACTGCTCTACTCTTACGGCGTCTACGACCCGGCGACCAATCCCCTGTACCGGCCCTGGCTGCACGGCTACGTCAACGCCCCGGGCCTGCCGCCGTGCCGCGGCACGGCCGACGACGCCTACCGGGCCTACGGCGTGGCCCTGCCCGATCCCCCGGCCGTGGAGGTGTCCGGCACCGACGCCCTGGGCTGGTGGAACGGCCGGACGCCGAGCCAGGCCGAGACGCTTTTCATCGGCGACTCCTTTTGCTACGGCGCGGGCTCGGGCACGGCCCAGAGCATCCCGGCCCTGTACGAAAAGCGCAGCGGCAAACCCGTGTACGCCGCCTGCAAGAACGGCTACGGCCTGCCCCAGTACCGCGACATTCTGCGCCGCCTGACCGAGGGGGCCCCGGCCGGCTCGTCGGAACGTTTCGCCGGCCGCGAGGTCGTCGTGCTCGTCTACGTGGGCAACGACCTGGCGGCGGACCTCTTCGTCTACCGCCATCGCCAGGCCGAAGAGCGGCTGGGGGTCTCGCGCCATTTCCGCCTCGCCTCGCTCGGCCGCCTGTACCGGTACCTGCGCGACGCCGACGCCGGCCAGGGACAGGCCCTGGCCGCCCCGCCCCCGGCCGCCGTGGACACGCAGGGCTATTATCCCGTGCCGCTCACCGTGCCTACAGAGCGGGGCCTGCCCTTCGCCTTCCATCCCTTCTACCGCAGCTTCATCGACGCCTCCTGGTTCGGCGCGGCCGAGGAGAACGAGGTGCGCCAAGCGCTTTCCGACCTGCGCGCCCTGGCCCAAAGGGCCGGCCTGTCCCTTCGGGTCGTCGTGCTGCCCACGGCCCTGCAGGTCCTTTATCCGCGCATCGACTTCACCGC
This sequence comes from Solidesulfovibrio sp., assembly GCF_029978005.1. Classification (GTDB taxonomy): domain Bacteria; phylum Desulfobacterota; class Desulfovibrionia; order Desulfovibrionales; family Desulfovibrionaceae; genus Solidesulfovibrio. Next base: position 27,078 of record NZ_JARKOZ010000084.1, on the reverse strand, counting down.
CGTGCCCCGGCGCTCGGAATTCGCGGCCAAGGCCGCCGACGCCGCGCGCAATCTCAACGCCCTGACGGCCACGCTCCTGGCCATGCTGCGTACGCTCGGCATCGCCACCGTGGACATGGAGCCCGCGCTCATGGACGCGCCCGACGCTGGCCGCTGCTACTGGCCCACGGACACTCACCTCACTCCCCTCGGCAACGCCGTGGTGGCGAAAGCCCTTCTCCCGGCCGATTTCTCCCCCGCCCCCCCGGCTGCGCCTTGACAATCCTCGCCCCTTCCGGGCTACGATGCGGGGATGACGAGGACCGCCCGGGCGAAGCGACCGCCGCCCGGCGGAAAAGGAAAAGATATGGCGCGGCAAGGCCTGACGCGACGCGATGCGTTTTCCTGGGAGCTGCCCCGGACCGGGACCATGCGCGTCCCGGCCCGGGTCTTCGGTTCGCCGGCGGCCGTCGCGGCCATGGAGGACGGCGTGTTCGCCCAGTTGCGCAACGTCGCCTCCCTGCCGGGCGTCGTCTCGCCCGTGACGGCCATGCCCGACGCCCATGCCGGCTACGGCTTCCCCATCGGCTGCGTGGCCGCTTTCGACCCGGGAGAAGGCGGCGTGGTCAGCGCCGGGGGTGTGGGTTTCGACATCGCCTGCGGCGTGCGCACGCTCGTTTCCGACCTGGACAAGGAAGACGTGGAGCCCCTGCGCGAAGCCCTGGCCGACGCCCTTTTCGCCCTGGTGCCGGCCGGGCTCGGCGCGCCGGGCAATCTGCGCCTTTCCGCCAGGGACATGGACGCCATGCTCGCCGGCGGCGCGGTCTGGGCCGTGGAGGCGGGTTTCGGCGAGAAAGAGGATCTTGCGCGCATCGAGGACGGCGGCCGCCTGGCCGGGGCCGACCCGGACGCGGTCTCGCCCAGGGCCAAGGAGCGCCAGCGCGACGCCCTGGGAACCCTCGGGTCCGGTAACCACTATCTGGAGGTCCAGTACGTGGAGGAGGTGCGCGACGCCCGCGTCGCCACGGCTCTGGGTCTGCGCCCGGGGCAGGTGGGGGTGTCCGTGCACTGCGGCTCCCGGGGCCTGGGCCATCAAACAGCCACGGACCACATGGAGGCCATGCTGCGGGCCGCATCCAAGCACGGCCTGATCCTGCCCGACCGCGAACTGGCCTGCGCCCCGGCCGATTCCGACGAGACCAGGCGCTACCTCGGGGCCATGCGCGCCGCCGCCAACTGCGCCCTGGCCGGCCGTCAGGTCGTCACGCACCTGTGTCGCGAGGCCTTCGCCGGTCTTTTTCCCGGTTCACGCCTGCGCCTGCTCTACGACGTCTCCCACAACCTGTGCCGGGCCGAGCGCCATATGGTCGGCGGTCGGGAAAAGACGCTTTTCGTCCACCGCAAGGGCGCGACCCGGGCCCTGGGTCCAAGCCATCCCGACCTGCCGGCGGCCTTCGCCGGCCTCGGCCAGCCCGTCATCGTCGGCGGCAGCATGGGCACGGCCTCGGCCATCCTGACCGGAACCGACGCCGCCGAGGCGCTGGCCTTTTCCTCGGCCTGCCACGGGGCCGGCCGGGCCATGAGCCGCAAGCAGGCCCTCAAACGCTTCAAGGGGCGCGACGTGCTGGATTCCCTGGCCGCCCGGGGCATTTCCGTGCGCGCCCACGACCTGCGCGGCCTGGGGGAGGAAGCTCCCGGAGCCTACAAGGACATCGAGGACGTGACGGCCGCCGTCCACGCCTCGGGACTGGCCATGCCAGCCGCCCGGCTGCGCCCCCTGGCCTGCATCAAAGGATGACAGCCATGCTCAAGCGCCTGATACGGGACACCGAGGCCATGGCCGCGCTGACCGGCGACGCCCTGCTGCTTCTGGACAACGACGGCATCATCATCCACGCCACGGGCGAGGCCGGGAGCATGCTCGCCACGACGCCGAACCAGCTGCGCGGCACGGTCTTCGGCATCCCCCTGGCCGGCGAGGGGCCAACCGAGGTGCGCCTGGCCGCCAGCGGCCGCCGGGCCGTCCTGCGCTTCGAACGCCTCAGCGACCAGGGACTGCCCCTGACCAGGGTGCTCCTTCGCGACGTCAGCGCCCATCGCCGGGCGGCGGACGAGCTGGCCACGGCCAAGAAGGCGGCCCTGGCCGGCGAACGGGCCAAGAGCCACTTCCTGGCCAACATCACCCACGAGATACGCACGCCCATGATCGGCATCCTGGGCATGACCGAGCTGACCCTGGCCACGGAGTTGACGGACAAGCAGCGGGAATACCTGGAGATGGCCAGGCACTCGGCCAAGTCCCTGCTCACGGTGCTCAACGACATCGTGGATTACGCCCGCATCGAGGTGGGGGCGCTGGAGCTGGCCCGCACCCCCTTCGACCTGCACGAGACCGTGGAGGAAGCGGTCAGCGTGTTCCGGCCCCTGGCCGCGAAAAAGGGCCTGGCGCTGGAAAGCCGGCTCCTTGGCGACGTGCCGGCCATCCTGGTCGGCGACGCCAGCCGGCTGCGCCAGATCCTGATCAATCTGGTCGGCAACGCGGTCAAGTTCACCGATTCCGGCAGTGTGATCCTGGCCGTGTCCTTCGCCGACGACGGGCGCGACCCGGATGCCGTCCGCCTGCGCTTCGCCGTGCGGGACACAGGCATCGGCATTCCCCGCGACAAGATACAGGCCATCTTCGACAGCTTCACCCAGGCCGACGTTTCCCCGGCCCGGCGCTACCAGGGAGCTGGGTTGGGGCTCGCCATCGTGCGCCACCTTGTTGCCATGCAGGGCGGCGACTACGGCGTGGAAAGCGAGGAAGGCCAGGGGAGCGTGTTCACCTTCACCCTCGAATTCGCCCTGCCCGCCGGTCATGCCGAGGACGGCCCGGCCCCGCTCGTGCCCGGGGAGGCGGCGCATGCACGTCCCCTGACCGTGCTCCTGGCCGAGGACAACCCCATCAACCAGCTCTACGCCAAGGAACTTCTGGAAACCGACGGCCACCGCGTGGTCACGGCCCACACCGGACGCCGCGCCCTGGAGATCCTGCGACGTCGGCATTTCGACGTCATCCTCATGGACATCCAGATGCCCGAAATGGACGGCCTGGAGGCCACACGGGCCATCAGAGCCGACGAGACCGGCGACTTCGATCCCGACATCCCCATCGTGGCCCTGACCGCCCATGCCTTAAAGGGCGACCGGGAGACGTTTTTGCGCGCCGGCATGAACGAATACCTGAGCAAGCCCGTAAGCCCCGAGGCCCTGGCCGCGGCCCTGGCCCGGGCCACGGGCGCCACCGTCGCGGCCACCCCGGCCGCGCCCTGGACAGACGAGTCGGACGCGCCCGCGCCCGACGTCCTGAACTGGTCGGAACTGCTCACCAAGGCGCGCGGCAACACGGGCTTTCTCATGAAGCTGTTCGCGGCCTTCGTGGCCGACAGCCCGGCAACCTGGAAGTCATCCGCGAGGCCCGGGCCCGGGGCGATCACGGCCAGTTGGCCTTCCTGGCCCACACCCTCAAGGGGGCCGCCGCCACCATGTGCGCCCCGCGCCTGCGCCAGGCCAGCCACGACCTGGAACGCGCCGCCAAGGACCGCGACCCCGCCCTGTCGGCGGCGACCTTCGAAACCATGGAGTCGGCCATGCGGGAAGTGATGCAGGCCATGCGGGAGAAGCTCGACGAAGAGGCGGCCGGAAGCCAGGCGAAATGAGGCGGCGCGGCCAGCCTCCCGCCCGCGCCGCCGGCCGTGCGGAATTTCAGGAAAGCATGTCGGCCATGGCGTAGAGCTTGCCGGCCGGCTGCTTCCTGAGCCAGGCCGCGGCGCGCAGCGCCCCCTGGGCGAAGGTCTCGCGGTTGCCCACCCGGTGGGTCACCTCGATGCGCTCGCCCGGGCCGAAGAAATACACCGTGTGGTCGCCCACCACGTCGCCGCCGCGAAGCGCCGCCACGCCGATCTCCTCGCCAGTGCGCGGGCCGATGATGCCGTCGCGCGTATGGCGCTTGACCGTGTCGTAGTCCGCGCCCCGGGCCTCGGCCAGGCACTGGCCGAGCTTGATGGCCGTGCCGCTCGGCGCATCGGCCTTCTTGTTGTGGTGGATCTCCATGATCTCCAGGTTGTAGGCCGGGCCGAGCCGCCGGACGAGGTCGGGCAGCACCGTGAGCAGGACGTTTAAGCCCACGCTCATGTTGGGCGCGAAAAAGACCGGGGTCTTTTTCGCCGCCTCGGCCAGGGCGGCGGTCTGGTCCGGGGTCAGCCCCGTGGTGCCGACGACGATGGGATTGCCGGCGGCGGCCGCCGCGGCCGCCGAGGCCACGGAGTTCGCCGGGGCCGTGAAATCGATGACCACCGCGCCGGGGCATTTGGCCAGCACCGTGGGCAGGTCGTCGCCCACCACGCATTCGAGGCCGGAAAGCCCGGCTGTGCAGCCGCTGCGCTCCAACGCTCCGGCCAGCCGGTAGTGGTCCGGATCGGCCTTGGCCAGCCGGGCCAGGGTCGCGCCCATGCGCCCCAAGGCGCCCATGATCACCACATCGCACACGCTCATGTCCGCGCTCCCTTTGCCGTAAAATGTTGTCTTCCCAACGACCTAGCAGATGCGGGGCAACTGCTCGCCCTCAAGCATGCCGAGCAGCCGCTTGCCGCCCAGGGGCGTGACCAGGGCGACCTTGCCCTGGTGCTGCGCCACCACGCGCCCGATCACCGCCGCGCCAGCGCCCAGGGGATCGGCCCGCAGGACCGCCAGGGCCGCCTGGGCCTTGGCTTCGGGCAGGATGCAGATGCACTTGCCCTCGTTGGCCAGGTACAGCGGGTCGAGCCCGAGCACGGCGCAGCCGCCGGCCACGGCGGGGTCCACCGGAATGGCCTGCTCGGTCAGTTCGATGCCCACCCCGGACTGGCCGGCGATCTCGTTGAGGGTGGTGGCCAGCCCTCCCCGGGTGGGGTCGCGCAGCACGTGCACGTCCCCCACGGCGGCCAGCAGCTTTTCCACCAGCCCGCCCAGGGCGGCGCTGTCGCTTCTGACCGGCGAGTCGAAGGACAGGCCCTGGCGCGTGGACAGGATGGCCAGGCCGTGGTCGCCCATGGTGCCGCTGACGAGGACGGCGTCGCCTACCTCGGCCCGGTGGCCGCTCGGCGCGGGATCGACCAGCACCTGGCCCACGCCCGTGGTGTTGATGAAGATCTTGTCCGCAGCGCCGCGGGGCACCACCTTGGTGTCGCCGGCCACCACGCGCACGCCGGCCCGGCGCGCCGCCTCGCCCATGGAGGCGACCACGCGCTCGAGGTCGTCCATGGGCAGCCCCTCCTCCAGGATGAAGCCGCAGGTCAGAAAAAGCGGCCGCGCGCCCATCATGGCCACGTCGTTGACCGTGCCGTGCACGGCCAGGGAGCCGATGTCGCCCCCCGGAAAGAAGATGGGGTCCACCACGAAGCTGTCCGTGCTGACGGCCACCGCTCCACGAAGGGAGACCACGGCCGCGTCGTCCATGCGGGCCAGGATGTCGTTGCCGAGGTGGCGGAAGAAGAGGTCGTTGACGAAGCGGTGGGAGGCCCGGCCCCCGCTGCCGTAATCGAGGAGTACCTTGTCCATGCTGCGAATCCTTCAGGCGGACGAATGCGGACGCCGCCGACCCCGCCGGCGAGGCGGCCGTGGGCCGGCGCGCGGGCCCAGGCCCGCTCCCCTGCCGGAAGGCTCTTATAGGCGCAATCGCGCGTTCCATCCAGAGGTTTGGGCCGACGATGCCCTTCGAAAAAGACGCCGGGCCGACGCGACGCCGCCGGTCGCGCGGCTCGCCCGGCCGCCGTCGCTGCGGGCCGGCCGCGCGACCGGCGGGCCGCTCATTTTCGGAAAACGTCGGCTAGTTGGAACAGAACCGCACCACTTCGTGGGCGATGTGCGAAAGGGGCATGATCTTGTCCACGCCGCCGAGCTTGATGGCTTCCTGGGGCATGCCGAAGACCACGCAGGAGGCCTCGTCCTGCGCGATGGTGTAGGCCCCGGTCTCGTGCATCTCCTGCATGCCGGCCGCGCCGTCGTCGCCCATGCCGGTCATGATGACGCCCACGGCGTTTTTCCCGGCGTAGCGGGCGGCGGACCGGAAGAGCACGTCCACGCTCGGCCGGTGGCGGCGCACCAGGGGGCCGTCCTTGACCTCCACGAAATAGCGCGCGCCGCTGCGCTTGAGCAGCATGTGGCGGTTGCCCGGGGCGATGAGCGCCTGGCCGCGCAGGATCGTGTCGTTGTCCCTGGCCTCCTTGACGGTGATGCGGCAGATGCCGTCCAGGCGCTTGGCGAAGGCGGCGGTGAACTGCTCGGGCATGTGCTGCACGATGACGATGCCCGGGCAGTCCTGGGGCATGGCTTCGAGGAATTCGCGCAACGCCTCGGTGCCGCCCGTGGACGCGCCCACGGCCACGACCCGCTCGGTGGTCTGGAACATGGCCTTGCCCGTGGGGCCGGGCAGCACGGCGTCGGCCGAGAGTTTGGGCGTGACCTTCATGGGCGCGACGGGCATGAGCTTTTTCATCTTGGCCCGGGCCGCCGCCTTGACCGCGTCCACCACCCGGATGCGCGACTCCTCCAGGAATTGCCGCGTGCCGAGCTTGGGCTTGAGGATGATGTCCATGGCCCCGTATTCCATGGCCCTCAGCGTGGTCTCCGAGCCGGATTCGGTCAGGGTCGAGCAGATGACCACCGGAATGGGGTGCTGGGACATGATCTTGCGCAGAAAGGTCAGGCCGTCCATGCGCGGCATCTCGATGTCCAGGGTGATGACGTCCGGGGCCTGCGTTTCCATGCGCTTGACCGCGGCGTAGGGATCGCCGGCCGAGCCGATGACCTCGATCTCGGGGTCCGAGGACAGGATGTCGGTCAGGGTCTGCCGGACCAAGGCGGAATCGTCCACCACCAGAACCTTGATGCGATTGCTCACGGGCTACCTCTGCGCGGAGATTGGAACGGCGGGTTAGATTTTCCTATAAACCGTGGGAGCGTGCTGGCGCAAGGGCAAGTCCATGCCGGTGAGGCTTTCGGAGTGGCCGATGAACAGGTGGCCCCCGGAGCGCAGCTGGAAGCAGAACTTCTGGAGAAGCTGCTCCTGGGTGGCCCGGTCGAAATAGATCATGACGTTGCGGCAGAAGATGGTGTCCATAGGCTCCGGAAAGCTGAAGGACTCCATGAAGTTGAGGCGGCGGAAGTCGATGGCCCCGCGCAGTTCGGGCACAAGCCGCACGAGCTTTCGCGACTTGTCCTTGCTGCGCAGGAAATACCGCCGCTTGAGCTCCATGGACATCTTGGCCAGTCGTTCCTCGGGATAGACGCCGTTTTTGGCCAGGGACAGCACACGGGTGGAGATGTCCGTGGCCATGATGGAAAACCGGAAGCCCGAGACGCGCGAGGCGAATTCCGAGAGCACGATGGACAGGGTATAGGGCTCCTCCCCGGTGGAGCAGCCGGCGCTCCACAGGCGAAAGGGCCGGGCCGGACCGTTGGCGGAGCGCCAGGCCGGCAGCACGTCCTGGGTCAGAACCTCGAAGTGGCGCGGCTCCCGGAAGAATTCCGTGGTGTTGGTGGTGATGACGTCGATGAGGTGGACGAGTTCCTCGTCCAGGCCCTGGGGGCTGAAGAGGTACTCGTAGTACTGGCGGTAGCCCGCCATGCCGAGGGTGCGCAGGCGCTTTTGCAGCCTGGCCTCCACCATGACCTTCTTGGACAGGGGCAGCTTGATGCCGACCTCGGCATGGATGAACTCGCTTAACCGCTTGAATTCCTTTTCCGACATGGTGGCCAGGCCGCTGGCCCGCGCCGGAGCGCCCGCACCCGCCATGGGCATCAGGCCTCCGCGTTCTCGGGCGCGGCCTCGCCCAGGGTCTGGGCCAGGCCGGCCAATTCCAGGGAGGTGAAGACCTTGTTGATGTCCAGGATGATGATGAACTGGTCTCCGGACTTGCCCATGCCCCGGATGAAATCGGACTTGATGGGCGTGCCCATCCGCGGCGTGGGCTCGATCTGGGAGCTTTCCATCTCGTAGACCTCCTGGACCGAATCGGCCAGGGCTCCGAGGACCGTGGCCTCGCCTTCCAGGTTGACCTCCACGATGATGATGCAGGTGTTGACCGTGCGTTCGGTGGCGCCCATGCCGAACTTGAGCTTGAGGTCCACCACGGGCACGGCCCGGCCGCGCAGGTTGATCACGCCCCGGATGTAGTCCGGCGTGCGGGGCACGCGCGTGATGTTGACCAGTTCGAGGACCTCGCGCACCGAGCCGATGTCCAGGGCGAAGAGTTCCCGTTCCAGGGTGAAGGTCAGGTACTGGTTGTCGTTGCTGTTTGCGGCCTCGGCCATGGCTGTCGTCCTCCCGATCCCCGGCGGTTGGCGCGGGATGCGGCGCGATTGGCGGTTTTCACTTGGCAAAAAGGGCCGGATGCGATCCGTCCGGGTCGGCCGCCCGGCGCACCAGCGCCGCCACGTCCAGGATCAGGGCCATGCGGCCGTCTCCCCGGATGGTGGCGCCGGAAAATTCCTCGATGTCGCGGTACAGCGGGCCCAGGCTCTTGATGACGGTCTGGTGCTCGCCCACCACCCTGTCCACGGCCAGGCCGACCCTGGCTCCGTCCACGGTGACCACCACGATGGGCTCGATGACCGGGCGATCCCCGTCTATGGCGAAGGCCTCACGCAGGCGCAGGCAGGGCACGACCTGGCCGCGCATGTTGAGCATCCCGGGCTCCGTCCCGTCGCCGCCGCGGGCCCTCTCCACGCACTCCTCCACGAGTCCCAGCGGAACGACGTAATACTCCGCGCCCACCTGGATCTGCAAGCCGTCGATGATGGCCAGGGTCAGGGGCAGGCGCACGGTGATGGTCGCGCCGCGTCCGGGCTGCGAATCGATCTCCACCGAGCCGCGCAGGGCGTCGATGGCCCGCTTGACCACGTCCATGCCCACGCCGCGCCCGGAAATGCTGGTGACGGCTTTGGCCGTGGAAAAGCCGGGCAGGAAGATGAGGTTGTAGAGCTCCTTGGCCGTCATCTCCGCCCCGGCGGGGATCAGCCCGCGCTCCTCGGCCCGCTTGCGGATGGCCTGGGCGCTCAGGCCCGCGCCGTCGTCGGCCACGGTGATGACCACCTCGCCGCCGGAATGGGCGGCGCTTAAGCGAATGACGCCCGCGGGCGGCTTTCCCGCCGCCTTGCGGACGTCGGGAAACTCGATGCCGTGGTCGATGCTGTTGCGCAGCAGGTGGACCAGCGGATCGCCCAGCCGCTCGATGACGGTCTTGTCGAGTTCCGTCTCCTCGCCCTGGGTGACCAGATCGATCTCCTTGCCGAGTTCGGCGGTCAGGTCGCGCACCAGGCGGCGGAATCGGGCGAAGGTTGCCCCGATGGGCAGCATGCGGATGGACAGCGTCGAATCGCGCAGGCTCTCGGCCAGGCGTTCCAGGTGCTCGGCCAGGCCGCGCAGGGCCGGATCGCCCCGATCCTCCACGGCCTGGCGGATCTGGGCCTGGACGATGACCAGTTCGCCCACCAGATCGACCAGATCGTCGAGCTTGTCGGCCGCCACGCGGATGCTCGAGGCCTTGTCGCTGCGATCGCAGGTCCTCTGGGACAGCTCCTGCACGGCCTGCTGCTCGGACAGGGCCGAGGCCACCGTGCCGGGGCTGACCAGGCCCGTGTCGGACAGGATATCGCCGAGACGCCGCTGGGCGGCCAGGGCGGCCTCCAGATCCTCCTCCCTGATGTCGCCGCGCGAGACCAGTATTTCGCCCAGGCGGCGGTGGACGGCCTCGCCGTCTCCGGCGCAGCCGTCGTCGAGCACGTCGAGGCGCAGCTCGCAGTCGTCCTCGACGAAGACGAACACGTCCGCAACGGCCGCGGCCTCGGCTTCGGTGCGCAGCACGCAGTCCCACCAGACGAGGCAGGATTCGGGATCGAGGTCCTCGAGGGCGGGGACGTCCTCGGTGTGGACGTAGCAGCGGCAGTCGCCGAGCGCCGCCAAGTCCTCCAGGAGAAGCAGGGGATTGTTGCCGCTGGCCAGCATGTCGCCGTGGGGCCGGAAGCGCAGCCGGCAGATGCGGGATACGCCGGGCCGCGACTTCTCGGACGCAGACGTCTCGGCCGGCCGTGCCGGGGAAGGTTCGACCGCCCCGGCCACGGCCCGGAAGCCGGCCAGGAGCTCGGCCCCCGTGGCGGCCAGTTCCGCCTCCTGTTCCTCCCGGGGATCGAGCAGGGCGCGGATGTGGTCGCAGGCCCGAAGCGACAGGTCGAGCAGCCGGCGGTCCACGCCGAGCAGCCCGTTGCGCACCCGGTCGAAAACCGATTCCACGTCGTGGGTGAAGGCCGCGATGTCGTCGAAGCCGAACATCGCGCCCGAGCCCTTGACGGTGTGCAGGCCGCGAAAGATCTTGTGCAGGAGGTCGACGTCGCCGGGGCTGTGCTCCAGTTCCAGGAGCGAGGCCTCGAGTTCGGCCAGCAGGTCCCTGGCCTCCTCGACGTAGGCGGCGCGGTGGGCGTCTTCCTGGTTCTTCATCGGCGTGACGGCCTCCCTGCCGGTTCACGGCCGGACGCGTCAGAACAGTTCGACATTGTCACCGAACTCTCCGGAGTCCTCGGACGCCGGCCCTGCCGCCGGCGCCGCCGCTCCCGACCCTGCCTGGCCGAAGGCGGCCTCGTGCACGGCCCGTTCGGCTTCCATGGTATAGCGGTCGTAGAGCTGGCGCAGCCGGGCGCTGCGGCCGCTGCCTCCTTCCGGGGCGACCTTCCTGGCCAGGGACACCTGATCGGCCAGGGCGCGCCGGATGGCCCCCAGGCGCGCGCCGATGTCCCGGTCGAAGTCGATGCCCGCGCCCACCTTGGCGGCCCGCTCGCCCACGGAGGCGCTGGAACGCTGCAGGGATTCGAAAAGATCGAGGCAACGCCCGGAAGAGGCGCTGGCGTCGGAGAGCACGGCGTCGAGCTCGCCGATGACGCGCCAGGATTCGGTCTGGTCGTTGCAGCGTCCGGCGTTGTCCTGCAGCGTGCGCGACGCCTTGGAAATCTCCCGCAGGATGCCGGCCACGGCGTCGGTCTGGCGGATGGCGTCCACGGAGAGGCGCTGGATGGCCAGGGCCAGCACGCCGAGCGCCGCGCCGGCCGCGCCGGTGTGGGCGGCCTTGATGCTGGCGTTGATGGCGATCAGTTCGATCTCGGCCCCGACCTCCTCGATGGCCTCGATGGAACCGCCCATGTCCGTGATGGTGCCGGCCACGGAATCCATGATGCCGCCGAGGGCCTCGCCCTGGGCGGCGAAGCCGCCGAGCTCCTCCTTGACCATGGCGATGCCGGATTCGACCCGGGCCAGGGAGTTGTCCTTGCCCTGGCCGCCGATGGCCGAGGTGATGGCCTCGCCGATGTTCCGGATGCGGGCGGCGAGCGAATCCAGGGCGCCGCGCAGTCGGTCGGCGGCCTGGGCGAAATGCTCGTCGGCGCTTTTGAGCTGCGAATCCTGCAGGGTCAGCACGTCGGCCACGAAGGCGGCCAGGTCCACGGCGTCCTCTTCGCCCGCCCGGCCGCCGTCCTCGTCGAGGACGTGGGCCACCTCGGCCAGGGCGTGCTCGGCGTGCTCGATCTGCTGGCGCACGATGTCGTGGGATTGCAGGGAACGCACGGCCTGGCCGATTTCGGCGCGGATGCTTTCGGCGTTTCGCGCCAGCTCGACCGACAGCTCGGCCGAGCTGGCGGACATGGCGGCCAGTCCGGCGATGTTGGCCGACAGCTCCCTGGAAACCAGCTCGAAGCACTGCTCCTGAGCGTGGATGATGCCGAGCGTCCGCTCCCGCGCCGAGGCGACGTGGCCGCGCAGGGCCTCGACCTTGGCCGCGATGCCGGCGCAGTGGTCCACGATGAGGTGGGCGAGCTTTTCCACGTCGTCGGCCAGGGTGGAGAAGCCGCGCCCGTCCCCGCCCAGGCGGGCGCTTTCGATGCGGGTGGCGATGCCGAGCATGGAGAGGTGTTTGACGATGCGCGAAAAGGCCGAGAGGATGCCGGCGAGTTCCTCGACGATGCCGGCCACGGCCTCGATGTCGCGCAGGCTCGCCCGCCCGGCCTCCACGGTCGCGCCGCCGGTCAGTCCGGCCAGCTGTCCGGAAAACCGTTCCAGGGCGACGTGCAGGTTCTGGCCCGTGGCGCAGGACGTCAGTTCGTCGGCCTGGCGTGAGATGTCGCCGCACGAGGACTCCAGCTCCATCAGGCTTTCCCCGAGGGCCAGAAAATCTTTTTCGCGCCCGTGCACGACGGAAGTCAGCCCCTGCCCCATGCCGCCAAGAGCTCTTCTGCACTCGCGCAGCGCCGCGTTCGCCTCGCGCGCCCGGTGGGTGGTGTCGGCCATTGTCCCGTCCCCGCCGCGATACGCGCGGCGCGTGCTCGAAGCGCGGGCACGACAGCGCTTCGCCCCATTCGCCCCGGACAAGTCGGGGCCATGGATTGCCTACACTTTTTTTCGCAAAAGACAAAGGCCTTTGTCGTCCGGCCTGGACGGGGCCAAACGGGCGCGCGCCGGCCGGGACGGACGCGTCAGCGCCGCCGCAGGCGCTTGACCACCCATACCGCCGCGACCACGGCCACGGCCAGGCCCAGGACGAGCATCTCCGCGTTGTGAACGTTGTCGATGACCCGGGTCAGAACGTTTTCGAGCAGGCTGCCGAAGGCGTAGCCGATGAGCGCGAAGGCCACGGCCCAGACCAGTGCGCCCACGGCGTTCAAGACGAAGAACTTGCGCACGGTGATGTCGGCCGTGCCCAGGACGAAGGGCGTGAGGTTGCGCAAGCCGTAGAAGAACCGGAAGGACAGGATGAGTACCTCGTGGTACTTGGCCAGCATGCGGTGGACCCGCTCGGCCCTTTCCCGCCATTTCTCGCTGCGCGCCACGAGCCTGCGCCCGTAGTGGCGGCCGACGAAGAAGGCCGTCTGGTCGCCGGCCAGGCTGCCGGCGAAGGCGGACAGGATCACCCAGCGCAGGTCCAGGCCGAACTGGGGCGAATGGGCGGCGAACCCCGCCAGAAGCAGGATGGTCTCCCCTTCCAGGAACGTGCCTATGAAAAGCGCCAGATAGCCGTACTGCTCGATGACGTGCTTGAGGAATTCAATGGACATCGCCCGCTCCGTTTGGCCGACTGCCTCGCGATCCTTGCTCGTTTGAAAGCCGAGGCAACGTATTCGCTTGCGCGGCTTCTGTCCACAGCCGACAGACACGACGAGAGCGTCCGGCTTGTCCTGGCCGGCGTTTCCGGCTAGTTTGCCGCCTCGGACGCACGCCCGCGTCCCCCATCCCGAAGCCTCAGCCAGGAAGCGCCACGGAACACGGTTCATGGAGATCATCGTCAGCATCTCCGACATGAAGGTCACGAGCAGGGCCAAGGACGTGCTTGTCACCCACGCCCTGGGCTCCTGCCTGGGGCTGGCCGCCTACGACCCCGAGGCGGGCGTGGCCGGGCTCATCCATTGCCTGCTGCCGGTGGCCCGCGACGGCAAGGGGCCGGTCAAAAACCCCTTCATGTACGTCAACCTCGGCGTGCCGCAGATGATGCGCGCCCTGTTCAATCGCGGGGCCACGCGGGAAAGCCTCGTGCTCAAGGCCGCCGGCTGCGGCCGTATGATGCACATCTCCAACCAGTTCGACACCGGCGCCAACAATTTCGCGGCCCTCAAAAAGCTCTTGCAAGTCAACGACATGCGCCTCGCCGCCGAAGACGTCGGCGGCACCATCCCGCGCACCATGCGCCTTTACGCGGAAACGGGCCGGGTCGTGATTTCGTCATGCGGGAGGTCCTGGGATTTATGAGCCGACGCGAGGAAATCATCCAGAAGGCCCTGGCCATCCCCCAGATGCCCATGCCCGTGCAGAAGGTGCTGGCCTACATCGGCAATCCCGAAGCCGACCTGCGCCAGCTCGCCCGCATCATCGAGTACGACCCGGGACTCACGGTCAACGTGCTGCGCATGGCCAACTCGTCGTTCTTCGGCGGCGGCGGCAAGGTGACCTCCGTGCGCGAGGCGCTCATGCGCCTGGGGCTCAACCGGGTCTACCAGCTGGTCATCGCCTCGGGCGTGGCCCCCATGACCCGCTACGAGATCAAGGGCTACGGCCTGCGTCCGGGGGAACTTCTCGAACACTCCGTGGCCGTGGCCACGGCCTCGGAAACCCTGGCCCGGGAACTCGGCCTCGTCGCGCCGCCCCACACCTTCACGGCCGGGCTGCTCGTCAACATCGGCAAGACCGCCCTGGGTTCCTTCCTGGAGGTTGACGCCGGCCCCATCCTGACCCTGGCCCACGAACGGCAGATCCCCTTCGAGAAGGCCGAGCAGGAGATCCTCGGCATCGACCACGCCGAACTGGGGGCCATCCTCCTCGAACGCTGGTCCATCCCCACCCCCATCGTCAACGTGGTCCGCTACCGGCTGCGGCCCGACGACTGCCCGGAGCCCGACCTGGCCCTGGATCTCGTGCACGTGGGCGACGTCATCGCCAAGATGACCGGCATCGGCATGGGCATCGACGGCATGCAGTACACGCCCTCGGCGGCGGTGTTCGCCCGCCTCGACGTCACCCCCGAACAGATGGAGGCCGTCATGGAGACGATCCTCGAACAGATCGCCGAGGTTCGCGAAATCCTCATGGAAAGCACGTTTTGACGCGCGCCTCCCATCCCCTGCGCGCCCGGGACCTGGGCTACGCCCAGCGGGTCTGCGTGGCCAAGGCCGGCAAGCTCATGATGGAAACCGGCCAGCTCGCCCCCCGGGCCCGGGTGGGCCTGGCCGTGTCCGGCGGCGTGGACAGCCTGGTCATGCTGGCCGTGATGCACGTGCGCCGGCGCATCGTCCCCTTTCCGGTGGAGCTCATGCTGCTGCACCTCAACCCCGGCTTCGACACGACCAACCACGCCCCCCTGGCGGGACTCTGCGCCGACCTCGGCATCGCCGCCCACATCGAGGTCACGGATTTCGGCCCAAGGGCCTTCTCCGACGAAAACAAGAAGAAATCAGCCTGCTTCTACTGCGCCTGGCTGCGGCGCAAACGGCTTTTCGACCTGTGCGCCGCCTACGGGCTCAGCCACCTGGCCTTCGGCCACAACGCCGACGACCTGGCCGCCACCTTCTTTCTCAACATGTTCCAGAACGGCCGCGTGGACGGGCTGTCCTGCCGGGAATCCTTCTTCGGCGGCCGCCTGACGGTCATCCGCCCGCTTTTGCTCGTGGACAAGAAGACCATCGTGCGGGCGGCCAAGGCCTGGGAGCTGCCCGTGTTCGCCAATCCCTGCCCCATGGCCGGGAAATCCATGCGCCACGAGGCCGAGACCTGGATCCGGGACATCTGCGCCGGCGGGAAAAAGCGCGCCGTCAACCTCCATAACGCCCTGGGGCGCTGGCAGGGCGCGCGCGACGCGCAGTCCGACGGGGCGGCGGCAAGGGACCGGGATGTTTAAGAACTACCAGATCGTCATCTTCCGGGACCAGCACGGCTCCTGCCGCAAGCTGCGCTTTCGGGGCTGGCTTTTCGCCCTGATCCTGGCGGTCCTGGCGGCCCTGGTGGCCGTGGACGCCTATCTGGTGCGATTTTATTACAATTATAAACGCATGGAGCGCGAGGCCGCCTCCTTCGAACAGCAGGCCAAGGACCAGAACGCGCAGATCCTCGGCCTTGGCGACAAGATCAAGGCCCTGGAGTCGGACCTGTCGCGGCTGCGCGTCTTCGATGCCAAGCTGCGCCAGATGGTGGGCCTGGAACAGGCCCCCCGGGAGGTCTCCCCGTCCGGCGGCGACGAGCAGGACTTCGAGAAGAAGTACCTGCCGCTCTACCGCCAGGAAATGCTCACCCGCAAGCTCCATCAGTTCCTGGACGCCCTGGGCGAGGGCGCGGCCCGGGAGCGCCTGCGCCAGGGCGAACTCCTGGACGCCCTGGCCGCGGACAAGGCCCGCCTGGCGGCCATGCCCGCCTCCTGGCCCGTGGAAGGCTGGATCGCCTCCCCCTTCGGAGAGCGGGTGTCGCCGTTCACCGGGAAAAAGGAGTTCCACAAGGGCATGGACATCGCCGCGCCCCTGGGCACCCCGGTGGTCGCCCCGGGAGCCGGCGTGGTCACCTACGCCGGCGAATCGGACGGCGGGGGATCCGGCTTGGTCCTCGACCACCAGGGGGGGCTGGTCACCACCTACGGCCACATGCGCGACGTGGTCGTGACCAAGGGGCAGGCCGTGTCCAGGGGACAACTGCTCGGCCATGTGGGCGACGTCGGCCAGGGCTCGGGGCCGCACCTGCGCTACGAGACGCGCCTGGGCGGGGTGCCCGTCAACCCCATGCGCTACATCCTGGAATAGCCTCCCGGCCCGTGGCCCGGGTTTTGCTTGCGCTGCCGCATGAACCTGTTCCAGTTCGATCCGAACGTGGTTTTCGGCTTCTTCCTGACGCTCATGCGGATGAGCGTGCTGCTGTTCATGCTGCCGTTTTTCGGGGCGACCCTGGTTCCCAATTCCGTCAAGGGCGCGCTGTGCATCGTGATGGCCCTGGCCGTGTACCCCATGCTGTCCTTTCCCGGCACGCTCATGCCGGCCAACCCCTGGATGATCGCCCTCATGTTCCTTGGCGAGGTGATCATGGGGCTTCTGCTCAACATCCTGGTATCGTTTCTTTTCGCCGCCGTGCAAAGCGCCGGCGCGGTCATGGGCTTCTCCATGGGGTTCACGCTCATGAACAGCATCGACCCCATGACGGGTGCCTCGGAATCGGGCCTGGGCCACCTGATGAACCAGGTGACCACCATGCTGTTCCTGAGCCTCAACGGCCACCTGATCCTCATCGGCGCCCTGGCCCAGAGCTTCGAGCTGGTGCCTCCCGGCGGCCTGCTCGTCAATGCCGCCCTGGGCGAGCACCTCATATCCTTCTCCAGTCAGATTCTCGTCATGGCCGTCAAGATCGCCGCTCCGATCATGGCCTCGATCTTCCTGGTGGACCTCGCGTTGGCCCTGGTGGCCCGGGCCGCGCCGCAAATGAACGTGCTCTTCATCGGCTTCCCGCTCAAGATCGGCGTGGGCTTCCTCTTCATGACCCTGGTCTTCGCCGCCCTGGTCATCTACGTGGGCCAGTTCATCGACGAACTCGTCCCCATGTACAGGCTCGTGCTCAAGGCCTCGGGATAACGCGGGGAAAGGACGCCGGTCATGGCGAGAGATCCGAGCAAGACAGAAAAAGCCACCACCAAACGACGCGGCAAGGCGCGCGAGAAGGGGTCCGTCCCCCGCAGCCAGGAGCTGCCCAAGCTCACCGTGCTCATGGCCGGGCTCATCGCCATCCGCTTCGTCATCGTCGGGCTCGGCGACGACCTCAAGGCCGTCTTCGTCCAGTTCCTCGGCCAGAACCTGCGCTTCGAGGCCACCACCGACGGGGTCACCGCCCTCCTGTGGATGCTCTCCCAGAAGCTGGCCCTGATGCTCTTGCCGATCCTTCTGGTCATGGCCGTGGTGGCCTACGTCACCCAGCGGCTGCAGGTGGGCGAAGTCTGGTACTCCAAGCTCTTCAACCCGGACTTCAGCAACCTGTTCAACCCCATGGGGGCCGTGCAGAAGCTGCTCATCAACCCCAGGACCCTGGTCCAGCTCGGCAAGCAGGTGGCCATGGCCGCCGCCATCGCCATCGCGCCCTACATCATCCTCAAACGCAAATTCAACGAATTCCTGCCCCTTTTCTACCAGACGACGGAAGCCCTGATCGTCTTCATCCTGCAAAACGGCTTCACGCTGGTGCTCTACACCATGGGCCCCATGCTCGTCATCGCCATCCTCGACGTCTGGTACACGCGCTGGGACTACGAAGAAAACCTCAAGATGACCAAGGACGAGATCAAGGACGAAACCAAGCAGGCCCTGGGCGACCCGGTCATCAAGCGGAAGCAGAAGCAGAAGATGATGGAGGTCATGCAGCGGCGCATGTTCCAGGAGGTTCCCAAGGCCGACGTGGTCATCACCAACCCGACCCACCTGGCCTGCGCCCTGCGCTACGATCCCAAGGAGACGCCCGCCCCCATGCTTCTGGCCAAGGGCGCGGACCATGTGGCCGAGAAGATCAAGGAAATCGCCCGGGAGCATCGCATTCCCATCCGCGAGAACAAGCCCCTGGCACAGGCCTTGTATAAGAGCGTCGAGATCGGCCAGGTCATCCCCGAGGATCTCTACCAGGCGGTGGCCTCGATCCTGGCCCAACTCGACAAGTTCAAGCGTCCCGGCGGTCCCCGCTGATCGGGAGGCAAACGGGAAGGGGCGTCAAAATCATGGCGAAGCAAGCGAACCCGGTCAAATTCAATTACGAGCAGTTCACTCGCCAGGGCGACATCATGCTCGCCGCCGGCGTGGTGGTCATCCTGTTCGTGATGCTCGTGCCCATCCCCCCGGCCTTCATCGACCTGATGCTCACCTTCTCCATCTCCATCAGCCTCGTGGTGCTCATCACCAGCATGTTCATGGGCTCGCCCCTGGAATTCTCCATCTACCCGTCGTTGCTGCTCGTCACCACCATGCTGCGCCTGTCCATGAACGTGGCCTCCACCCGCCTCATCCTGCTGCACGGCGACGAGGGCCCCTCGGCCGCCGGCCACGTGATCCAGGCCTTCGGCCAGTTCGTCGTCGGCGGCAACTACGTGGTCGGCTGCGTCATCTTCCTGGTGCTCTTCGCCATCAACAAGAAGGTCATCGTGGCCGGCACCACCCGCATCGCCGAGGTGGCCGCCCGCTTCACCCTGGACGCCATGCCGGGCAAGCAGATGGCCATCGAAGCCGACCTCAACGCCGGCCTCATCAACGAAAAGCAGGCCACCGACCGCCGCGAGGCCATCCGCAAGGAGGCCGACTTCTACGGCGCCATGGACGGCGCGGGCAAGTTCGTCTCCGGAGACGTCACCGCCACCATCATCATCACCGCCATCAACATCTTCGGCGGCTTCCTGATCGGCGTCATGCAAAAGGGCATGGACTGGAAGGACGCCGCCCAGACCTACACCCTGCTGACCATCGGCGACGGCCTGGTCTCCATCATCCCCTCCATCATCATCTCCACGTCCGCCGGCCTCATCGTCTCCCGAGCCGCGGCCGAGGCCAAGATGGGCGAGGAATTCCTGGCCCAGCTGACCTTCCACCCCAGGGCTCTGCGCCTGGTGTCGGGCATGCTGCTGCTCTTCGGCCTGGTGCCGGGGCTGCCGACCCTGCCCTTCCTGGTCATGTCCGCCCTGCTCTTCTTCGTCAGCCGCCTGTCGGCCAGGCAGCAGGAAATGCTCCAGGCCGAGGCCGACACCAAGGACAAGAAGCCCGCGCCGGAACTCGAAACCCCGGAGGAGGTCCAGACGCTCCTGCCGCTGGACGCCCTGGAGCTCGAGGTCGGCTACGGCCTGATCCCGCTCGTGGACGAGGAGCAAAACGGCAACCTGCTCTCGCGCATCCGCTCCATCCGCCGCCAGTTCGCCCTGGACATGGGCGTGGTCATTCCCTCGCTGCACCTGCGCGACAACCTCCAGTTGCGCCCCGGCCAGTACGTGGTGCTGATAAAAGGCAACGAGGTGGCCACGGCCGAGATCCTCATCGACCACTACCTGGCCATGGACCCCGGCGACGCCAAGCACCGCATCAAGGGCGTGGAAACCCGCGAGCCCGCCTTCAACCTGCCCGCCCTGTGGGTGCCGGAGCTCCAGAAGGACGAGGCCATGCTGGCCGGCTACACCGTCGTCGATCCGGCCACGGTCATCGCCACCCACCTGACCGAGGTCTTCAAGCGCCACCTGCACGAGTTCCTGGGCCGCCAGGAAGTGCAGGTCCTGCTCGACAACCTGGCCAAGCGCGCGCCCAAGGCCGTGGAGGACCTGGTGCCCGGCGCCATGACGCTTGGCGGCGTGCAGAAGGTGCTGCAAAACCTGGTCAAGGAAGGCGTGTCCATCCGCGACCTGCTCACCGTGGCCGAGACCATGGCCGACTACGGCTCCTCGGTGAAGGACCCGGACCAGCTCACGGAATACGTGCGCTCCCGCATGGGCCGCACCATCGTCAAACCCTACCTGACCAGCGACGGGGCCCTGCCCATCCTCAACCTCACGCCCAAGGTCGAGGGAGCCATCCAGGAAAGCGTGCGCCAGACCGACCACGGGGCCTACCTGGCCATGGAGCCCGGCCTGGCCCAGCGCATCATCCAGGCCATCCAGCGGGCCATGGACAAGGCGCTCGTCAGCGACGGCCAGCCCGTGCTCCTGACCACTCCCCTGGTGCGTCCCCATCTGGCCCAGCTTCTGGCCCGGTTCATCCCCAATCTGCCGGTCATCTCCCAGGCCGAGATCCCGGCCGAGATCAAACTGCAATCCGTCGCCAACATAGGACTGTCCAATGCGGGTTAAGACCTTTCGCGGCGAGTCCATGGCGGCCTGCCTGGGGCAGATCCGCCAGGAGCTCGGAAAAGAGGCCGTGATCCTCGGCAGCCAGAGCGTGCGCGAGGACGGGCGCAGCCTGTGCGAGGTCATGGCCGCCCTGGAGCAGCCCGATTCCCCCCTGCGGCCCGCGCCGCCAAAGACCGCGTCCCCGGGCGGCGGCAACGGCAACGTCCCGGCCGGCGGCCAGGCCAAGGGAAACGGCCAGCCCGCGACAGGCGACTGGAACCGGGAATGGGGCGAGATCAAGGGACACCTGCTGGCGCTTCTGCGCCCGCGCATGGATTTTTCCGCCCTGTCCCCGCGCCAGCGCCTGGCGCTCGAATACCTGGAGCGCGAGGGCGTGGACGAGGCCTCGGTGCTGGCCGTCTTCCGCTCCATCATGGACCGGGGCGAGGACACGGTCATCCCGGCCCTGTCGCGCCTGGTTCGCGTCAAACCCCTGACGGAAGCCGAATGGCCCGGCGCGGCCCACATGTTCGTGGGCCCAAGCGGCGTCGGCAAGACCTCGGTCCTGCTGCGCCTGGCCCTGGCCGCCCGGGCGGCCGACCCCGGCCGGCGCGTCGTGGTGGTCAACGCCGACAGCGGCCGGGGCAAGGGGAGGCTGCTGCTGCGCCACTACGCCGAGCTTTCCGGCCTGACCTACGCCGAGGCCGACGGGCCCGAGGATTTCCGCCGGATTCTTGACGAGGCCGACGCCGGCGCGGCGGTCTTCATCGACACGCCGAGCCTTCGCGGCGAAGGGGCCATGGACGGCTGGTGCGCCTCCATGGGCCTGACCGGCCGGGAACGGCTGCGCGCCCATCTGGTGCTCTCGCCCCTTTTCGCCGCCAACCAGTTGGAGCACTCCCTGCGGGTGTACCGCTGCCCGCCCCTTTCCAGTCTCGTCTGGACGAAGCTCGACGAAGCCTGTAATTACGGAAGCCTTGTCAACATGGCGCACGCCTCGTCCCTGCCCGTTTCGGCCCTGGGCCACGGGCCGGAGCTGACCCAGGGCATGACGCCGGCTTCGGGCAAGGCTGTTTGGAAACTGCTCTTCAAACACCAGTTGCCCGGCGAATGACGCGATCCCACGCCGGAGCCTAAGGACGACGCATGCCAAGCCGTTTCGCCGCAACACCCGCAACCGCCCGCCCAGCGACGGAAATCCCTCAGGTGCTGTCCGTCACCTCGGGCAAGGGAGGCGTGGGCAAGACCAACCTGTCGGTCAACCTGGCCTATTGCCTGTCCCGCCTGGGGCGCAAGGTCGTGCTGCTCGACGCCGACCTGGGCCTGGCCAACGTCGACATCCTGCTCGGGCTTACCCCCAAGATGAACCTGTTCCACCTGTTCCACGAGGGCGTGGACCTCAAGCAGGTGCTCATGGAAACGCCTTTCGGCTTTTCCATCCTGCCGGCCTCCTCGGGCGTGAGCGACATGCTGGCCCTTTCCACCGGCCAGAAGCTCGACCTGCTCGAGGCCATGGACTACCTGGAGGGCCGCATCAACTATTTGATTGTGGACACCGGGGCCGGAATCAATGACAATGTGATTTACTTCAACTTGGCGGCCCGGGAACGGCTGCTGGTCCTGACGACCGAGCCCACCTCCCTGACCGACGCGTATGCGCTCATCAAGGTCATGCACTTGCAGCACGACGTGCACCGCTTCCGGGTGGTGGTCAACATGGCCCCGAGCGTCAAAGCCGCCAAGGCGGTCTACGAGAAGCTGTCCACGGCCTGCGACCATTTCCTGTCGGGCATCTCCCTGGACTTCACCGGGGTCGTGCCCGCCGATCCGGCCGTGAAAAACGCGGTCATCCGCCAAAAACCCTTCTGCTTCCTGAGCCCGGACGCTCCGGCCAGCAGGAAGCTCATGGAACTGGCCCAAACGATCGATTCCTGGGACGTGGACGCCAAGCTCGATGGAAACATCAAATTTTTCTGGAAAAAGCTCCTCTTCCAGGAACAGCCCCTGGCTTAGGCTCGAATCCGGCGACGCCCGTTGGGAGGAGTTCGACGCGCGCGATCGACAGGAGATCGTGCGCCATTACTCGCCCAAGATCAAAATCGTGGCCTCCCGCCTCAAGGCCAAGCTGCCCCAGTCCGTGGAACTCGGCGAACTGCTGAGCGCCGGGGCCATGGGCCTGCTCGAGGCCCTGGGCCGGTTCCGGCCGGAACTGGGCATCAAGTTCGAGACCTACGCCGAATCGCGCATCAAGGGGGCCATGCTCGACGACCTGCGGCGCATGGACTGGTTCTCCCGCGGCCAGCGCCACCGGGTGCGCACCCTGGAGGAGGCCTCGCGGCGCATCGAGGGCGACTCGGGCAAGCCGGCCACCGTGGAGCAGCTGGCCGAAGCCACGGGGCTCACCGAACGCGAGGTGTCCCAGGGGCTCGAGGCGCTCCAGAACCAGCTGTGCCTGAGCCTCGACGCCATCACCGAGAACATTTCCTCCTACCAGAAGAACCAGCTGGAAAACGAGCCCTACAAATCGGCCGAATTCAAGGAGCTGGTCGACAAGCTGGCCTCTCTCATCGATGATTTGACTCCCCGGGAAAAGCTGGTATTGTCGCTCTATTACGGTGAGGAATTGAACATGCGGGAAACTTCCGAGGTCATGGGAATCACCGAGGGGCGCGTGTCGCAGCTGCATTCCCAGGCGTTGGCCCGGCTGCGGCAGAAGTTCAAAGCCCAGTTCAACATCGAGCAGCACTGATTTGGCGGCGGGCCTTCCCCAGGGAGCGGGCCGCCCGGCCGGACAGGCTGATGACCACTCTGGAACAACAGGAGAAGAGCCATGGCCGCCAATAAGGAAATGCGCATCCTGGTCGTCGACGACTTTTCCACCATGCGCAGGATCATAAAGAACATCCTCAGGCAACTGGGCTTCAACAACATCATCGAGGCCGACGACGGCAGCACCGCCTGGGAGACCCTCAACAAGGACAAGATCGACTTCATCATCTCCGACTGGAACATGCCGAACATGCCGGGCATCGAACTGCTGCGCAAGGTGCGCTCCAGCGAGGAGTTCGCCAACCTGCCCTTCCTCATGGTCACGGCCGAAGCCCAACAGGAGAACATCATCGAAGCCGTCCAGGCCAAGGTGTCCAACTACATCGTCAAGCCCTTCACGGCCGAGACTCTCGGCCAGAAGATCGACAAGATTTTCGACAAATAGCGGCGCCGCCGCCTGTCGGAGCCCGGACACGGTCCGGGAGCACGGGGCGGGCCGCGGCGGCGGCCGGCCCCGTTTCCTTTCCCCGAGGACCCGGACGGCCGGACGACGCGCCGCCGGCTCATTTCACGGAAGCGTGACGCAGCGTCGCCTTCCCGCGGCGCGACCGGGACGTCGCCGTGTCCGTCGACCGTTACGAGGCAGCCATGGTCGCCGACGACAATCTCGATTTCCAGGTCAAGGCCAAGCTTGACGACAGCGAGTTGTCCGACGACCTGCCGAAGGCCCTGCAGAAGGTCGACCTCGACCTCGACGACGCCCCCTTCCTCGAGGACGAGGTCGAGGAGGAGGCCCCGCCCCAGGCCGAGGCAGCCGCCAGCCCCTTCGCCGAGCCCGCGCAAGAGGCGGCCAAACCCTCCCGCAAGAAGCTCTTCATCCTCATCGGCGCGGCGGCCCTTCTCCTTGTCGCCGGCGTGGCCGCCTATTTCCTGTTCCTGAAAAAACCCGCCCCGCCTCCGGAGCCCGTCGAGGAGGCCGCGCCACCGCCCGTCGAGGAGGCCGCGCCGACGCCCATCGCGCCGACGCCGCCACCGCCCGAACCGCCCGCGCCCAAGCGCGAGATCGTCATCCCCATGGACCCGTTCCTGGTGGAGCTCACCGATCCCAAGGGCCGCACCCGCTTCCTGACCATCCGGTTCACGGCCGTCACCCAGGAGCCCCCGGTGGAGCTGGAACTCAAGCGCAACCTCATTGTCGTGCGCGACGCCGTGTATTATTATCTGAAGAATAAGAATATGGAGTTTCTGACCGATAAGAACAACACCGAGGCGATAAAAAAGGACGTCCTGTCGGTCATCAACCAGTTCGTCGGGGCCCAACCGCTGGATAACCTGCTTATCGAGGATTTCCTGGTGAAGTAGATGTCCATCGATTTGACCACCATCTTCCAGACCATGCCCTACGCCCAGAACGTGGCCCATGCCGAGCTCGTGCAACCCGAGGCCGCCCTGGCCGCCTCCCAGGAAATGGCCCGCCAGGCCCTGGCCGACCAGGCCAAGCAGCCCCAGCGCATCGAGCAGCAGGACGCCATGGATTCCGTGGGCGACCAGAAGGAGCGCCAGTCCCCGGGCCAGTTCCAGCAGCGTCGCCGCCGCCGGGCCGCCCCCGAGCCCGAGGAGACCCAGGCCAGCAACCCCTCGCCCTTCGCCGGCCACATCATCGACCGCAAGATCTGATTCCGCGTCCGCCCCCGGCCGTCCCATGGCCTCACCAGGCTTCTCCCTTTTCCGCGCCGTCGTCAGGGCCAAGCCCCTTGCCTTGGAGCGCTCTCGCGGCGTATGCATCGGCCACCAACCATGAACGGCTATTCCCTTCTCGTCATCTTCCTCACCGTGTGCGAGCTGGTGCTCTTGCTGCTCGTGGTGCTCTTCTTCTCGCGCCTGCGCCGCTCCGAGGATTTGCTCGCGAAGCTCCAGAAAAACCAGGACGCACTGCTGAGAAAGCTCGATTTCAACGCCAAGCTCGAGCAGGAGCTGGTGGGCAGCTTCACCCGCCGCCAGGCCGAGCTGGCCGAACTCGACCAGAAGCTCGAACAGCGCCGGGCCGAGTTGGAGAAGCTGGTCAAGAAGGCCAAGGAATACAGCCGGTCCCCGGAATTCCTGCGCCAGATCATCGTCAACGGCTCCCGGCGCGGCCAGAGTCCTCAGGCCCTGGCCAAGGCCACGGGCCTGTCCCTGGACGAGGTGGAGCTCATCCTCGCCCAGAACCCCGGACTCCCCGGGGCCTAAGCCCAACCCTTTTCCCGGGACCTTCCCGGCGCGCGGCGGACGGGCGGCATGCGGATTTCCGGTCAGGGAGGCGGCGGCGGGCAGACGCCCGGCGGCAAGGACCGCTCCGATCCCGAGGCCTTCCGACGCGGCCGCCGGGTCGGCCAGACCGTGCGCGGCCGGCTGCTCGGGCCCGGGCCGGGCGGACTGTACTGGGTGGTCGTGGCCGGGCACAAGCTGCTGGCCCTGCTGGAGCACGAGCCCGTGCCCGGCCGGGAGCTCGTCTTTCGCATCGAGCGCCTGGAGCCGGAACTGGTGCTGCGAGACGTCACGCCCCCGCCTTCGGCCGCCGCCGACCCGTCCCTGCTCCTGGCCGGCCTGACCGAGGCCCGCTCCCGCTTCGAACGCCGCCTGGCCCGGGTTTCCCTGCCCGCGCCGCCGCCCCTGGACCTTTCGGCCGCGCGCCGGCGCTTCGCCGCCTTCCTGGCCGCCGATCCCGCCGCCCGGGCCGATTTCGCGGCCGTGGCCGAGCTTTTCGCCGCCGCCCGGGCCTTTCTGCCGGCCGACGCCGGCCGGCCCCGCTACGTGCCCTGGGCCTTTCCGGGGCTGGCCCAGTCCGAACTGCTGGAGGCGCGCCTTTCCGCGGCCGAGGGCGGGCCCGGCTGGTCGCTTCGCGTCAGCGGCCGACTGGAGGAGGCGGGCGTCGTGGCCGCCGTGATCTCCTGGCGGCCCGGCCGCATCCTCTACCGCCTCATGTGCGAGCGCGAAAAGGAAGCCGGGGCGATCCTGCGCGCCCTGGCGAGCGTGCGCTTCGGCCGGTCCGAACTCGCCCCGGCCTGCCAGAACGCAGGCCCGCTGCCCCCCGCCCTGGCCTCGGGCTTTCTGGCCGGGCGACTCGCCGCCACGGCCCGGCCCTTTACGGGGCTGCGGCTTCGGGTATAAAGCCGGGGACCGGCCTCGTCGCCGCCAGAGACCGTCCGCTTGGAGCATTCCCGATGGCATACAAGGACTTGCAGGAATTTCTGAAACTTCTGGAGAAAAAAGGGGAGCTCAAGCGCATCGGCGCGCCCCTTTCCCCCTACCTGGAGATCGCCGAGGTCACGGACCGGGTGTCCAAAGCCACGGGGCCGGCGCTTCTGTTCGAGAAACCCCAGGGCGCGCGCTTTCCGGTGCTCACCAACATGTTCGGCTCGTACCCGCGCATGCACCTGGCGCTCGAGTGCGAAGACCTCGACGCCCTGGGCCGGCGCATCGACGCCGTGCTCGAGATGGAAAAACCCGACACCCTCATCGACAAGCTCAAGCTCCTGCCCAAGCTGGCCAAGATGGCCGGCATCTTCCCCAAGACCGTGGGGAGCGGCCGCTGCCAGGACGTGGTCCTGACCGGCGACGACGTGGACCTGTCCATCCTGCCGGTGCTGACCACCTGGCCGGGCGACGCCGGGCCGTTCATCACCTTTCCCGTGGTCGTGACCAGGGACCCGGTCACGGGCAAGCGCAACGTGGGCATGTACCGCATGCAGGTCTACGACAGAAACACCACCGGCATGCACTGGCACCGCCACAAGGGCGGGGCGCACCATTACAAGCTCTCCCAAAAAGCCGGCGAGCGCCTGCCCGTGGCCGTGGCCCTGGGCCCGGACCCGGCCTGCACCTACGCCGCCACCGCCCCCCTGCCCGACGACATCGACGAATTCCTCTTCGCCGGCTTCCTGCGCCAGGCTCCGGTGGAGCTCGTGCAGTGCAAGACCGTGGACCTGCA
>NZ_JARKOZ010000062.1 GCF_029978005.1 Solidesulfovibrio sp. | reverse complement strand
CCATTAAATTCCGCCCCCATCTTCGGTCCGCCAACGCCAGCCATGCCGGTGACCGCAGCCAACTCCGCCCGACTACGCAGGTGAGGGGGGCCGGGGGGCATCATGCCCCCCGGTGGGGTTCGGGGCAAAGCCTCGATGGGGCCAGGGCAAAGCCCTGGCCGCCGGAGGCGTCTAGGCCAGGCGGGCGGAGGCGATGTTGTCGCAGAACCAGCGGTAGGTCTGGGCCAGGCCTTCGGCCAGGGTATGGCCGGGTTTCCAGCCCAGGACCGAGAGGCGTTTGATGTCCACGATCTTGCGCGGCGTGCCGTCGGGCTTGGAGGCGTCGAAGGCGATGCGGCCGGCGAATCCCGTGACCTTGGCCATGAGTTCGGCCAGTTGGCGGATGGTGACTTCCTCGCCGGAGCCGATGTTGATGATTTCCTCGTCGTCGTAGCGTTCGAAGCAGGCCAGGGCGGCGGCGGCCATGTCGTCGACGTGGAGGAATTCGCGCAGGGCGTTGCCTGTGCCCCAGACGGCGACGGATTCCTGCCCGGCCAGGCGCGCCTCGTGGAAGCGGCGCATGAGCCCCGGGATGACATGGGAGTCG
Source organism: Solidesulfovibrio sp. (assembly GCF_029978005.1). GTDB lineage: Bacteria > Desulfobacterota > Desulfovibrionia > Desulfovibrionales > Desulfovibrionaceae > Solidesulfovibrio. The sequence goes on along the minus strand of NZ_JARKOZ010000062.1, from coordinate 24,240 downwards.
ACCGGGGTGAAGTTGTCGCCGGGCCCGTAGAGGTTGGTGGGCATGAGGCTGATGGCGGAGAAGCCGTACTGGCGTCGGTAGGCCTGGCACATCTTGATGCCGGCGATCTTGGCGATGGCGTACCACTGGTTGGTGGCTTCCAGGGGGCCGGAGAGCAGGGCCTCCTCGGGGATGGGCTGGGGGGCCAGGCGGGGGTAGATGCAGGAAGAGCCCAGAAAAACGAGCTTTTCCACACCGGAGTTCCGGGCCGCGTCGATGACGTTGGTCTGGATGAGCAGGTTGTCGCGGATGAAGTCGGCGGGGTAGGCGTCATTGGCGTGGATGCCGCCGACCTTGGCCGCGGCCAGGAACACGGCGGCGGGCCGTTCGGTCTCGAAGAACGCCTTGACGGCGGCCTGGTTCGTCAGATCGAGCTCGGCGTGGGTACGGGCAAGAACGTCGACGCCCTTGGCGGCCAGGGCCCGGGCGATGGCCGCGCCGACCAGACCGCGATGGCCGGCGACGTAGATGGATTTTCCGGATTGCGCGTATTCGGCGATGTTCATGAGAGCCTCGAGGATGGGACGATGCGAGACGGTGCGCCGTTTTTTCCGCCACAACGTCCCGGGAATCGGCGCTTCCCGGAAGGTTGCTTGTTTGCGCGGTCGATGCCGGCCCGGGCCGCGCCGTCAGTTTCCGGAGCCGTCGAGAAGCGTGGCCAGGGATACGGCCAGTTTCTCCCGTCCGGTCAGGACGGACTGGTAGCTTCCTTCGCGGGCCTTGTCGAGGATGTCCTGGGCGAGTGCGGCCAGTTCCGGCAGGCCGAGATTGAGCAGATTGCCCTTGAGCCCGTGGGCCGCCTCGACGCAGGCCCGCCCGTCGTCGGCCGCGGCGGCCACGGCCAAGTGATCCAGGGCGGCTCCGAGGACCGTGGCCGCCACGTCGAGGGCCTGGTCGGCTTCGGCGGCCGAGAGCATCTGGCGTTTGCGCAGAAAGGCGCGGGCCTGGCGGCGGGCGGCGGCGGGCGTCATATGCGGGAGGAGCCCGCATCGCCGACAAGGGAGACCAGGACTTTCTCCAGATCGCTGATGCGGTAGGGCTTGGCGAAAAAGGCCGTCATGCCGGCTTCCCGGCACCGGTCGGCGTCTTCGGCCGAGGCCTGGGCCGTGAGCGCCACGATGGGCGTTTCGATGCCCGCCTGCCTGGCGCGCCGGGAGACCTCGATGCCGTCGAGGCCGGGCATGCGCAGGTCCATGAACACCACGTCGTAGGGGGGGCCCTCCTCCTTGGAGGCGAGCAGCATTTCCAGGGCCTTTTGCCCGTCCGCGGCGAAACTCTGTCGCCCCACCCCCAGTTTTTCGAGGATCTTCTGGAGGAGGAAACGGTTGAAGGGATTGTCCTCGGCCACGAGCACGCGCAGCCCGCCCAGGTCCACGGCCGGGGCCAGGGGCGCTCCCGGGCGCGGCGCAGCGGTTTTCCCGTCGGGTTCGGCCAGGTGCAAGGTGAAAAAGAAGGTGCTGCCCTTTCCGGGCTGGCTGGCGATCTCCAGGCCCGTGCCGCCGAGCAGGCGCACCAGCCGGTCGGAGATGGACAGGCCGAGTCCGGTGCCGCCGTGTTCCCGGGCGACGTCGTCGTCGGCCTGGACGAAAGGCTCGAAGATGCGCTGGCGCATGTCCTCGGGGATGCCCGGCCCGGTGTCGGCGACCAGGAAGCGCACGGGCAGGCCGGCGATGCCGGAGACCGGCGCGCGCGGCCGGGCGACGCCGAGGGTCACCCGGCCGCGTTCGGTGAACTTCAGGGCGTTGGAAAGCAGGTTGAGCAGGATCTGTTTGAGCCGCACCGGGTCGCACACGAGGACCCTGGGCAGGTCGGGGTCGCGCTCGATGGTCAGGAGCAGGCCCCGCTCCTCGGCCTGGGGGGCCATCACCCGGCGCGCGTCCTCGACGAGGCGGTCGATGTCCACCGGAGCCGGCCGTATTTCCAGGCGGCCCACCTCGATGCGCGAGAAATCCAGAATGTCGTTTAAGATGACGAGCAATCCCTCGCCGGCGGCGCGCATGGTCTCCAGGCTCTCGCGCTGGCTTTCGGGCATGTCGCCCTTGAGCAGCAGGTGGGCCAGGCCCAGGATGGCGTTGAGCGGCGTGCGGATCTCGTGGCTCATGTTGGCCAGGAAGGCCGACTTCATGCGGCTGGCTTCCTCGGCCTGGACCCTGGCCCGGATGAGGTCGGAGACGTCGGTGAAGGATTCGATGCCGCCGGTGACGCTGCCCTGGTCGTCGCGCAGGGGGGCGGCGTTCTTGCGGATGGTGAGCCGGCGGCCGTCCCGGGCGACGATGCGGGACTGGCTTTGCCGCACGGCCTGGCCGTCCGGGGCGGCCGGACAGGGCGAGGGGGGCGATTCGCGCAGAAGCGACGCCCGTTTGCGCCCCAGGGCCTGATCCCGGTTGTAGCCGGTGATGGCCGTGAACTCGTCGTTTATGGTAAGCACCTCGTCGTCGCGGTTGACGATGCAGATGGCCGCGCCGGCGATGGTGATGACCTGTTCGAGAAAGCTTTTTTCGCGCTCCACGGAAAGCCTGGCCTCGACCATGGGCGTGACGTCGATCAGCGAGACGATAAGGCCGGCGAAAAGGCCGGCATCGAAGACGGGCTGGAGCTTGACCGTGACGTCGCGGTCGCCGAAGCGCCGGTCGAAGGAGACCGGGGCGTGGGCCGCGCCGCGGCGGAAGAGTTCGAGGAAGACGCTGGCCTGGTAGTCCTCGGTCTCCAGGTCGAGGACGGCGATGCCCTGGCCGAGGACGGCTTCCCGGACGCCGCCGATCAGGGCCAGGCAGCGGTCGTTGATCTCCACCACCGCGCCCTCGGGGGAAACGAAGGCGATGCCCTGGTCCAGGGCGGCCAGGATGGAGGACAGGCGGGAGAGCCGCCCGTCGGCCTCGGCCGCGCCATACGCCCGGGAAGGGCCGCCCTGCAGGCGGCCCGGACGCCGGGAGGCGGCGGAAGGATTACGTGGCCCGCGTCGCGGCCGCCGCGTGAAAGACATCCAGGCGCTCCTTGTAGGGCGGGTGGCCGAAAAAGGCCGATCCGGAAACCAGCACGTCGGCGCCGGCGGCGACCAGGGCGGCGGTGTTGTCCGGGGACACCCCGCCGTCCACCTGGATGCGGAAGCTGAGATCTTTTTCGCGTCGCATCGTGGCCAACGTCTTGACCTTGTCCATGCAGAACGGGATGAAGGATTGTCCGCCGAAGCCCGGGTTGACGGTCATGACGAGCACCATGTCGAGCTGGGGCAGCAGGTACTCGACCATGGAGAGCGGCGTGGCCGGGTTGAGGGCCACGGCCGGGGCGGCGCCCAGGCGGGCGATCTCCGAGACCGTGCGTTCCAGGTGGACCGTGGCCTCGGCGTGGACGCAGATGAGGTCGGCCCCGGCGTCGCGAAAGGCGGACAGGTAGCGCTCGGGCCGTTCGATCATGAGGTGGGTGTCGAAGTAGAGGCGGCTCTTGCGGCGCATGGAAGCGATGACCGGCGGCCCGAAGGTGATGTTGGGCACGAACAGGCCGTCCATGACGTCGAGGTGGACCCAGGTGAGCCCGGCCTCCTCCAAGGCGGCCAGTTCCTCGGCCAGCCGGCTGAAGTCCGCGGACAGCAGGGAAGGGGACAGGATGAACGGCGCGGTCATGAAGGCTCCCGCGGCGCATCGGGGCAAATCCCCCTTATTGCGCCGTACTTTCCTGCATAGTCCTCCCGGCAGGCCGGGTCAAGGAGCCGCTGCTCGCGGCCGGCTGCGTTCCTTCCCTTGGCCGCGTCACGGAACCCTTGTAACATTGGGTGCAGACAACCTGCCGGATTTGTTTTTTAAAAGAAAGGCAGGTCGACGCGTCACGCGTTCTCTGTGCCCTTGTCACCGACTTGTAACAAGGCAAACCTAGGTTTCGCATGTCACCAAGGGCACTTCGCGCCAATCCTGGCGCGACAAACTTCCTGAGGAGGAGTTCCATGAAAAAACTTATTGGTATTGCGGCCGCTGTCCTGATGCTGGCCTCCACCGCCTTCGCCGACACCACCATCAAGGTGGACGGCTCCACCACCGTGCTGCCCATCATGCAGAAAGTCGTCGAAGCCTACATGAAGGCCCATCCCGACGTGAAAATTTCCGTTTCCGGCGGCGGCTCGGGCAACGGCATCAAGGCCCTCATCGACGGCGCCACGGACATCGCCATGGCTTCCCGCGCCATGGAGCAGAAGGAAATCGAGCTGGCCAAGACCAAGAACGTCGCCCCCAACCAGATCGTCTGCGCCATCGACGCCATCGTCCCGGTGGTCAACCCGGCCAACAAGCTCACCGAGATCACCCTGGCCCAGCTCAAAGACCTCTACATGGGCAAGATCACCACCTGGAAGGACCTCGGCGGCGAGGGTCCGGTGGTCGTCATCTCCCGCGACACCTCCTCCGGCACCTACGAGACCTGGGAAGGCCTGGTCATGAAGAAGGAGCGCGTGTTCCCCGGCGCCCTGATGCAGGCTTCCAACGGCGCGGTGGTCCAGGCCGTCAGCAAGAACAAGAACGCCATCGGCTACGTGGGCATCGGCTACCTCGACGCCTCCACCAAGGGGCTCAAGGTCGAGGGCATCGAGCCCACGGCCGAGAACGCCAAGTCCAAGAAGTACCCCGTCTCCCGCGACCTGTACCTCTACACCAACGGCGCGCCCTCCGGCGCGGCCAAGGGCCTGGTGGACTTCCTCCTCAGCGCCGAAGGCCAGAAGCTGGTCAAGGAAGCCGGCTTCGTGCCCCTCAACTAGTTTCGACACGACACCGACCACCGACGCGCCCCGGCCCCGCGACAGCGGGCCGGGGCGCTTGCCCGGGAGAACCGCATGGCCCTTTCGCGAAAAGCCAAGGACAACCTGATCAGGAATTTGTTCTTCCTGACCGCCCTGTCCTCCATCGTGGCCCTGGCCCTCATCATGGTCTACCTCTTCGTCGAGGGCCTGCCCATCTTCAAGGTCGTCTCGGTCACGGACTTCCTGTTCGGCCACCTGTGGTATCCCACCTCCGATCCGCCGGCATTCGGCGTATTTCCCCTGATCATGGCCTCGCTCGCCGTCACGGCCCTGTCCTCGGCCATCGCCATCCCCCTGGGCGTGATGACCGCCATCTACCTGGCCGAGATCGCCAGCCGCAAGACCCGGGACATTTTCAAACCCATCGTCGAGCTGCTGGCCGCTCTGCCCTCGGTCGTCATCGGCTTCTTCGGCATGGTCGTGGTCGCGCCTTACCTCCAGGAGACTTTCGACCTGGCCACGGGCCTCAACCTCTTCAATGCCGCCATCATGCTGGCCTTCATGTCCGTGCCGACCATCTGCTCGGTGTCCGAGGACGCCATCTACTCCGTGCCCCGCGAGCTCAAGGAAGCCTCCCTGGCCCTGGGGGCCACCCATTTCGAGACCATCGCCAAAGTGGTGCTGCCGGCCTCGCTGTCCGGCATCTCCACGGCCGTCATGCTCGGCATGTCCCGGGCCATCGGCGAGACCATGGTCGTCCTCATGGTCGCCGGCGGCGCGGCCATCATCCCGACCTCCATCTTTTCGCCCGTGCGGCCCATGCCGTCGAGCATCGCCGCCGAGATGGCCGAGGCCGCCTTCCGCGGCAACCACTACCACGCCCTTTTCGCCATCGGCATCGTGCTGTTCCTTTTCACTCTGGCCTTCAACCTCGTGGCCAGCCACGTGGCCGAGAAGCACAAGCAGGTCGGCGCAGCCACCCTGTAACCGGGCCGTCTTGGGAAAGACGACTGTATTTTTAGAGCGATAAGATCGAGTCGCGCGCACGGCTGAAAACCCGGCTGCCCGACCTGCCAAAGCACGACTGCAAGAGCCGCCAAGGAGCCATTCGATGAACGCCAACGCCATCACCCACGCCGGCCTCGCCCGCCGCCACCGCACCCAGAAGCTCATGTGGGGCGTGTTCGGGCTGTCCTCGCTGATCAACATGGCCGCCCTGGTGCTGATCTGCGGCTTCCTGCTCATCAAGGGCCTGCCGGCCATCTCCTGGAGCTTTCTGACCGAGATGCCCCGCGACTCCATGACCGCCGGCGGCATCCTGCCCTGCATCCTCGGCACGATCTATTTGAGCCTCGGCACCATGTGCGTGGCCTTTCCGCTGGGCGTGGCCTCGGCCGTGTACCTCAACGAGTACGCCCGCCCGGGCCGGACGCTGCGCCTGATCCGCCTTGGCATCAACAACCTGGCCGGCGTGCCCTCGGTGGTCTTCGGCCTGTTCGGCCTGGCCTTTTTCGTCACCTTCTTCGGCCTGGGCGTGAGCCTGCTCTCGGGCATCCTGACGCTGTCCATCCTCGTCCTGCCGGTCATCATCGGCACGGCCGAGGAGGCGCTCAAGTCCGTGCCCCAGACCTACCGCGAGGCCTCGCTGGGCCTTGGAGCCACCAAATGGCAGACCATCCGCCTGGTGGTGCTGCCGGCGGCCATGCCGGGAATGCTCACCGGGGCGATCCTGGGCCTTTCCCGCGTGGCCGGCGAAACGGCCGCCATCATGTTCACGGCGGCCGTGTTCTTCACGCCCTACCTGCCGACCCACCTCAACGATTCGGTCATGGCCCTGCCCTACCACATCTACGTCCTGGCCACGGCCGGCACGGACATCGACAAGACCAGGCCGCTGCAATACGGCACCGCCCTGGTCCTCATCATCTTGGTGCTTGGCATGAACCTCGGAGCCATATTATACCGGGCCAAACTGCAGAAGAAACGCTAGCCGTCCGCACGGCTCGGGGCGGCGCGCAAGGAAGTCGTTACGGCAACAGGCCCCACGCAACGCAACCGCGCGATCCATACGGAAAGCGGAATTGCTGGAACAGAAGAAAAACGACGCACCGAAAAGGGCGGCGTGACGCAAGGGGCGTCACGCCGCCCTTTTTCTTGCACGCCGCGCCGCCGCAAGGGCGAGGCCGCGTCCACGGCCGGGGCATGGAGGCTTGCCCCGGCCAAGGCGCGGCCCCGTCCGGCGGCCGCGGGAAAACGGCCGTCGGCGGCCGCCGGGGCGTTCCCGGCGGTCCGGGCCGGCGGGAACGCGGGATTGACAGGGAGGTAGGCATGACTCAGGCCCCTGATGCGGGACGCAAGAACTACGTGCTCGACACCAACGTCCTGATCGAAAACCCCCAAAGCGTGCTGCGGCTGCGAAACGGCGTGGAAAACGCCATCCACATCCCCTACCATGTGCTCATGGAACTGGAGGGTCTCAAGAAGACCCCCAAGCTGCGCCACATCGTGGCCAACGTCATCCAGGTCTTAAGCGACAACAAGGAGCACATCCACTTCATCCAGAACGACAAGAGCCACTCGGCCTTCACCGACATCGTCGACAACCACATCCTCGACGAGGTGCTGGCCTCGACCATAGACGACCCGGTGCTCGTGACCAACGACCGCATCCTCAAGCTGCAGGCCGAACTGCGCGGCATCAAAAGCGAGGAGTTGCGCGACTCCAAGCCGTTCGAATCCGAATCCCAGCGCTATACGGGCTTCGCCGAGGAAGGCGAGGAGATCGTGCCCAACTGCTTCACCTGGCGCGACGGCAAGCCGGTGCTGCACGCCCCGGACGGTGAAAAGTGCATCAACTACACGAGCGACGTGTGGAACGTGCGGCCGCGCACCGTCTACCAGAACCTGGCGCTGGAACTCATCATGGCCCAGCACATCGACCTGGTGTCCATCCAGAGCGAGGCCGGCTACGGCAAGACCTTCCTGGCCCTGGCCGCCGCCCTGTTCGCGGTGCAGGAAAAAAAGCAGTACGAGAAGATCTTCGTGCTCAAGCCCACCATCGAGATCGGGGCCAAGCTCGGCTACCTGCCCGGCGACGTGTCCGAGAAGATGGAGCCCTACGTCAAGTACGTCTTCGACCTGCTGGTCAAGCTCCACCGCTGCCGGGCGGCCAACAAGGTCTTCCTCAACCCCAACGACGAGATGCTGCGCATAAACCCCAAGAAGTTCGAGATCCTCCCTCTGGCCTTCGTGCGCGGCATGAACATCGAAAACGCCTTCGTCGTCATCGACGAGGCCCAAAACCTCTCGCGCACCGAGGTGCGCGCCGTGCTCACCCGCATGGGCGAGGGCGTCAAGTGCGTGGTGCTCGGCGACACCTCCCAGGTGGACAACCCCTACCTCAACGAGGCCAACAACGGCCTCAACTGGATCGTGCGCAAGTTCAAGGGGTTCCAGAACTACGCCCACATCGTGCTCAAGGGCGAGCGCTCGCGCGGCCCCATCACGGACATGGTGCTCAAATCAAAGCTTTAACCGCTCCCTGCCCGGGAAGGCGCGCCATCGGCCGCCTTCCCGGGCCGAACGTCACACGATCGTCACGGGCCCCGGCGACAATGGCGAAACTGGCCGCCGTCACCGGAGCGGCGGCCGGCTTTTCGCGACGCGGCTTTGCCATGACGCCGCAAAATGACTATCTGGGCGGAAAGGCTCGACGGACGCGCCCCGGACGGCCCGCGCCGCACAGCCAAGGAGGAGCCGCCATGAGCCCATCGCGCAAGCGCAAGTTCGAACTGGTCCTGCCCAGGGTCGAGGCCCTGGCCGCCCTGGCCGCGCTCACCGCCCCGGCCGCCGGGGGGAGCCTGGCCGTCGGCGAGGAGACCGTCTCCCTGGAGGACTTCTCGAGCCTCAAGATCGCCGTGAAAAACCTCGGCGCTTCGACCCTGCTCAAGGTGAGCGTCAAATACCCCGCCCAGGGCCTGGCCGCCCTGCCGCTTCCGGCGGACATCGACGCCGAGGCCGCGCCCCGGGAGACCGGCGCGCCCGCCCCGGAAACCGTGGACGAGGGCGGCAAGCCCAGGTACAAGGGCCTTAAAAAACGCATGAAGCATTTCTTCAAGGCCATCGTGACGTCGCTTCGGGCCGGGCTCGCTCCGGACGCGGACGTGCTGGCCGCCTTCATCGCCGACAGCCGGCTCATGACCAGTTATCCCGGCAAGGGCGACGCCTTCTACCCGGCCTACGACGCCGAGGTGGACCGCCTGGAGGCCGCCGCCCAGTCAGGCGACCTGGAGGCCATGACCGCTTCGGTGGCCGCCCTGGACCGCATGAAAAAGGAGTGCCACAGCCGCCATGCCTGACGCCGCCGCAACCCAGGCCGCGACCGCGGCCCCCCGTCCGGGCGCGCCCGAGGAGCCCCGCTGCGTGGAGATCGACCTTTCCCGCCTGGACCCGGCCGTCACCGAGGACGACGAGCGGGACTTCGCCCGCATCAACGACGTCTCCCTTTCCCCTGAGCAGGTCGAACGCATCGTCTCCCCGGCCCGCACCTACCCCCGCCAGGAATACGTCCTGGCCACCCATTGGCACCCCGAGCACGTGCCCATGGAACTGCTCAAGAAACGCATCGACCGCCTCTACCCCAACCGGGTGGACGAACTCATCATTCCCACCCAGCACAACGTGCTGCTGGAATACGACGGCTGCCAGGGCGTGGAGGTGGACTGCTACTCCAGCGGCTTCAACCGCAAGGTCCAGCTTTTGCTCCACTTCAAGGGCCTCGACGCGGAGCGGGCCGAGGTGCTTGCGGCCATGCTGCGCCACACCCACCGCTACCGGGCCTCGCAGCTCTTCGAATACCTCGACGCCCTGTGCGAGCCGGCCGGGGAAGCGCGCCGCCAGACCGCGGCCGGCCGGTCCAACGTGGACGAGGACCTGGTGACCTTCGTGTCCATCCAGGCGGCCAAGATCAAGGCCCTCATCCTGGCCCACGAGGCCGAGCTGCCCGAGGACACCTACAAGAACAAGCTCGTGCGCAACTTCCTCGACACCTTGCGCTCCCGGTTCGGCGACCGCATCGTCAACAAGGCCCAAGTCTACGCCAAGGCCGTCAAGGAACTGGTCAAGGAAGCCTTCTCCCTGTCCTATTTCTACCGGGCCTCGGAGGTGATCGAGGAAGCGCGCGCCCTGGGAGCCGGCATCGTCATCCCCCACCCGGAGCAGTTCTGGCCGATCCTACTCGCCGACTACGACGTGGACGGCATCGAGGTGTGGAACCCGCAGTCCCAACAGTACACGGAATACCTCATCAACGTGGTCAACCGCCGCAACCGCCTGGGCTGGCACGGCAAGCGGCCCCTGCTCATCTTCATGGGCGACGACTGCCACATGAGCGAGAAGACCCGGGACCCGGCCGAGCAGGACGCGGCCAAGGCCACCCGGGAAATCGGGCTCCAGCCGGCCTGGCACGACTTCGCCATCCGCAAGAGCCTGATCATCAACGGCGTCAGCCGCCGCAAGATCATCAACGAATACCGCGCCCGCCTGGGCTAGGGTCGACTTGTGGCGGCAATGGACGCGCTTTCGGAGAAATAAGGAACGTTTCGGCACGCAGCGACGCGGTCCGCCAAGGCTCGCGGGCGCGACGGGCCTTGCGCGCGCGACGATCCGCCGGCACGCCGTCAAGGAGCAAGGACGTGGAAAAGGAATCACGGTTCAAATACGAGTCCGTCCAGGACGCGGACACCCTGCGGCGCTACCTCGAGGCGGTCACCGAGGGCTTTTCCTCGGGCGAGCTGCGGTTTTCCAGCCGCGAGGGCGAAGTGACCCTGCACCCGGCCGGCATGATCGGCTTTCTCGTGGAAGCCAAGTCCATGGGCGGGCGCATGAAGCTGCACATGAAATTCTCCTGGCGCGAGGACGGCGGCGAGGACGACGGCGACGCCGGGCTCACCATCGCCCCGGGTGGGCAGGCGTCCTAGTGTTGCGTCCCCTAAGAAATACGCCAGTATTTTTTAAGAAAAAATAGCAACGTCACTATAACGCCCCCTGAAAAGCATACTCTTTTCAGAGGACGTGACACCAGGCCTGCGGGAGAGGGGCGATGCGCATTCTCGAAGGCATCGAGGAAAATTTCCGTTTCATGGTTCTCGAGGTCTCCAAGCAGGTCTCGAGCGCCCTGCTTGTGGTCGAGCGGCCCGATCCCGATCGCATCAAGCGCATCGAGAGCCGCGACGACTACATCGACAATCTCAAGAGCGTCATCGAGAATGCCTGCTGGGGCCGCATCCACGGCTCGCGCGACAACAACAAGCGCACGCTGGACCTCGTGCGCGCGGCCAACATCATCAACATCAACCTCGAGCGCATCGCGGACTACGCCGTCAACATCGTATCCCAGGTCCAATACCTGACCGATCCGCTTTTCATCCGGCGCTACGACTACCGCGACCCCTTCGTGGACGTGGAAAAAGCCCTGGGACTGGTCTTTCCGGCGCTCACCCGCCAGGACGTACGCTTGGCCCTTCGCATCTGCCGGGCCGAATTCTCCCTGGACGACCGGTTCAAGGCCGCCTTCGACGCCATCCTGGCCGACCTGCGCCGGGGCGAATCGCCGGAAAACGCCATTTCCTGCTTCAACATCTTCCGCTACCTGGAGCGCATGGGCGACGCCCTGCTCAACATCGGCGAGGCGGTCATCTTCGCGGCGCTGGGCGAAAAGCTCAAGATCCACCAGTACCAGGCCCTCCAGGATTCGCTCGGCCAGGGCGGCGAGGACATCCCGCTTTCGCCCGGGGACTTCAGCTCCATCTGGGGCACGCGCTCGGGCTGCCGCATCGGCCGGGTGGAGGACCACGGCCCGCGCTCCAAGGGCGTGCTCTTCAAGGAGGGCAACGCCGAGAAGCTGGCCAAGGAAAAGGAGAACATCGAGCGCTGGCAGCGGCTTTCCCCGGGGCTGCCGCCGAGCATCCAGGCCTTCCAGACCGACGGCGACTCGGCCTCCATGCTGCTCGAGTACCTCGGCGGCTGCAACTTCCAGGAGGTGGTGCTGACCGCCGACCGGGAGATCGTGGAAAACGCCTGCTTCCTCATCACCCAGACCGTGGGCGGCGTCTGGGAGCAGACCCTTTCCCGCGCCCCCGTGGCCTCGGGCTTCATGGCGCAGATGCGCGCCCGACTCGACGACGTGCTGCGCCTCTACCCGGGCTTCGCCACGGAACGCAAGGATTTCTGCGGCCAGCCGATCCCGGCCCTGTCGGAGCTTCTGGCCGCCGCCGCCGAGGCCGAGGCCGGACTGGCCGCGCCCTTTTCCGTGTTCCTGCACGGCGACTTCAACCTCAACAACATCGTCTACGACCACACCGCCCAACGCATCCACTACATCGACCTGCACCGCTCGGCCCAGGGCGACTATGCCCTGGACACGGCGGTTTTTCTGGCCTCCAACTTCCGGCTGCCGGTCTTCGAGACGCGCCTGCGCGCCCGCCTGCAACTGGTCATGCGCCGCTTTCTGGAATTCGCCCGGGGCTTCGCCGCCGAGCAGGGGGATGCGACCTTCGAGGCCCGGCTCACCTTCGGCGTGGCCCGGGCCCTGGCCACCTCGGCCCGGTTCGAGATGAACCGCGCCTTCGCCCAGGAACTCTTCCTGCGCGCCGTGCACCTGCTCGAAAAGCAAGTGGCCCGGGCCGGCCGCCCCTTCGAGGAGGCCGTCTTTCCCGACGCCGTGCTGGTGTATTGACCGGCACGCCCGGTCGGACGGAAGGCCTCAGGCCGCGGGCAGCGAGACCACGACCCGGGTGCCTCCGGCGGGATCGGTCTCCAGGCGGATGTCGCCGTGCTGGGCAAGGGTCATGATCCGGGCCGAATAGGCCCCGAGGCCCGTGCCGCCCCTCTTGCCGCCGGTGGCGTATTTCTCGAAGAAGACCGGCACGATGTCCGGCGGCACGGGCGTGGGGTTGGCCACGGTCAGCACGACGCGGTCCGCCTCCCGGGCCAGACGCGCGCTCACCTGCCCGCCCTCGGGCTCGGCCTCCACGGCGTTTTTGAGCAGGTTGGCGGCGATATTGCGGCTCAACAGCGCGCTGCCCGCAGCGAATGTCGGTCCGTTCGCCTCCACGTACAGTTCCACGCCCCGGGACTTGGCCAGGCCGGAGAGCATCTCGGCCGCGCCGGACACGATGCGGGCCAGGTCGATGTGTTGGGCCTCGAGCACGTACGTCCCGGTCTCCATCCGGTACAGGTCCATGGACAGCTCGATCTGCTCCAGCATGGACTGGCCGGCCCGCTCGATCTCCCCGAGCAGTTCCTGTTGCTCTTCGTTGACCTGGCCGACGACCTGGACGATCTGGGGCAGGTTGACGATGCTGTTGAGGGGGGTCTTGAGGTCGTGGCGCATGATGCGCTCCACGTCCTCGCGCACGCGCTCGAGCTTGCGCCGCTCGGTGATGTCCTCCTTGACGGCGACGTAATGGGTGATGGCCCCGGAATCGTCGCGCACGGGGGAAATGGAGGAATCCTCCCAGTAGAGCTCGCCGTTCTTCTTGCGGTTGCACAACTCCCCGCGCCAGATCTCGCCGGCGGCGAGGGTCTGCCACATCTCCCGGTAGAAAGCGTCGGGATGGGCGTCGCTTTTGAGCAACCTCGGGGTCTGGCCCAGGGCCTCCTCGGGCGTGTAGCCGGTGAGGACGGAGAAATGGGGATTGACGTACTCGATCACGCCCTTGGGGTCGGTGATGACGATGGAGGCCGGCGACTGTTCCACGGCGGCCCACAGCAGGCGCAGCGAGGCGTCCTTGTCCCGCATGGCGCTGATGTCCTCCACCGAGGCGATGACGGGCGTGGGGGCCCGGCCGGCTTCCACGGGGTTGAAGATGGCCCGCACGTGGCAGCTCTTGCCGCTGATCACGCTGGTGTAAAGCCCTTCCGTGGCGGCGGGTTCGCCGCCGAGGGCCCGTTGCAGGGCCTCGCGCACGTAGGCCGGCATCCGGCCGAGGACGTTGTGGCCGATCATCTGTTCCGGGGTCAGGCCCAGGAGATCCAGCAGCCGGCCGTTGCAATTGACCACCACGCCGGTCTCGTCGAAAAAGACGAGCCCCAGGGGCGAGTTGTCGAAGATGACCCGCAGCTGGCGCTCCCGCCGGGCCAGGTTCTCCTCGGCCAGCTTGCGCTTGGTGATGTCGGTGCAGAAGCCCTCGAACCGACTGATCTCCCCGGAGGGATCGCGCACGGCCCGGATGTTGAGCGAGACCCAGATGACCTCTCCGGTCCGGGTCAGGCGGCGGACTTCGTAATTGGCGAGGTGGTCCCGGGTCCGCAGGGCCTTAAGCAGGGCGGCGCGTTCGTCCGGGTCGGGATAGACCTGGGTCCGGATGTCCGTGACCGCGGCGAGCATGGCCCTGGCGTCGTCGTAGCCGTACATCCTGGCCAGGCGGTCGTTGGCCTTGAGGTAGCGGCCGTCCGGGGTGGAGGTGAAGATGCCCACGGGCGCGTTGGCGTAGAGGTCGCGCAGGGCTTCCTCGCTGCGGCGCAGGGCCAGTTCGGCCCGCAGCCGGTCCGAGATGTCGCGGATGTAGCCGCCCACGCCCGTGACGCCCTCGCCGAGCGGTACCGGGAACTTGCGCGCCTCGAAGGTGCGCTCGTCCACGCTCTCGAAGGTGGCCACCACCTCGCGCCCGTCCCGCGCCGCCACGTCCGAGGCGTGGCAGCGGGCGGCGAGTTCCGCCGGCATGAGTTCGTAATCCGTAAGCCCGATGACCTCTTCGGGCGTCTTGCCGAAAAAGGCGGCCAGGGGCCTGTTGGCCACGAGATGGCGCAGAGAGGCGTCTTTTAAGAAGGCCATGTCGCCGGTAGCGTCGATAAAGGCCCGGTAGCGCGCCTCGCCCTGGCGCAGGGCCTCGTTGAGGCGCGTCAGTTCGGCCGTGCGCGCGGCCACGGTGCGTTCCAGGTCGGCGTTGGCCGCGTCCAGGGTCCGGGTGGCCAGGGCCACGGCCCGGGACAGCCGCGCCGGCCAGGAGGCGAGCAGGAAAAAGGCCACCGCCAGGGCCAGCCAGGCGCCGGTCCCGGCGGCGATCAGCCCCGGCGGCGGCGGCATGGCCGTCCAGCCGCCCCGGGGCGTCGCCCCGAGCAGCCAGCCGCCGCCGGGCACCTCCAGGGACGTGGTCATCGGATCGCCCGCGAACACGGCCGGGTCGCCGAAGACCATGGGCGCATCGTCGCCGTTTTGTTCGCGGACGGCCACCCGGATGTCGGCGTCCCGCTCGAGCCCGGCCTCCCGGAAGAACGCATCCGCGTCGATGATGACCGTGGCCACCCCCCACAAGCGGGGGGCAAGGCCGGCGGTCCCCTCGGCGCGGACCGCCGTGCGGGCGATGAGTCCCCGCCCCCCCTGGAGCAGGTCGACCGGGCCGGCGACCACGACGCCGCCGTGCTCCAGCACCGCGACCAGGGCGGCGCGCTGGGGCAGGGGCAGGTTGCGCACGAGGTCGAGGCCGAGGATGCCGGGGTTGGCGGACCGCGGATAGACGTGGCTGACCACGGCGTCCCGGGCCAGTTGCAGCGCGCGCACGGCCGGCACGTCCCTGGCCAGGGCGGCGGCGAAGGACTCGAACTGTCCCGGGGTGATCTCCGGGTTGCTGGCGGCGCAGGCGGCGATGGCCTTCAGGAAGGCCAGACGGGCGTCCAGGGCCGCACGCAGGGACAGACGCACCTCGTCGAGGTGGTCGGCCACGGCGGCCCGGCGGGCGGCGTCGTAACGGCCGGCCTCCAGCCGCCACAAGAACCACAGGGCCGGCGTCACGAACAGGGCCGACGCGGCAAGGGCCAGCAACAGCAGCCTGACCTTGTGACCGGGGCCCTGGGGCATCGAAACGCATCCTTAGGAAGGCGATTGGCGCGCAAACGCGCGGACAGACGCAGCTTCCCAGATCATACCCACATGGGCGCGCCGCCGCAAGGGCCGACGCGACGCATCTTGCCTCTCCCGAGCGTTGAAGCTAGTCTCGCTCGCTATGGTTTTCCAAACGCCCAGGCAAACGCGACATACGCGGCTTCCTATGCAACATGGCAAAAAACTAGTGTTTCTTTAGCGAACACGACACAAGGACGGCGGCATGAACGCCTCTCGCCGAACCCTGCTCCTCTTTCTCCTGTCTCTTTTGTGCTGCGCCCTGTCGCCCGTCCGGGTGACGGCGCAATCCCCGCGCACGGCCGCCGCCCCGGACCCGGGCTGGAAGCCCCTGGTGGACCGGCTGGCCGCCGACGGCCTGGACAGGGCGGCCCTCGATCGCCTCTTCGCCGGCGGCGCGGTGGAGTATTCCCCGGAGATCATGGCCCGCAAGGTGGACGCCATGGTGAAAAAGGAGTTCGAGCCCAGGCCCAAGCCCAGCCCCAAGACGCTGGAGAAGAGCAATTACCGCCATTTCCTGACCCCGGCTTCCATCGCCGAAGCGGCGCGGTTCGTGCGGCAAAACCGGCCCGCCTTCGACAAGGCCCAGCGCGAGTACGGGCCCCCGCCGGAACTGATCGCCGCCTTCCTCATGGTCGAAACCAAGCTCGGCTCCTACCTGGGCGACCGCGACGCCCTGGGCGTCCTGGCCAGCCTGGCCCGGGCCTCGACCCTGGAGCAGATCGCGCCTTACATGAAGACTCTCACGGGAGATCCTTCCCGCCGCGACTTCGCCGCTGCGGCCGCCGCCGACCGGGCCCAGTGGGCCTACCGGGAACTCGCGGCGCTCTTGCGCTACGCCGCCGCCAAGAAGCAGCCCCCGGCCAGCATCCCCGGCTCCATCTACGGAGCCATCGGCATCTGCCAGTTCATGCCTTCCAACGCCCTGCGCTTCGGCGTGGACGCCGACGGAGACGGCATAGTGGACCTCTTCTGCCCGGCCGACGCCATCGTGAGCGTGGCCAGCTACCTGCGCGGCCATGGCTGGAAGCCCGGCATGACCCCGCAGGAGGCCCACGACGTGGTCTACGCCTACAACCACAGCGACCTGTACGTGCTGGCCGTGCTGACCGTGGCCGAACGCATCAAGGCCCAGCTCTAGGCCGCGACCGCGGCGTCGGGAAGCGGGAGCGGGACGCCCCGCGCGCGCGGCCGTCGGGCCGGGCCGCGTCGCGTCCGGGAATGGGACCAGCCCGCTTCGCGGCCGTCGCCGGCCCGGCCTTCTAGGGATTGGGAACGGCGAAGAAAAGGGGATTGGGCCTGCGGTCCCGGGCCAGGAAGCTGCCCTCGAAATAGCCCTGGCTGAAGCCCTGGCGGTAGCCGGCCGAGTAGGCCCCGCGCCGGGTCATGGAGGCCACCGGCGTGTAGGCCCCCAGGCGTCCTTCGGCCCGCACGAGCATGTCGCGGCGCTGGGTTTCGAGCATGGCGAGGCGGTCCCAGACCATTTCCCGGCGGTTCACGGACGGCTCGTCGCCCCGCACGACCCTGGGACCGCCGAGGAAGATGTAGACCACGAGGCCGATGATGCCGACCATGATGATGAGGTATTTCACCGCGCCGCCCGCGGGGTCGCAGACGCGCCAGCGGTGTGCCGGTTACGCGCCGCGTCCCTTTCCCTTACCCTTTCGACATCCGCCTGGGCCATCTTTAGCCCGGCGGAAAATCGGCCGGATTCAGGAGGAGCGCACGGCCGGGATGCCGTGCTTTTTCAGCAGCGCGTAGAGCCGCGAGCGCGACAGCCCCGAGACGTCGAGCATGCGGCCGACGTCGCCGGCGAAGCGCCCGGTGAGCGCCCGCAGGTAGCGCGCCTCGCCCTGGTCGCGGAAGTCGCGAAAGCGCGGCAGGACCCCGACGGCAAGTCCGGGTTCGAGCCCCGTGCCCTCCTCCGCCGTGCCCGGACCGCGCCCGGCCACCCGGTTTCGCGCCGCACACACCCGGATGTGCAGGGGCAGGTGCACGGGCAGCAGGGCCTCGTCGCCCCTGGCCAGGGCCAGCGCGCCCTCGAGGGTGTTCTTGAGCTCCCGCACGTTGCCCGGCCAGGGATAGGCCAGAAGCGCCCGGGAGAAGTCTTCGGAGAACGCCCTGGCGGCGAAGCCGAGCCTGGCCGCGCCTTCGGCCGCGAAGTGGGCGGCGAAGTCCAGGATGTCGTCGGGATGGCCGGCCAGGGGCGGCAGTTCGATGCCCACGCCCTGGAGGCGGAAAAGCAGGTCCTCGCGGAAAAGCCCTTCGGCGGCCATGGTTTCCAGGTTCTGGTTGGTGGCCGCCACCAGCCGGAAGTGGCAGGGCGCTTCCTCGAGCCCGCCCACCGGCCGCACCCGCCGCTCCTGCAGCACCCGCAAGAAGGCCTTCTGCACCGAAAGGGGCATCTCCCCCACTTCGTCCAGGAACAACGTGCCCTCGTGGGCTCGCAGCAGCACGCCCTCGCGCCGGCGGTCCGCGCCGGTATAGACGCCCTTTTCCGAGCCGAAGAGCACGCTTTCCACGATGCCCGGCGGCAGGGCGGCGCAGTCCACCACCACGAAGGACTTGGCCCGGCGCGGGCTGTTGTCGTGGATGGCCCGGGCGAAAAGCTCCTTGCCCACGCCCGTGGGACCGGTGAGCAGGACGTTGACGTCGCTCGGCGCCGCCTTGGCCGCCTGTTCCAGGCATTGGGCCCGCTTGGGGTTGCCTCCGACGATGCCCGAGAAACGGAACAGCCCGCCCTCGCCCCGCTCGGCCCGGGCCTGCCGCCGATGCTCCATGGCGCTGACCAGGGGCGCGGTCATGGTTTTGACCGTGGGAGGCTTCTCGATGTAGTCCCAGGCCCCCTGCCGCATGGCCCGCTCGGCCCCGTCCGGGTCGCCCCAGCCGGTGATGACGATGACTTCGGGATTGGAGGGGGCGCGCCTTATCTCGCCGATGGCGTCGAGGCCGTTGCCGTCGGGCATGCGCACGTCCAGGAAGACCACGTCCACGTCGGCCTCGCCGGCCCGCCGCAGGCCCTCGGACAGGGTGGCGGCCATGTCCGGGGCGTGCCCCAGGCGCGAGACCACCCTGGCCAGGGCGTCGCGGATGGTCTGGTCGTCGTCGATGATGAGCACGTTGCCCAAGGCTGGCCTCCACAGTCGCCGACGCCTTCCGACGCCGTCATGCCCTCTCGTGCATGCGCATCGCCGGCCGGCCTGTCAAGGGCACGTCCCGGCAGGAGCGGCACCGCGCCCGGCCGGGGGCATAGCACGCCCCGCCCCCTGGCGCGAGCCCCGTCGCCAAGCGCATGCTTGCGTTCCGGAGACCGCCGGCGCGGGACGGAGGGGGCGGCGCCGTTTCGGCGATCCGATCAACCGTCCTGCGGTTGGCTGGGCGTTTCCAGATTGAGTTGGTAGAACGCCGCATCCAACCAGCGGCCGAACTTGAAGCCGACCTGCCTGAAGGTGCCGGCGTGGACGAATCCCAGCCGGACATGCAGACCGATGCTGGCGGCATTGGCGGCGTCGATGCAGCCCACGAGAACGTGCCGCTGCGCCTGGCGCGCGCGTCGGATCAGCTCATGGAGCAGGAGCTTGCCGAGTCCGCGGCCGCGATGCTCGCGATGCACGTACACGCTGTGCTCCACCGTATACTTGTAGGCGGGAAAGGCGCGAAACGTGCCCCAGCTGGCGAAGCCCAGCAATCGGCCCGACGCATCGACCGCTCCCACGACCGGAAAGCCGCCCGCCCGTTTCCCGGCGAACCAGGTCGCCATGGCCTGGGGGGGCCGAGGCACGTAGTCGTACAGGGCCGTCGAATGGACGATGGCCTCGTTGAAGATCTCCAGGATGGCCGCGGCATGCCCGGTCTCGTCGCAGTCGATCAGGCTCACGTCGTCATGGCTTGCGATGGAATGCATCAAAGCTCCTCTGGTTGCTGGCTGGCTGGATAAGCAACCATATCTTGCCGCGCCGCACTCCATCCCAGCGCGACGCCGGAGTCAACCTGGAACAAAAAAGGCGGGCCGAAGCCCGCCTCGAATCGCGTCTTTGCCAAGCCTCAGTTGGCCGTCGGCGTCCGGGGCTGTTGCCCGGCCAGGCCGGCCAGGACCTCGGGCCGCTGGATCTGGTCGTTGGGCATGGCCACGTACTTCTCGATCAGCGCCTGCCAGAGCTTGTAGCCGTCGGGGCGCAGGTGCACGCCGTCGGTGGTCAGGGACTCGTTGAGCGCGCCGGCCACCGTGAAGTGGCTGTACAGGTCGATGTAGACGCAGCCCGGCATCTCGGCGCAAAGGGCCTGCAGGCCGGCGTTGAGGTCGCGGATCTTGTCGTTGGACAGGTCGGGCCTGTTGACCACGGGCAGCACGCTTTGCACGAAGACCACGGTCTTGGGCGAGCCCTGGCGGATGCGCCGCAGGATCTCCCGGTAGCGGGACAGGATGCTGGCGTTGGGGCTCCAAATCTCGTTGATGCCCTCGAGAATGAACACCTTCTCGGGCTTCATGGCCACGACGGGATTGAGCCCCTTGAGGATCTTGGCCGTGGTGTTGCTCACCGCGCCCTTGTTGACCACCTCGGGAAAGCCGCCCACGTACTTCCAGCCCGCCGTCTGGCTCCCCCCCAGGAAGACCGTCTTGGCCAGCGCCGCCGTCGCCCCCAAAAAAAGAAGCGCCGCCGAAACGACGCCAACCCGAAACCATGCGGAAACCATTTCTCCCCTCTCCTTGCACATACGAATACGGCCCCGCGCCTCCCGCGAGCACGGCCAGCGAGATAACATGGCCGGAACCGATTGAAAAGGCTCCGCGGACGGTATAGGCTTTCCCAAGTGTTTTGGCGGGGGCCTTCCCGGCCGTCGGAGAAGACGCCAAGCGTCGTTTCAGCGTAACGTCAACCCCCAAAACCGCCGCCGACCACCCCCACGAAAGCGTGCCGGCCGGCCGCCGCGAGTCCTCATGAGCGCGCAAGCCAAAACGTCCCGCCAGCTCATTGAAGAAGCCATGGCGCAACGGGCACGTTGCTATCTTTCGATGCCCGAATCCGTCACCGGCATCCGCGAACTGAGTTGCGCCATGCTGGAGTCCTCCACCCGGGGCCTGTTGCTGGAGACCCAGGGCAAGGCCGCCTGCGGCCCCCATTGGACGGGCCTCGACGTCACGGGCTATTTTCGCGTAACGCTTCGCCGCAGCGGCATAGAGGAAACGTTCTACACCTTCGACAGCCGCATCAAGGCGGCGGCCAACGGCAGTACGGGCATCGCCCGGCTGCTCCTCGACGAACCCGAGAACCTGGTCTTCGGCCAGCGCCGCAGGAGCCTGCGCGTGGAGCCGGACATCGAGCGCATCCTGTCGGCGTTTCTGTGGCGTTACGACAAGCGGGCGGGCTTCGCCCTGGACGCGCCGTCGCTCAAGCGCGGCGACTTCCTGGCGGGGGTGGCGCGCATCGCGGACATCTCGGCCGGGGGCATGCGCCTGGCCGTGCGCGGGAACCTCCTGCGGGAACGCGGCCTGGAACTGCCCCAGGGGCAGCGGGTGGTCGTGCATCTGCAGTTCGACGAAACGCGCGAGACCGGGCACAACGAATTCTGGATCGTGGCCCGGGTGCGCCACGCCTCGCCCGACTGTCCCGGCGGCGAGGCCGCCTTCGGCCTGGAGTTCCTGGCCAGCGGCGACCTCGATCCCAAGGCCGGCAAGATCCGTTGGCAGCCCGTGGAAGATCACGCCATCCCGGGGCTCATGGACATCTTCCACCAGTGGGACCTGGAACGGCGACGGGGAAAAATGGCCTGATCCCCGTCTAGCTCCCTCCTGCCCGAAGCTCCCGCAGCGTCATGCCGCTGGCCGCCACGCGCCACAGCCCGAGCAGGGTCACGGGCAGGTACTGCAGCAGATGGATGGCCAGGGCGGCGGCGAAAGCCCGGTCCCGGTCCACGCCGAACCAGCCCAAGGCCAGCACCATGGAGGCCTCGAACACCCCCATGCCCCCAGGCGCGCCCGGTATGGCGATGCCCAGCGTGGCCACGGCGAAGGCCGTCAGCACCATGGGCCAGGAAAAGGGCAGCCCGGCCATGAGGCAAAGCCCCAGGGCGTACAGGGCCACGTAGCCTGCCCAGGCGGCCAGGGTCCAAAGCCCAAGGACCGCGAGGAAGCCCAGGCGCAGGTTGGCCTGCAACAGGCCCAGCATCTCGGCCGCGAAAAGGCGCAGGCGCTCCCCGGGCACCAGGCGCAGCAAGGCGTGGGCCGCGCCCGGGCGCAGCCGCAGGAGCGCCAGGAAGCACCACACCCCGCCGACCAGGGCCAGGAGCGGGTAGAGCACGAGCCCTTGCCCGAGCATGGCCGCCACGGCCGCGCCGAGGACCAGCAGGGCGTTGAGGTCGAAAAACCGCTCCCAGAAGACCGCTTCCAGCCCCCGCCCCAGGGAGAGGCCGCTTTCCCGGCGCAGGTACAGCGCCTTGGCCATCTCGCCCAGGCGCGCCGGCAGCACGTTGTTGAGGGCAAGGCCGATGAGGCAGGCCCACAGGCCGGTCAGGGGACGGATGGTCCCGGCCATGAGAAAACGCAGCCGCAGCCCGGGAATGACCACGATGCACGGAACGGCGAGCACGTAAAGCGCCACGGGCAGCGGCCGGAACTCGGCCAGGGCGCGCCGCAAACCGGCCAGGTCCACGCCCCACAGGGCATAGGTCAGGCAGCCGCCGACCAGAAGGAGGCGCAAGGCCAGGGACAGATGCTTGTTCATGGGGCTCCGCCAAGGAAAAAGGCCATGGGAACGGGTTCCCATGGCCTTTTTCCGGGCGGGAATCAAGAAAGGATCACGGCTTGGGCAGGGAGGCGTAATACGCCGCCAGATCGTCGATGTTTTCCGGGGACTGCTTCTGCATGATGGCGATCATGGCCTTGTTCTCGCCCTTGCCGTCCTTGTAGGCCAGCATTTTGGCCGTCAGCGCGGCGGCGTCCACGCCGTTGAGGTCGCCCTTGCTCTTGTGGCAGGCGCAGCCCTTGGCCAGGGCCTCGCCCTTGGCCGCGTCGCCGGCGGCCATGGCGGCGCCGGCCACGGCGCACAGGATAAGCGCGAAGAAAATCGTACCGATACGTTGCATGTCGTCTCCTCGGCCTCAGGGTCCATCCCGCCGCCCCCTGGCGGCGGAGCCAGACTACATGCATACGCCACGAGGGAAAAAACGCAATCCTCTCAACAGGCTCCCTTGCGTTTCAGAAATTTTTGTTGCAATTCACTCAACCCAAGGTATCCTCTTCATCCGAGGACATCCGTTTTCGCAAAAGGAACACCGCAATGCCGTCCCGCCTCCTCCTGGCCGTCGCCGCCGCCCTGATCCTTTCCGCCTGCGCCCCCGCCTCCTCGGACAAGGCCCTGCGCGAGGCCCTGCGCGAACACCCCGAAATGGTCGTCGACGCCCTGAGTCAACGCAAACCCGAACTGTTCGCCCTGGTGGTCCAGGGACAGCAGGAAGCCCAGGACGCCGCCCGACAGGCCAAGCAGGCCGAGGAGCTCAAAAAGCCCCTGGCCCCGGCCGTCGACCCGCAGCGCGCCATACGCGGGCCGGCCGGCGCGGAAACGCTCGTCGTGGTCTACTCCGACTTCCTGTGCCCCTACTGCGCCCAGGGAGCCAAAACCCTCAAGGAATTCATGGGCCGGCACCCGGATTCCGTACGCGTGCTCTTCAAGCATTACGCCACCGACGACCTGTCCCGCCAGGCGGCGCAGGTCTACGAGGCCCTGGCCATCCAGGACCCCAAGCTGGCCTTCGCCTTCCACGACGCCGTGTTCGAGGCCCAGCGCGAAATCGAGCAGGCCGGCGAGCCGGCGCTCTACGCCCTGGCCATCAAGCTCGGGGCCGACGTGGCGCGGCTGAAAAAGGACCTCAAGAACCCGGCCCTGGCCAAGCGCATCGACGACGACGTGGCCGAGGCCCGGGCCTTCGGCATCGAGGGCACGCCGACGTTCATCATCAACGGCGTTTCCGTGCGCGGCGCGGCTCCCATCGGCGAATTCGAGGACGTCCTGCGCCAGGTGTCACGCGGCGGCGGCCAGGAAGCCCCCTGCGACACCTGCAACAAGAAGAAGCCGTAACGTCGCCCAAGGCGACGCCAAGGTCGGTCCGCCATGTCCGCCATGCTGCGCTCCCTGGCCCTTGCGGCCCTCCTCGCGACGGTCCCCGTCCTGTCCCTGCCCGCCCCGGCCGCGGCCGAGGAGCAGGCGCGGCAGGACGGCCAGGCGATCGACGAGGCCACGCTCGTGGCCATGATGGACGACGTCGTCAAGTACTACGACGAAACCCGGCCCTCGGAAGGGCGCATCCTGGAACTGCTGCCGGCCTACGAAAAGAACAAGGACAGCCAGGAATACAAGAAGCTGCGCTTCCTGTTCGACACGCACCAGAAGGTCACGACCAGCCTCAACAACCTCATCGACGTCCTGTACATCTCGCTCAAGCACGGCAACTACGAGGACCAGGAACTCAACACCTACCTCTACAACCGCTGCAAGAACATCATCACCTTCCTCAACAACATGGTCTACTTCCTGACCGCCCGCAACCAGGAGATGGAGCTGTCCGCGTCCGTGGACGTGCA
>NZ_JARKOZ010000060.1 GCF_029978005.1 Solidesulfovibrio sp. | reverse complement strand
CTGCGAGGCCGGAATTGGGCTTCCGAGCCTGGATCGCAGCGACGGCATCGGAAGGCCAATTCCGGCCTCGCCTGCGGACTCCCGCCCGCCGACCACGCCTCCACCCGCTTGCCCTCTCCCCGCCTTGCCCGTCGAGGGGGTCCGGGGGGCATCATGCCCCCCGGCCGCCGGAGGCATCTTCCGCCTTTGCCTTCCGCCTACCCTCTCGCCTACTCGTCCTCGCCCAGGTATGCCCTTACCACCTCGGGGTCGGCCTGGACTTCGTCGGGCGTGCCCGAGGCCAGGGGGTGGCCGAAGTTGAGGACCGTGACGTAGTCGCTGACCCCCATGACGAGGTCCATGTCGTGTTCGACGAGGCCGACGGTGACGCCGAGGGTGTCGCGCACGGCCTTGATGCGTTCGCCGAGGCGCGCCGTTTCCTTGGAGTTGAGCCCGGCGGCCGGCTCGTCGAGGAGCAGCAGTTTGGGGTCGGCGGCCAGGGCCCGAGCCATTTCCAGCAGCCGCTGGCTGCCGTAGGGCAGGTCGCCGGCCGGGGCGTCGGCCATGTCGGCCAGTCCCACGAAATCGAGGCATTCCAGGGCACGTGCGCGGCAGGCGGCCTCGGCGCGGCGAAATCCCGGCGTGCGCAGCAGGCTTGCCAGGATGGAGTAGCCGGTGTGGCTGTGGCGGCCGGCCATGACGTTTTCGAGGACCGTAAGCGAGGTGAAGACTTCGAGGTTCTGGAAGGTGCGCACCACGCCGCCGGCGGCCCGGCGATGGGAGGGCAGTCCCGTCAGGTCCGCGCCGTCGAGGGTGACGGTGCCCTCGGCCACGGGGACCATGCCGGTGATGGCGTTTAACATGGTGGTCTTGCCCGCGCCGTTGGGGCCGATGAGCGCCGTGACCGTGCCGGCGGGGATGGCGAAATCGGCTTCGGTGAGGGCGTGGATGCCGCCGAAGCGCACGGTGACGCCGGAGACGTTAAGCAGCGGAGCGGGGCGGGCGTTCACGACGCGCCTCCGCTGCGCCGCAGGCGGCGGGCGAGGCGCGACAGGCCCCCGGCTAGGCCGTCCGGCAGGAACATGATGGTCAGCACCAGTATCGCGCCGTAGACGAGGATGTCGATGTCCTCGAATTCGCGCAGGGCCTCGGGCAGGGCGGTGAGGAAGAACGCGCCGGCCACGGACCCCCAGACGCTGGCCATGCCGCCAAGGACGACCATGACCACGAGTTGGACCGAGAAGGAGAAGCCGAAGGAGGCCGGGGCGATGAAGCTCAGGTAGTGGGCGTAGAGCACGCCGGCGAGGCCGGCGAGGCCCGCCGAGAGCACGAAGACGAAGCGCTTGTGGGCGGCGATGTCGACGCCCAGGCTGGCGGCGGCCTTTTCGCTGACGTGCAGGGCGCGAAGCGCCCGGCCGGTGCGCGAGCGCATGAGGTTGAGCGACATGAGGACCACAAGGGCGAGCACCACGGCCATGAGGTTGTAGTAGGAGAGGTCGGAAGCGAAGTCGTAGCCGGCGAGCGACAGGCGCGGGATGCCGACGAAGCCCGAGGGGCCGCCGGTGTAGTCCACGGCCTCGTTGAAGACGATGGAGACGATGATGCCGAAGCCGAGCGTGGCCATGGCCAGGTAGTGGCCCCTCAGCTTGAGCGTGGGAGCGGCCACGATCCAGGCCACGGCCACGGAGAGGAGCACGCCCAGGGCCATGCCGACGGGAATGGGCAGGGAAAAGCGCGTGGTGGCGATGGCCGTGGCGTAGGCGGCCATGCCGTAGAAGGCGGCGTGGCCGAGCGAAATCTGGCCGGCGTAGCCCATGAGGAGGTTGAGCCCCACGGCGATGACGGCGCTGAGGCAGCCCAGGATGCAGATGCTGAGGTAGTATTCGTTGGGCAAAAGATGGGGCACGGCCAGGAGGGCCGCGAGGAAGAGCCCGGCCTGGGCGGCGTTTATGCCGAAAAAGGCCGGCTTCATACGCGCTCCACGCCGGCCTTGCCGAACAGCCCCGAGGGTTTGACGAAAAGCAGGAGCAAAAGGACGATGAAGGCGAAGGCGTCCTTGTAGCCCGAGGCGACGTAGCCCGCGCCGAAGGATTCGAGCACGCCGAGGACGAGCCCGCCGGCGGCCGCGCCGAAGGGGTTGCCCAGGCCCCCCAGGATGCAGGCGGCGAAGCCCTTGAGCCCGAGCATCATGCCGACGTCGTAGGCGGTCATGGTGATGGGGGCGAGAATCGCGCCGGCGGTCGCGCCGATGAGCCCGCTTATGCCGAAGGAGAGCAGCGCCATGCGGGCCACGGAGATGCCGACGAGGCTGGCGGCCTTTTTCTGGCAGGCGCAGGCCAGCATGGCCTTGCCCTGGAGGGTGGCCGTGAAGAAGAGCTTGAGCGCGGCCAGGAGGGCCAGGGTCACGGCCAGCACCCACAGGCTTTGCGGCTGGATGGCCGCGCCGAGCGCCATGATGGGGGTCACGCCCGAGAAGGCCGGCAGGACGACGGTGTCCTTGCCGAAGGCCAGCATGGCCCCGCCGCGAAGGAGGATCGAGACGCCGATGGTGATGATGACGGCGTTGATGGCCGGCGCGCCGGCGAGCGGCCGGATGGTCAGGCGCTCCATGAGCGCGCCGACCACGGCCGTGGCGGCGCAGGCGCAAAGCACCGCCGCCACGAGCGGCAGGCCCGAGCCGGCGAACCAGACGGCCAGCATGCCGCCGAGCATCACAAACTCGCCCTGGGCGAAGTTGATGATGCCCGTGGTGTTGAAGATCATCGTGAACCCGAGCCCGATCAGCCCGTAGGCGGCCCCCTGGGTGAGTCCGGAAACGAGGTATTGCGGCGCGCCGGAAAGCATCAAGACGGCGTCACTCCCCGATGACGACCCAGTCGCCCTTGTCGATGCCGAGCATGATGAAGGCGTCCGGGCCGAGGCCGGCGTGGTCCTCGGGGGTGTAGGTGAAGACGCCGCCGATGCCGGAGAAGGCTTTGGTCTTTTCCAGGGCGTCGCGGATGGCCTCGGGCTTGTCCGAGCCGGCGGCCTCGATGGCCTTGACCGCCAGATGCAGCGAATCGTAGCCGTGGCCGCCGAAGGTGGAGACCGGGGCGTTGAACTTCTCGCCGTAGGCCTTGGTGTAGGCCGTGAGCAGGGCCTTTTCGGGGTCGCTGTCCGGCAGCTTCTCGGCGGCGGTGATCTTGCCGGCGGGCAGGAGCAGGCCCTCGGCGGCGTCGCCGGCCAGCTCGATGAACTTTTTGCTGGCCACGCCGTGGCTCATGTAGAGCGGCGTTTTGATGCCGAGCTGGACGCGGTTTTTGGCCACCACGGCCGGGCCGGGGTTGGTGCCCCAGCAGATGACGGCGTCGGGGGAGGTCCCCTGGATCTTGGTCAGCTGGGCGGTCATGTCCGTGTCCTTGGGGCCGAAGACCTCGTCGGCCGTCAGTTCGAAGCCCTGGGCCGGGACGAGTTCTTTGAGCACCTCGCGGCCGGCCTGGCCGAAGCCGTCGGACACGGTGAGGATGGCGAGCTTTTTGTATCCCTGCTTTTGGGCGTGGGCCAGGATGCGGGCCACGGCCAGGCGGTCCGAGGGTGCGACCTTGAAGATGTAGGGGTTGACGGGCTTGGTGATCTTCTCGGCGGCGGAGCAGGAGATGATCGGCGTCTTGGCGGCGGCGGCCTTGCCCATGACGGCCAGGGAGTTGCCCGAGGTGGTGGGGCCGAGGATGGCGGAGACGCGCTCCTTTTTGAGCAGCCGGTCGGTGGCCAGCACTGCTTTGTTCACGTCGGTCTCGTCGTCGAGGATGACGACTTCCAGCGGCCGGCCGAGGACCCCGCCGGCGGCGTTGATCTTGTCCGCTTCCATCTGGATCGTGTTCTTCTCGGGCTCGCCCAGAAAGGAAGCCGGGCCGGTGACGGACAGCACCGCGCCCAGGCGCACGGGATCGGCGGCGAAAGCCGGCAGGGCCGACAGGATGGCGGCGCAAACGGCCAGGGCGGCGGCGCGCAGTCGCATGGGAGGCTCCTTTATCGAAATGGTTTCGCGCGGCGGGAGCGCCGCCGCGCGAGCAGTCGGCATCACGTGTTCGCGTCCCGCCCCCTATAGTCGAGAACGCCTTCAAAGGGAACCGGGAACGGCCCGAAGTGTTCGTTTTCGTGACACCACTGGGCGAATTATTCGCCGGCCAGCAGCTTGAATTCGCCCCCGGCGATGGTGACCATGACGAAGGCGTCGGCGTCCAGGCCGTTGTGGTCCTCGGGCGAGAAGCCAAACACGCCGGTGATGCCGGGAAATCCCTTGATCTTCTCCAGATTGTCCCGGATGGCCGCCGGCGAAGCGTCCTTGCCGTCGGTTATGGCCCTGGCCACCAGCATGAGGCCGTCGTAGGCGTAGCCGCCGAAGGCCGAGGCCGGGGTCTTGAAGCGCTCCTCGTAGGCCTTGGCGTAGGCGGCCAGCGGCGCTTTCTGGGGATCGGCCTCGGGGAGCTGGGCATAGACCGTGAGCTTGCCCGCGGGCAGCAGCAGACCCTCGGCCGCCTCGCCGGCCAGTTCCACGAACTTGGCGCTGGCCACGCCGTGGCTCATGTAGAGCGGGGTCTTCATGCCGAGTTGGACCCTATTTTTGGCCACCACGGCCGGGCCGGGGTTGGTGCCCCAGCAGATGACGGCGTCCGGAGAGGCTCCCTTGATCTTGGTCAGCTGGGCGGTCATGTCCGTGTCCTTGGGGCCGTAGACCTCGTCGGCCACGAGCTCGAAGCCCCCGGCCGGGACGAGTTCCTTGAGCACCTCGCGGCCGGCCTGGCCGTAGCCGTCGGACACGGTGAGGACAGCGAGCTTTTTATACCCCTGCTTTTTCGCGTGGGCCAGGATGCGGGCCACGGCCAGGCGGTCGGACTGGGCCGTCTTGAACACCCAGGGGCTCACGGGCTTGACGATCTTCTCGGCCGCGGCGCACGAGACGAGCGGCGTCTTGGCGGCTACGAACTTGGGGGCCACGGCCAGGGAGTTGCCCGAGACGGTCGGTCCCACCACGGCCACGACGTTGTCCTTTTTGAGCAGCCGGTCGGCGGCCAGCACGGCCTTGTTCACGTCGGTCTCGTCGTCGAGCACGATGACTTCCACCGGCCGGCCGAGCAGGCCGCCGGCGGCGTTTATGGCGTCGGCCTGCATGGCCAGGGTGTTCTTCTCGGGCTCGCCCAGGAACGAGGCCGGGCCCGTGGCGGACACCACGGCCCCGATGCGGATGGGCTCGGCGGCGAAGGCGGCGGGAGCGGCCAAAACCAGGGACAAAACGGCGATCATCAAGGAAACAGGTGGCATGGGACCTCCGGAAAAGATTGCGGCAACGAATCTTCGGCCAATAGCCCGCCCGCATACGGCATGGCGCGGTTTTGCGCAATTACATCATGATAATTATTGCAAAATACAAGCAAATTTCCGGCAGAACATCCCGCGAGACCGAGCGTGTCCCGGCGCGGCTTGCCAACGCCGTCGCCGTTGGATTATGCCGGAAAGCAAGCATTCCCCTCCCAAGGAGCACGCCATGCAGACGTTTTTTCGCGCCCTGTCGCTGGCCATGGCCCTGACGCTGGCCGTGGCCGCGTCCGCCCTGGCCCAGGCCAAGGCCCCCGCCCCCCAGGCCGCTCCCGCGCCGGCCGACGCCGGTTCCAAGAAGTCCGACGAGGTCGCCCGCAAGACGCCCGTGGCCATCGACCACGACGACAACGACGCCGTGGGCACGCGTCTGGCCTACCGGCTCAAGGAGCTGCTCGGCCGCTCGTCGCTCATGCAGCCGAGCGCCAAGGACGAGAAGAAGATCGTCCTCGTGCTCAAGACCAAGGAAGAATTTCCCGGCCGCTCGGGGTTGAGCTCCATCTATTCGGTCAGCTGGCTTTTTTCCTCCAAGGAAGGGGCGCTCAAGTACTTCCTGACCTCCGAGGCCGGCATCGTGGACAGCGCCGACATCGATCAGATCGCCGAGACGCTGCTCGGCAGGACCGACAAGCTGGCCGCGACCTACGGCTATCTGTTCTGAAGCGCTATCCTTGAGGAATGCATCGGTATTGTTCAAGAAAATCATTCATGCGCGTTGCTTGTGAAACGCGCGGGCACGGATCTCGCGGACACGAGGCGCGCCCGAGGCCACGGGGGGAGAAGCGGTGCGACGACGCGAGGTGCTGGGATTTCTGGCCGCCCTGAGCCTGACGGGGCTCGCCGACGCGGCGGGCGTGGCGGCCGTCGGGGCGAAGAAGGGCGGACGCGAGGAAAAATCCCCGGCCAAGGGAACGGCCAAAGAGGCTGACAAGGCCCGGGACAAGCCGGCCTGGCGCGAGGGCCGCCAGCTCGTGGTGGTCTTTTTGCAAGGCGGGCCCGACGGCCTGTCCGTGGCCGCGCCGGCCGCCGATCCGCTCTACCGGGCCCTGCGCCCGACCACGGCCCTGTCCCCGGACTGCGGCGGCCTGGACCTGGGGCGCGGCTTTCTGCTGCATCCGGCCCTGGCCGGGCTGGCCCCCTTTTACGCCAAAAAGAAGCTGGCCGTGGTCCCGGCCTGCGCCATGCCGGGCGTGGCCGCCGCCCACGGGCCGGCCCGGGCCGATTTCGGCCGGGGCGCGCCGGCGGGCAAGGCGGCAGGCGGGGCCAAGGGCTGGCTGGGACGCCTCGCCCTGGCCCTGGGGGGCGGCGCGTCGCAGATGCTCGTGGCCAGCCAGTCCGACGCCTACGCCGGCGCGCCGCACTACAACATGCTCGCTCCCGGCCGGGGGCCGTCGCTGCCGGGCCTGCCCGTGGAGGACCAGGCCCTGTACGAGGCCGCCTCCAGGCTCTACGCCGGCAAGGAGCCCCTGGCCAAGGCCTTCGCCAAGGGCCGCGAGGACCGGCAGGACGCCCTGGCCAAGCTGCTGGAGGAGTCGCGAAAGGCCGGCGCCGGGGCCATCCCGGCCCCGGCCTTCCCGGAATTCGCCGAGCGCTTCGGCCGCGAGCTGGCCAAACGGCGCGACGCCGCCCTGGCGTATCTCGCCGTGGGCGGCTTCGACACCCATTCCGGCCAGGGCGGGGCCAAGGGCTACCTGGCCGACCGGCTGCGCGAGACGGCCCAGGGCCTTGGCCGGCTGGCCGAGGGCCTGGGCAAGGCTTTCGAGGACACGGTCGTCGTGGCCCTGGGCGAGTTCGGGCGCGGGGCGCGGGAGAACCGCTTCGGCGGCACGGACAACGGCCAGGGCGGGGTCATGCTGGTCCTGGGCGGGCCGGTGGCCGGGGGGCAGGTGCTCGGGGAGTGGCCGGGCCTGGCCACCCACCGCCTGGCGGGCGGCCGCGACGTGGCCGTGGCCACGGACTGGCGCGAGGTGGCGGGCCAGATCGCCGTGCGCCACCTGGGCCTGCCCGAAAAGCGGCTAGGGGACGTGTTTCCGGGATTTTCGCCCTCGGGCGCGCCGCAGGTCGTGGCCTGAGCTTTTTTGACGCGGCCGGCGAGAGCCCGGGCGAGGTGCTGCGCCGGGCCGACGAAGCCATGTATCTGGGCAAGAAGGCGGGCCGGGACCGGGTGGCGAGGGCCTGTGGCGGGGTTCGGACGGATCGATGCCGGGGCCGGGCGCGGCAGGGCTGGCGCGCCAAAGTCCTTTGGGTTTGGGGTCCGTTCGGAGGCCGGCGGGTTCGCGTCCGCCAGTATGCCATGGCGTCCCGTCCCGTGCGCGCGGTTGGCGGTACGCGCCCGGGACGCCCTGCCGCGTCCGGCCCCGGCATCGGGTTCTGCTTTGCGCTTTTTTTCACATAATCCGGCCCATGGCAAGCCGGACCTCCCCCGCAACCCCCTCAAATCGCACGGCCCGGAAATCGTTTTTCCGGGCCGGCGATTTTTTATCTGCGCGTCTTGCCCAGGGAAGGCAAGCCTTGCGGCCTAGGGCGGCGGGGCGATGGTCACCAGCACCCGCATGTCGGTTATGGCCCGGATGCCGTGGGGCGTGGCGATGGGGCAGGTCAGCACGTCCCCGGCCCTGGCCGGCAGGGTCGCGCCGTCCGCGCCGAGGAACTCCCCCTGGCCTTCCAACACCACGATGGAGAGTTCCCCATCCACGTCGTGGGAGTGCACGGGCAGGGTCTGGCCGGCCCGGAAGTTGAAGTTGACGATGCGGAAGTTGGCCGAGTCGTGGACCCACAGCGTGCCGTGGCCCGTGTCCTTGAAGGGACCTTCGTCCAGGACGTTGATGATCTTCATGGCGACTGCCTCCTGTTACATGGCGAAAAGGCGGGGTGCGGCCGGCGCGTCGACCGGGCCCATGGACACGATTTCCCCCTGCCTGCCGATCACCACGCGGGTCACGGGCACGGCCTTGCCCGAGGCGGCCGCGGCCGCGGCGGCGATGCGCGCCATGCCGGCGCAGCAGGGGACCTCCATCTGGAGCACCGTGACGTCGGCGATGTCGTTCTCGCGCAGGATGGCCGTGAGCTTTTCCACATAGCTTCCCACGTCGTCGAACTTGGGGCAGCCGAGCAGGGCCACCCGGCCGGGCAGGAAGGCGGTATGGAAGGCCGGGAAGGCCGGCGGCACGCAGTCCGAGGTCAGAAGCAGGCGCGCGCCCTTGAGGAAGGGGGCCGTGGGCGGCACCAGGCGCAGCTTGATGGGCCAGTGGGACAGGGCCGAGCCCGCCGCCGTCTGGCTCGCCGGAGCGTTGGCCTGCTGGCAGGGGGAGAGCGTCATGGCCCGGGCCGAGGGGCAGCCGCCGCCGTGGGACGCGGCGTGGGCCGGCTTGCCCGTGGCGGCCAGGCGCGCCTCCACGGCCTGCTCGTCGAAGTCCGGGGCCTCGCGCTCGATGATCTGCAGCGCGCCGGTCGGGCAGTGGCCGATGCAGGCGCCCAGGCCGTCGCAGAAATGGTCGGCCACGATTTTGGCCTTGCCGTCGATGATTTCGAGAGCGCCTTCGGCGCAGCCGGTCACGCACTGGCCGCAGCCGTTGCAAAGGGCCTCGTCGATTTCGATGATCTTGCGTTTCATGGCGAAATTCCTTGGGGCGACCCGGCCTCGCGCCGGGCCGCCCGCGCTGGCGTCACGCTCCTGGCGTCCCATCCTTGCGATCCGTTGCCGGAAATCGTGGGACGCCAGGGATGAACCATTCTTTCCTTAAAAAATACCGCTGTATTTTTTAAGGGTTGCAATGTCAGCCGAGAATGGCCTTGAGGTCTTCCTCGGGGGTGCTGATGGGTTTGATGTTGAAATTTTCGACCAGGAAGCCCAGCACGTTCGGGGTCAGGAAGGCCGGCAGGCTCGGTCCCAGGCGCATGTTCTTGATGCCGAGGTGCAGCAGCGTCAGCAGGATGGCCACGGCCTTCTGCTCGTACCAGGACAGGACCAGGGACAGCGGCAGGTCGTTGACGCCGCAGTCGAAGGCCTTGGCCAGGGCCACGGCCACCTGGATGGCCGAGTAGGCGTCGTTGCACTGGCCCATGTCGAGCAGGCGCGGGATGCCGCCGATGTCGCCGAGCTTCTTGTCGAAGAAGCGGAACTTGCCGCAGGCCAGGGTCAAGATCACGGTGTCGGCCGGGGCCTTCTCCACGAACTCGGTGTAGTAGTTGCGGCCGGGCTTGGCCCCGTCGCAGCCGGCCACCAGGAAGAAGTGGCGGATCTTGCCGGCCTTGACCGCGTCGATGACCGCGCCGGCGACGCTTAAGACCGCGTTGCGGGCGAAGCCGGTCATGACCGTGCCCTTGTCCTCGTCCGCGGTGAATCCGGGCATGGCCAGCGCCTTTTCGATCACCGGACCGAAGTTGCCGTTGGCGACGTGCACGGCTCCGGGCCAGCCGACCAAGCCCGTGGTGAAGATGTTGCCGAGGTAGCTGTCGGCCGGCTTCTGGATGCAGTTGGTGGTCATGAGGATCGCGCCGGGGAAGGCGGCGAACTCCTTGTGCTGGTTCTGCCAGGCCGTGCCGTAGTGGCCGAAGAAATGCGGATGCTTTTTCAGCTCGGGATAGCCGTGGGCGGGCAGCATCTCGCCGTGGGTGTAGATGGTGATGCCCTTGCCGGCGGTCTGCTCCAGCAGGTCCTTGAGGTCCTTGAGGTCGTGGCCCGAGACCAGGATGGCCTTGCCGGCCTTGTGCCCGAGCGGCGTCTCGGTGGGCACCGGATGGCCGTAGGCTCCGGTGTTGGCCGCGTCGAGCAGCTCCATGGCGCGCAGGTTCACTTCGCCGCACTTGAGCGCGAGTCCCACCCAGGCGCCGAGGTCCTTGTCCGTGGTGAAGGTGGCGGCCAGGCCTTCGCAGAGGAAGTCGTACACGGCCGGGTCTTCCTGGCCCAGGATGGCGGCATGGTCGGCGTAGGCGGCCACGCCCTTGAGGCCGAAGAGCAGCGTGTGCTTGAGGGCGCGGATGTCGGGATCGGTCTCGGGAATGTCGGCCAGGCCGTGCTTGCCGCCCTGGGCGACGAGACCGGCCAGGTCGGCGGCAGGCTGGAAGGTGGCCGGGCCCTCGGGCAGCTTGGTCGAGAGGAGGGCGGCCAGGGCCTTGCGCTTGGCCACGGCCTCCTCGATCCAGGGCTTGAAGTCGGCCGGGTCGAAGTTGACGTTGGTGAGCGTGGTGAAAAGGGCCTTGGCGAAAAAGCGGCCGGTCTCCAGGGGCACGGCCTTGCCTTCGGCCTTGGCCGCGGCGGCGGCCTGCCCAAGGCCGGTCAGGGCGTAGACGAGCAGGTCCTGCAGGTCGGAGACCTCGGGCTTCTTGCCGCACACGCCGAGTTTGTCGCAACCGGTTCCCTTGGCCGTCTGTTCGCACTGGTAGCAAAACATATCAGGTCCTCCTTGTCGGGTTTCTCGTCCGGGTTTCCGTTTCCGTGGTTCCGGGTCTACGCGGGCCGGGGCAAGGACGGTTTGACCTAAGTCAAGAAACGCATTTTTTTACGCTCCGCCCGCCGGCACGCCCGAGATGCGCCAAGCCGCACGGCAGGTCGGCTCCGGACGACGTTCGGGGGAGGGGAATCGTTCAAAATAAACGCTGTTCGGCGGAAAAGGTCAAGATGTTCAGGGGGCCGGGCGGGCAAAACAATGGACAGTGACACGGGGAGCCGCTAGGTTGCAGCGAACGCATTTCGGAAGTTCCCGTTGTCATACCATTGCGGAGGATACGATGCGAAGCGTTCGAACGGCAATGATAGTCATCATCGGAATAGTGGTTGTTCTCATACAAGCCCTCTTGATCGTCGGCGTAGCAAAAATGAGCTTCGACGACAGCATGTCGGCACGACAGCACGAAATGAACGCCTTGGTCACCGCCATAGTCAAGGCGGCCGGGGAGTTCGGCGAACAGCAGATGGAATTGGTGCAGGGCGTGTCGCTCATGCCGGCGGCGCGCGATTTTCTCGCCAACAACCAGAGCGAGGCGGAGTTGAGCCAGGTGGCGGAAGCGATGTCCAAGGCGTCCAAGGACATCAACACCTTCTATATTTTCAATAAAGAGGGCACCCAGGTCATTTGCATGTCCCAGGGCCAGGCATCCAAGCGCAACCCCCTGGGGGACCGGGAATACATCCAGGCGGCCCTGGCCGGAAAGCCGGGCATGAGCAGCGTGCCGACCAAGAGCCTCGTCACGGGCAAGCTCATCGTCAGCGTGACCGCTCCGGTGCTGGACGCCTCGGGCAAGGTGCTCGGCGGCGTGGGCATGTCCTACGTCCTCGACGGGCTCATCGAGGACTACATCGAGTCCATCCGCATCGGCAAAAGCGGCAAGCCCTTCATCCTTTCGCCCAAGGGCGTGGTGGTGGCGGACGCCGACCGCGACCTGCTGCTCAAGGACATTTCCAAAGACCCCGGGATCGCGGCCCTGCTGGCCAAGCCCTCGGGCGATGGGAGCATGACGCGCGGCGGCCAGGAGAAGCGCGTGGTCTGGTCGCGGGTGTCGGGCTGGAACTGGGTCATGGCCGTGGCCATGGACGTGGCCGAGATGGAGGCCCCGGCCGTGGCGCTGCGCAATTCCATGGGCATCGCCGGCCTCGTGGCCGTGGCGGCCCTGCTGGCCGTGACGTTCCTGGCCCTGGAGCGCATCGCCGTGCGGCCGCTGAGGCGCCTGCAGGCCTACGCCTCGGAGGTCGCGGCCGGGCACCTGGGCGCCAGCCTCGACCTCGAGCTGCGAAACGAGATCGGCAAGCTGGCCGAGAGCCTGCGCTCCATGGTGGGAAGCCTCAAGGGCAAGATCGCCGAGGCCGACGACAAGACGCGCCTGGCCAATGAGGAGTCGCAAAAAGCGGCCCAGGCCACCCAGGAGGCCGAGTCGGCCAAGGCGGTCGCCGAGCAGGCCATGGCCCAGGGCATGCTCCAGGCCGCGGGCAAGATCGACAGCGTGGTCGGCATCGTCGGCGCGGCTTCGGAGGAGCTTTCGGCCCAGATCGAGCAGTCCACCCGGGGGGCCGAGGAGCAGTCCGCGCGGGTCGGCGAGACGGCCTCGGCCATGGAGGAGATGACCGCCACCGTGCTCGAGATCGCCAAGAACGCCTCCACGGCCTCGGACGCGGCCAATAATGCCAGGACCCAGGCCGACGACGGGGCCAAGGTCGTCTCGGAAGTGGTCAAGGGCATCGGCGACGCCCAGGAGCAGGCCCTGGGGCTCAAGACCGACATGACCGCCCTGGGCCGCCAGGCCGAGGGCATCGGCCAGATCTTGAACGTCATTTCCGACATCGCCGACCAGACCAACCTTTTGGCCTTAAACGCGGCCATCGAGGCGGCAAGGGCCGGCGAGGCCGGACGCGGCTTCGCCGTGGTCGCCGACGAGGTGCGAAAGCTCGCCGAAAAGACCATGACCGCCACCAAGGAAGTGGGCCAGGCCATCAGCGAGATCCAGTCCGGCACGCGCAAGAACATCGGCAACGTGGACCTGGCCGTGGAGAAGATCCAGGCCGCCACGGCCCTGGCCGCCAAATCCGGCGAGGCCCTCGGTCGCATCGTGGCCCTGGTCGAGGCCACCTCCGGCCAGGTCGCCTCCATCGCCACGGCGGCCGAGCAGCAGTCGGCCACCTGCGAGGAGATCAACCGCTCCATCGAGAGCATCAGCCGGGTTTCGGCCGAGACCTCCGACGCCATGCGCCAGTCGGCCCAGGCCGTGGGCGAGTTGGCGGCCCAGGCCCAGGAGCTTTCGAGTCTGGTGCAAAGCCTCAAGGAGGAGGCGGGCGCGTCCGGCCCCCGGGCCCTGTCCGCCTAGGACCGCGTTCGCTGGCATTGTTTCCGGGCGTCGCCGCCGGGAGAGACTCCCGCTTCCCAAGGGCCGGACGCCGGCAGGACGGGCGACGCGCC
>NZ_JARKOZ010000058.1 GCF_029978005.1 Solidesulfovibrio sp. | reverse complement strand
TGGAAGCGCAGCCCCTCGGGCAGGCCTGCGGCCTGTTCGTGGCTGAAGAAGACCTTCTCCCCGAACACCCGGGCCTCGCCCGGCGGCAACCCGGCCGGGCCGCAGCGGGGGGCGGCGCGCGCCCGCCCGGGCCGGGGCGCGCGGGGAAAGTCCGGGCGAGGCGCGGGCGGCGCGCCGCCGCCGGCCTTCTCGAAAAGGGCCATGTAGAAGCCCTGGGCGGCCGAAGCCTTGCCGTCCACGCGCAGCACGCCCGAGACGTCCGCCCGGGCCGGGGCCTCGAACACGAACCCGGCCGGCGGGGCCAGGGGCACGGCGGCAAGGGGCAGATGGTCCAGGGCGAAGCGTGTCTGGTCCTCGTTTTCGGCCACGTTGGTGGTGCAGGTGGAGAAAAGGAGCCGCCCGCCCGGGGCGAGCAGCCGCGCCGCCGTGGCCAGGAGCTTGCGCTGCAGCGCGACAAGCGGCGCGACCTTCTCCCCGGACCAGATGCGCGCGGCCTGGGGGTTCTTGTCCAGGGTGCCCCAGCCGCTGCACGGCGGGTCGA
This sequence comes from Solidesulfovibrio sp., assembly GCF_029978005.1. GTDB lineage: Bacteria > Desulfobacterota > Desulfovibrionia > Desulfovibrionales > Desulfovibrionaceae > Solidesulfovibrio. The sequence goes on along the minus strand of NZ_JARKOZ010000058.1, from coordinate 94,997 downwards.
GGAGGATGTGGCTGAAAAAGCCGTCCGGGAAAAACGGATCCAGGTCGGTCTGGGCGCAGGTGGCGGCGTTGACCAGGCTTTCCCGGAAAAGCGTCTGGCGCAGGGTGGCCAGCCTGTCCGGCGAGGGCTCGTTGCCGAGCACGAAGCCGGCCGGGCCCACGAGCTGGGCCAGAAAGCCCGTCTTGCCGCCGGGCGCGGCGCACATGTCCAGCACCCGCGCCCCGGCCGGCGGATCGAGCAGCAGCGGCGGCAGCATGGAGGAGCGGTCCTGGATGTGGATGTAGCCGAACCGGGCGGCCAGGGAGGAACCCAGCGGCATGGGCTCCACGGTAACCCGGCGGCACCAGGGGGAAAAAGGCTCCGGACAGAAGGCGTGGCCCGTGGCGGCGAGCAGCGCCTCCACGCGCGGCCGGTCCTTTGGGGCGCAGACGAGGCGGAAGGAGCGTCCGCCCGTCACGACAGGCGCGGCAGGCGTAGCGGGCGCGGCGGGGTCGCCGGCGTCGGGTGAAAGCGGCATGGGGCAAGCCTACAGCGGCAAGGCGACGTTGAAAAGCCCCGCCGGCCGCCTCGCCCCTTGCAAAAGTCCCGGCCGCCGCCTATGCAAGGTCCGCTGAACACGCCCAAAGGAGCCCGCATGGATTTTCTCGCGCACCTGATCGACATCGTGCTGCACGTGGACAAATACCTCAATGCCATCGCCGCCGATTACGGCGCATGGACCTACTTCATATTGTTCATGATCATCTTCTGCGAGACGGGACTGGTGGTCACGCCGTTTCTGCCCGGCGACTCGCTGCTCTTCGCCACGGGCGCGCTGTGCGGCGGCGGCGTGCTCGACCCCAACCTCATCTTCATCCTGCTGGTGGCCGCGGCGTTTATCGGCGACAACCTCAACTACTGGATCGGCCGGCGGATCGGGCCGGCGGTCTTCGAGCGCGAGAAGACGCGCTTCTTCAAGAAGGAATACCTGCTTCGCGCCCACGCCTTCTACGAGCGCCACGGCGGCAAGACCGTGATCATCGCCCGGTTCGTGCCCATCGTGCGCACGTTTTCGCCCTTCGTGGCCGGCATCGCCCGCATGACCTACGCCAAGTTCCTGGCCTACAGCGTCACCGGCGCGGTGGTCTGGGTGGGCATCTTCGTCTACGCCGGCTACTTCTTCGGCAACATGCCGTTTATCAAGCGCAATTTCAGCGTGGTCATCGTGGCCATCATCATCATCTCGGTCCTGCCCGGGGTGATCGAATACCTGCGCCACCGCCGGGCCGAAGCCAAGGCCCAGTAGCCCGCCGCGCGGCGAGCGGGAATGCGGTCCACGACCGTGGGACCGCGCGACCCGGACATGCCGATGCCGGGAGTTATGCGAAAAGCACGGCCAACCGAGCCAGAACGTCATCCATGACGGCCGGCGGCACGGACTCGAGCCTGCGGGCGCTACGCGAGGCCAGGTCGAGGGCGCGCGGCTGGTCGCAACGCACGACGCCCACGGTCTTCGTGCCCGCCCCCTCGAGGGACACGGCAAAGCCGGCCGTGCGGGCGAAATTGCCGCCCGTGGTGATCGGCAGCACGATGGGGGTCCGGGTGAGGCGGTTGAACGCCGTCGGAGAAACCACCAGCACGGGCCGCGTTCCCTGCTGCTCGTGGCCCGAGGTCGGATCGAGAGATACCAGATAGATATCGCCCCGCTCCATCACAGCAACTCGTCGCCGACGGGCTTGTCGTCCAGCCAGCCGCGATCCTCCCGGCTGATCGCGGCCGAGGCGTCGCACTTCGCGAGCAGTTCGTCCAGGGTATAGCGCGGACGCCGCACCGGCGCGACCACAAGCCGCCCGCCGTCGACGGCCAGATCGACGCTGGCCCCGGCCTCCAGCCGCAGCAGATCGAGAATCGCCGGCGGCACGGCCAGCATGATCGAACCGCCCACTTTCCGCAGATTGGTCGTATACATGGCCCGCCTCCAAATTATATAAAAATATAATTCTTTCCAGCCGGCCTGGCAAGCCCCGGCTGCCCGTATTTTTTCACCCGCCAGCCGATTGTCCAGAGACCGGCCGGATGCCCCGCGAGTCCGGGCCAGGCTGCCGGCCGCGTTCCGGCCATCCGGCGATCAAACGCTTCCCCACGCCCCGGACGAGAATCGTGGACATCCGCGGTTCAACGCACCGGATAGCTGCCCAGGCAGGCGTCGCCCTCGGGGACGCCGTCGCGCCAGGGCCTCAGTTGCGCCGCGCGCGCCTCGGTCAGGGAAGCCAGAGCGTTGCACCAGCACAGGTTGAAGATGGTGCCGTACTCGGATTTGTCCTCGGCCGGATAGCGCGCGGCCATCTCGGCGTCGCGAAAGGCCAGCCAGGCCCGCTGGGCGGCCTTGAGCTTGTCGATGAAGCGCTTGTCGCCGGCATTTTTCTTGAGGATCGCGCCATACACGGCGTTGAGCTCGGCGTCGGCCTTCTTGGCCGCGCCGCAGGCCGCGGCATTGAGTTCGGCCTGGGACTGGGCCAGGGCCGGCCCGGCCGAAACGAACAGGAACGCCGCCAATAGGACGGACGACGGCACGCGCATGGGACCTCCTCGGGAAGGACGACGGGGTTGGCGAAATTCCGTTGACTTGCCGGCCGCGCCTGGGACAATTTTCCTATGGGAACGGAGTTCCCGGCCCCCGGAAACTCCGCTCCCGCATCCCCGCGACGCAGGGTCTCGGGGCGACGTCCTCTTCAGGCCGGGAGCAGCCATGGCCAAGCCGCCGCCGCGTCTTCCCCTTCCCCGCCGGATCCGGGTCTTCCTGGTCCTGGCCGCCGGCGCGGGCTACCCGCCGGCGTTCCTTTTCGCCTATTTCCTCGACTTGGCCGTGCCCTACGGCACCGTCCCCATGGAGACCAACGTCACCATGCCGGTCTTTCCGGTCCTGGCGGCCATCCTGGCCCTGCTGCTCTGGGCGCGCTACCGGCTGTGGCGGCGTCTGCGCCGCAGGTTTCGCGGCGACGACGGGGAAGACGCCTGGGACCGTTTCCGCCTGGCCCACAAGCCGGCCCTCTTGTGCCTGCCGGTGACGCTGCCCCTGTGTTTCGCGCCCATGGAAGGCAACGCCTTCGGGTTCGTCGTCTTCCCGCTTTTGTGCCTCATGACCGCCGCCATCGGCGTCTGGATCCAATTCCGGCTGTGGCGCAGGACGGACTAGCCTGGCGCCCGCGAAACGCGCGCGCCGGCGCATTCCTTGGGCAACAGCCCGCAGCCGTCCTATTATTCAAAAACGCTGCCTCGTTATTGGGACGTCGCGCGCGTCGGCCCGGCTTTTTTTCCCTTGGCCTTGGCCGCGGCGATGTTCTTGCTCGCGCCAAGGCCCGGGTGGCTTTCCTTGAGCATGGCGTAGCGGGCCAGGATGCGCGAGACGTAGTTGCGCGTCTCGGGGATGTCGGGGATGCCGCCGTAGCGGGCCACGGTCTCGGGGCCCGCGTTGTAGGCGGCCAGGGCGAGCGACAGGTTGCCGAAACGGCCGAGGAGCGATTGGAGAAACTTGGCCCCGGTGGCCACGTTGCGTTCGGGGTCGAAGGGGTTGGCCACGCCGTAGGTGGCCTGCGTCGCGGGCATGAGCTGCATGAGTCCGGCCGCGCCCTTGGGCGAGACGGCCTGGGCCTGGAAGCGCGATTCCTGCTCGATGACGGCGTAGAGCAGCTCCGGCTCCAGGCCGCAGGCCCGGCTCTTGTCGCGCACGAGGTCCACCAGCGGACCCGACTCGATCACTTCCGGATAGCCGCCCGGGCCGAGCGGCGCCGTGCCCATGCGCACGTAGGACCGGGTGGCCTCGAGGATCCAGCCGTCCTTGCGGTCCTGCGACACCGCGCCCAAGTCGTGGATGCGCTTTTTGATCGCCGCGAACCCCATCCTGGGGTCCTTGGGGCCTTCGAAAATCAGGACGTACTTGTCGGACAGGGGCTCTTCGCTCAGGTGCACGAGGCCGTAGTCGTCCTCGTAGCCGTAAAGCGTATACGCCCGGGCCGCCAGCGGGAAAAGGGAAACGGCCCCGCCAAGGAGCAGGGCCGTCGTCAGTCGACAGAGCATCTTGCCTCCAGCCAAGTTGGCTATCCTCCCATAGGACGGCCGGGGCGGTCGGTCAAGGGGCCGTCATTTGCCGAAGGGGCATTTGGGATAGGTGCAGGCCCGGCAGGACAGGCACATGGAACCCTCGGCCAGCCCGGCCACCTCCCGGCGCGTGAGGGGAACGCCGGCCAGCACCCGGGGCAGGAGCAGGTCGAAGCTCGTGGTGCGGTGAAACAGCGCGCAGGCCGGCACGCCGATGACGTCCACGTCGCCGATGTGGCCCACGATGGCCATGGCTCCGGGCAGGATGGGCATGCCGTGCACGGCGTCGGCCAGGCCGGCGTCGTCGAGCCCGGCCCGGGTCACGTCGTCGGGGTCCACGGACAGCCCGGCCGTGGTCACGATGAGGTCCACGCCGGCAGCCAGGAGCCTGCGCACGCCCTCGGCCACGGCGGCCCGGTCGTCCGGGACGGTGACCGCGGCCACCACCGAGCCGCCGAGCGCCTCGACCTTGCCGCGCACCACGGGCTCGAACTTGTCCTCGATAAGCCCCGAATGGATCTCCGTGCCCGTGACCAGCACGCCCGTCCTGGGTTTGCGCATGGGCCGCACCACGAAAAGCGGGCCCTCGGCCAGGACGTGCATGGCCGCCTCGAAGACCCGGCGCGGCAGGTAGAGCGGAATGGCCCGGCAGCCGGCCACGGGCTTGCCGGCCTCGACCACGAGGTGGTTCTGGCGGCAGGCGCACATGACGCCCTCGACCATGTTGAAGGTCGTGAGCCGCTCCTTGTCCACGGTGAAAAATCCGTTGGCGGCGGCGAGAAGTTCCACCTTGCCCTCGCGGGGCGGGCCGGAAGTGACGAGCCCGGGCCCGCGCATGGCCTCGGCAAAGGCCAGGGCGGCCTCGTTTTCGTGGACGAACGAATCGTCGGGTTCGGACAGATCCTCCACGTAGACGCTGTTTTTTCCCATGGTCTGGAGCCGGCAGACGTCGCCGGCGGTGATGTCCGCGCCGGCGGCCACGGCCACGCCCTTGGACACGCCGGGCACGATGCGGGTCATGTCGTGCAGGGCCCGGCGGCCGGCCGCCTCGCCCACGGGCATGGCCCGAAGCCTGGGCGAATCGCCCTCGCGCCGGTAGGGGGCCTCGCCGGCGCAGCCCCGGCAGATGGCCCCGTCGGCCTTGGGATAGCCTTCGCCGCACACCGGGCACACGCCGATGGCCCCCATGTGGGGCTTGGCCACGAAATCCGGGCGCAGCCTGACCCTGGCCACCCGGCAAAGGGTCCGGCCGCCGGCCTTGATCTCGGCGAACAGCCGCGCCCGGTCCTGTTCCTTCTTGGGCTTGGTCTTGAGGTACCAGGCGTGGATCTCCGGCCAGGCCCGCAAATGCTCGGGATCGAGCCAGACGCGCCAGCCCTCGCCGGTGTGCTTGTCGTAGAGCGAAAGGGCGTAGCGGCCGAGGTTGAGCACCCGCATCCAGCCGTTGCCGTAGCTTGGCGGGGTGAGGATCTGCACCGCGTCGGGCAGGCACTTCTTGGTTTCCACCACGGCGTCGAACAGCGTGCCCTCGGGCAGAAAGGCCCGGGCCGCGTCCACCATGAAGCCGCCGATGATCAGCCCCGGTGCGGGATTGCCGTGGAAGGCCGCGGCGACGTCCAGAAACTCCTCGAAGGAATACGGACCGATGGCGCTGTCTGCCGCCACCAGTTCAGTCACATTTGACATACCAACCCCTGGATCGCGCCCACGGCTTCGGGGCGCGGACGTGCGATACTACGAAACGTTGGCGTAGACGCGGTTGAGCAGGCTTTTGAGGGTCTCGACTTCCTGCCGGGAAAGGCCCTGGCAGGCGCGCTCGAAACAGACGACGCCGAGGCCCAGGAGCTTGTCCTTGAGCGCCCGGCCGGCGTCGGTGAGCACGATGTGGTGGCTGCGGCGGTCCTTGGGATCGGGCACCCGGGCCACGAGGTCCTTGTCTTCGAGGATCTTGAGAAGCCGGGTGACGTTGGGCTTGTCCTTGTCGGCCCGGCGGGCCAGCTCCACGGGCGTTTGCCCGTCGGCCTCCCACAGGAGGTTCAGGATGCCCCACTGGTCCACGGTGATGTCCTCGCCGGCCTCCTGGAGGATGACGTTGCCGAGCAGACGGAGCTTCAGCGCCGTGCGCGTCAGCAGAAAGCCCAGCGATTGGCGCAGGGGAAAGGGACGCAGGTCCTCGGAGGTGGGCAGGTTGTCGTCCATGAGGATTATGTTCATAACAACCATAGAGCAATGGGTCAACGGCGTTTTGGAATTTCCGTGACCCTGCTGACACGATCCGTAACCCGGCGAATCAAGAAGCGAAACGCCCGCGAGGCCCTGTCCCGCGGGCGTTTGTCCCCCTGCCCCGGCCCGGTCAGGCCGGGGCCACGGTCACGAAGTGCTCCTGCATGCACACGCCGCCGCCGCCCTTGTCCCAACTGGCGATGCCGCCGGGCATGAGTTCGTTGTCGGCCACGCCCCGGCCCCGGGCCCGGCTCTCCACGGGCAGCGTGTGGCCGAAGCCGTGGACCATGAAGACCGTCTCGGGATGGATGCCCTCGGTGACCTTCGCTTTGATCCGGCCGGAGAAGGAGCCGTTTCGCACCTCCACCAGGGCTCCGTCGGCGATGCCTCGTTTGCCCGCCTCGGCGGCGTTGATCCACAGCTCATTCTCCGGCATCTGGGCGAAGAGCAGGGGATTGTTGACCGTATGGCCCTGGGTGTGCAGTCCCACCCGGCCGAAGCTCACCCGGAAGGCCCCCTCGGGCGGCGCGGCGGGCGGGACGTAGGGCGCAAGCGAGGCCAGGCCGTCGGCCTCGAGCTTGGGGCTCACGATCTCGATCCTGCCCGAGGCCGTCTTGAAGGTCTTTTCGTCCACGGGCCGGTAGAGCGGCCCGCCAAGGCCGACCATGCCCTTGGCCTCGAAGTCGGCCATGGAAAGGCCGGTGTCCGCAAGCTGGTAGGCCCAGATGTCCTCGATGCCGGCGAAATCCAGCTCCTTGATGCCCATGGCCCGGGCCAGGTCGCGGTAGATCTCCCAGTCGGCCCGGGTGTCGAAGCGTGGCGTAAGCGCCCGGCGGCGCACGAAAAACGACGGCGACACGCCCTTCTTGCAGGCGATCATGGACTCGCGCTCCAGGTACGGCGACATGGGCAGGATCACGTCGGAAAACCAGGCCGTGTCCGACCAGGAGAAGGTGACGGACACGAGCAGCTCCAGGTTCTTCCAGCGCCGCTTGAGGTCGGCCGTGTCCGGAAAGGCCATGAGCGGATCGTGGCGGTGGGCGATGTAGGCCCGGATGGGGTACGGCTCTCCCGTCTCGATGGCCTCGTAGGCCAGGTTGACCAGGCCCGGGCCGGCCTCGAAGTGGGTGCGGCCCTCCATCCAGCCCACGCCGTCCGCGCGCTTGTCCCCGGGCTTGGGAAAGAGGTCCACGAGGTTCTTGAGCCCCTTTTTGCCCACGTGCCCCGGGCCGTTGACCAGGGGCAGCCCCCCCTTGGCCCCGATGGACCCGAGCAGGGCGTTTATCATGTAGGCCGAGCGGCAGACGTTGAAGGAATCGCCGTAGCGGGCGGTCATCCAGCCGGGGTGCCAGATGACGGCCGGCGCGGCGGCGGCGAGGGCATCGGCCAGGGCGGCGATGCGCGAGGCGGGAACGCCCGTCTCCCGGGCGGCGAAATGCGCGTCGTAGGGCGCGACGAAGGCCTTGAGCGCCTCCAGGTCCTTGATCCAGGCCGTGGCGAAGTCCTTGTCGTAGAGGTCGCGGGAGAGCAGTTCGTGGAGGACGGCCAGATTCAGGGCGTAGTCCGTGCCCGGGCGCACCATGAGGAAGGTGTCGGCCTTGGCCGCCGTCACCGTGGTCCGCACGTCGATGCAGGTGATCTTGCACCCGGCTTCCTTGGCATCGAGGAGGTCGTTGACCTCCTTGACGTTTATGGCCTCGAAGATGTTGCGCGTCTGGAGCACCACGTGCCGGCTGTTCTTGTAGTCGTAGGCCACGTCCTTGCGGCCGAAGCCGAACAGCGACAGGGCGGCGTGCTGGACGTTGCGGGCGCAGGCGGAATCGTGGTTGCAGTAGTTTGGGCTGCCCAGGGCCTTCAAAAAGGCCCGGTGCATGTCGCGAAACGGGCCGCCCCGGTCGGAGAGCAGGATGGAGCGGCCGCCGTGGGTCTCCCTGATGCGGGCAAGCTCCCCGGCGACATGGGCCAGGGCCTCGTCCCAGGAGGCCTTGCGCCATTTGCCCTCGCCGCGCTCGCCGGCCCGGATCATGGGGAACTGGGGCCGCTCGTCGTCCGCGACGAGCGCCGCGCCGGCCGCGCCCCTGGCGCACAGCGCCCCCTTGATGCCCGAAGCGTGGGGGTTGCCCTGCAGATGCACGACCCTGTTGCCGGAGACCGTGGCCATCATGGGGCAGCGTACCGTGCACATGCCGCAGACGCTGTAGACTTGCTTGTGTTTCATGACTCGCTCCCATCGAGGCGGCGTTGCGTTTGCCGAGGCGTTTCGATCGTCTCACGCATTAGCAAGGATTCGTGACCGAGTGCAAGGGAAAAGCGTCGTGAAATGAGGAACGTGCAAACTACACAATCACGATATATTTTTCGGATGTTTGTGAAGGCGGGAACTTTCGACCCGTTCGTTGACACAACGCGGAAAAAGACGTCTAAGCTGGCTTGCGGCCTTCCGTGCCCGGACGGCCAAACGTCGAAGGAGGGAACACCGTGACCGTGACCAGTCTCCTGGCCGAGGCCGCCACGGGCCTCAAAAGCCTGCTCGTCGGGCTCGGCGTCACCGGCAAGGCCCTGACAAGGCCCGCCGTCACGGTGCTCTACCCGATGGGCGAGGTGGACAACCTCGACACCTACCGGGGCCATGTGGAGCTCGTGGGCAAGGAGGACGACCCGTCCGTGCCGCGCTGCATCGCCTGCGGGGCCTGCGTGCGGGCCTGCCCGTCGTCGTGCCTGTCCGTCGGCTGCCTGGTCGGCGCGGGCGGCGGCGGCCCCGCCGGCCGCGAGGCCGAGGAGCTGGCCGGGGAGCTCATCCCCCGCTCCGAGGCCATGGCCCCGGCCCCGCAAAAAGGCTGCAAGACGCCCGGGGCGTTCGTCCTCGACTATTCCCTGTGCAGCCTGTGCGGCCAGTGCGCCAGGGCCTGCCCCGTGGATTCGCTGCGGTTTTCACGCCACGTCTATTACGTCGGAAGCTCCCGGGCGGATTTCCGCCTGGACCTTCTGGCCCGCCTCCGCGAGCAGGCGTGGCAAGCGCCCGCCGCCGTCAACGCCCCCGTCGTCGACACCGACGCCAAGGAGCCCGCATGAGCAAGTACATGATTCAGCTGGACAAGAAGCGCTGCATTTCCTGCCACGCCTGCGAGGTGCACTGCCAGGTCAAAAACGCCGTGCCGCCTTCGGCCAAGCCGGGCAAGCTCGTCACGGTCGGTCCGGACATGGTCAAGGCCAAGCCTCGGCTGCTCAACCTCTACATGTCCTGCTTCCACTGCGAGCGCCCCTGGTGCGTGCCGGCCTGCCCCACCGGGGCCATGACCCGGCGCGAGGAGGACGGCGTGGTCTACGTGCGGGAGGAGCTGTGCGTGGGCTGCAAGGCCTGCATCCAGGCCTGCCCCTGGCGCATCCCGCAATGGAACGAGGCCACGGGCAAGGTGGTCAAGTGCGACTACTGCCGCGACCGCATCGACGCAGGCCTCGACCCGGCCTGCGTCACGGGCTGCACCGCCCACGCCCTGCGCTTCCTGCGGCCCGGCAAGCAGAACGTGGACGAACGCGACGCCTACGGCAAACGCCTGCTGTTGCGACAGATGTAGGATGAGGGGGAGAAGGGAAGCAAAGAAGAGAGAAAAGATGCCTCCGGCGGCCGGGGGGGATGATCCCCCCCGGTCCCCCCCGATAGGGGAGAAGTGGAGAGAGGGAAGCCCTGTGGTCCGTGCGGCGGATCGCAGGGCTTTTCGCGTCAGGAGGGTTTGGCGGCGGCTTCGGGCGCGGGGGCGGGCGGCTCGGGGACGTCGACCGGGTCGGCCGGCGTCGCGTCCGCCGCCCCGTCGGCGGCGGGCTCCGGGGCCGCTTCGGGCGCTTGCGGCGGCATGTCCCCGGCCAGGGGCGCGGTCTGGGGATTGGCGGCCAGGATCCTGGCCGCGCGGACCAGCACCGCGTCCACGAACTCGCCCTTGTCCGGATAGTGCATGGCCGCCAGGAACTCGCGCACCGCCTCCAGGCTGGGGCAGGCGTGGACGTACTCGTGGCGGTCGGCGATGTCCTCGCTCTCGGGATAGGACACGGCGTAATAAATCACGAAACGCCCGGCGGCCGAGAGCAGCACGCCGAGCAGCTCCACCCGGCCGGCCGCCGGGGGCATAAGCCCGTCGGGCAGGACGTCGCGGCGGTAGTGGGCGAGCAGGCGGCCGGAGAGGGACACGGCCGCGCCGTTGCGGCTCAGGCGGTACTTGCGCGGCTTGCCGTAGAGCTTGTCGCTGAAGTCTTTCTGGGTTTTGGCGCGAAAAAAGGGGAGCATCGGCAGGGTCTCCACGGGACGGGCTGCCCGGACCGGGTCCGGGGCGGGCGTGGTATAACGCGCAACCTCCCGGCGGTCAAAGGGAAATCCCGCCCGGGCTGCTCCTTGTGCCCGGCGACCGGCCCGAAACCGCCTTCCTGTCGCCCCCGGAACATTTCAATTTATCAAGGTGGTTCGCCGGGGCTTGCCATCCGCTTCCCCTTGTGACAAAGGAAAGCCGTCCGGCCGCAGGGCCGGCAACGAGGGCTTCGCCGGGGACGGCGAGGCCCTTCTTTATGGCCTGAGATTGTGAAAAAAATCACAATACCAAGCCCCCTTTCCCGGCCCTTTCTCCTTCCTCGCCCCGTCGTATTGCGAAAAACAGAACGATTGCAAGGTTTCCTTGACAATCGCAAGCCGGAATGCTCTATGCTGGCGCAAAGCTGTCGTCACGCCGTCACGGACGGAAGACGCATGGTGATGCACTGGCGCGGACAGGGCTCGCGGAGGGGAAAAACGCGGCAAGGCCCTGCACGGATGCGATGTAGCGATCCGATTCCCGCGCCGATGCGAGGTGTTGCGGCGGCAGGCATGATGTCGCCCCGCTACTGGCCCGGGGATGCGCGCCCGGGAAACGCACGCCCGGTCGCGTCCCATCGCGCAATGGACGATTTCGCCGCCAAAAAAGGAGACCACCGTGAAGAACTGGAAACTGACCCTGCCCGTGGGCCTCGCCGCCCTCGCGGTGCTGGCCCTGTGGATCGAACCGGCCCTGGCCGACAAGCTTTCCGACGCCATCGCCAAGGCCCCGGCCGGGGCCGGCCCCGGCCAGATCGATCCGGCCGCGGCCAAGGGCTTCCTCGGCATCCCCGGCGCGCCCGAAGTGAGCCTGGGCCTGGCCTTCGGCTGGGCCGTGTGGGTGGGCTGGATATTCTCCACGGTGGGCGCCTTCGGCGGCGTCATGGCCGGCGTGGGCCACATCTCGGTCTACGGCTACGGCGCCTACGCCAAGACCTTCAAGCAGACCGCGCCCGAGCTCAACAAGCTCGTCACCGACTCCATCCGCACCTCCAACCAGTGGCTGGTCGGCCTTTCGGCGCTGATCTCCTCCTTCAACTACTGGAAGATGGGCCGCCTGGTGCTGCCCTTGGCCGCCGCCCTTGGCCTCGGGTCCATCGTCGGCAGCTGGCTGTCCGTGACGCTCACCGCCGGCAAGGTGTCCTTCTCCTCCTACCAGGGCTACTTCGGCCTGTTCGTGCTGCTGCTCGGCTGCTACCTCTTCTGGGAAACCACCCCGGCCGGCCAGGCGAGCAAGAAGAAGGCCAAGGCCGCGGCCAAGGCTTTCGAAGACACCGTCAAGCGCCAGAAAAGCGGCGAGCAGATCGACACCAAGGCCCTGGGCGTCAAGGTGACCTCCCTGAGCCTCACCCGCATCACCTTCACCTTCTACGGCGTGGACTTCGGCTTCAATCCGCTGATCCCCTTCCTCGGCGGCATCGTCATCTCCGCCCTGGCCGCGTTCCTGGGCGTCGGCGGCGGCTTCCTGCTCGTGCCCTTCCTGACCAGCGTGGCCCAGCTGCCCATGTACCTGGCCGCCGGCACCTCGGCCCTGGCCGTGCTCGTCAGCATGATCACCTCCATCGCCACCTTCATGTCCGGCGGCGTGCCCCTGCACTGGCACATGATCGGCATCGAGCTGGTCGGCGTCGTGGTCGGCTCCATCATCGGCCCGCGCACCTCCAAGTACATCCCGGACATCTGGCTCAAGCGCCTGTTCATCGTCCTGGCCCTGTACGTCGGCATCGACTACGTGCTGCGCGGCTTCTTCAACCTCAAGATGTTCGGTTAACCATCGGACGCCTCTCCCATACGGCGGCCCCGGGCCTCGCGCCCGGGGCCTTTTTTGCGGCCGCCGGCCGGCTTCGCTTTCCGGGCGGGCTGGTGTATCGTGCCGCGTCCGCGAAAAACGCGCCGGGACTTTCCGCCGGCGACGGGCTGAAGCGGCTCAAGAACTCCCCCGCGCCCGGCGGCCGCGACAGGCCGTCCTACCCTTAAGCAACGAGGCCTCGCGTGCTGGAACTCCTCGACGGTCTGCTCATCGCCCCCTTCCGCCTGCCCGGCTCGGCCGCGGCCGGCTTCTACCTGGGCACGCTCTGCCTGGCCGTGGGCTCCCTGCTGCTTGGCCGGCTCACCTACGACGCCGTCTGGCTTTTCAATCGCGGCCACTACGCCCGCGAGGAAAAGGAGATGGCCCGCATGCACAACCTGTCCGTGGCCGCCATCGAGGCCGGGGACAAGACCGCCTACAAGGCCGCCAACAAGGAGGCCAACGAGGCCTTCGGCAAGTCCTTCTTCGCCGGGGCCGCCCTTTTCTCCGTGTCCGTGTGGCCCGTGCCCTTCGCCCTGGCCTGGCTGTCGGGCCGCTTCGAGGGCGTGGACGTGCCCTTTCTCCCGGGCCATCCCCTGCGCTACAACGCCGTGTTCCTGGGCCTTTACATCCTGGTCCGCCTGGCCATGTGGCCCCTTTGGCAAAAGCTGCCCCTGTTCGGCCGCGTGGAGAAGGCCCGGCGGGAATCGGCCGGGCGGCGGGCCAAGCTGCGTTCCTGGACCGATCTGGCCAGGCCCCGGGACTGAGCGCCGGCCCATCTTTCCAGCCGCCGCGAAACGGCGTATCCTGTCTCGATCATCGGGAGGAGGAACCATGCGCCGACGCGACGTCCTGCGGGCATGCCTGGCCCTGCCCGCGCTGCTGGCCGGCTGCGGCGACGACGAGGACGCCGTGCGCGTGGACCTGTCGCGCCGCGAAGAGCCGACCCTGCGCCTGCCGCCCCGCGCCGTGACCTACGCCTACCTGCCCCAGTACGCCCACACCGTCTCCTACGAGCGCCACCGCCTGCTGCTGGACTACCTCGGCCGGGCCACCGGCCTCACCCTGCGCCAGATCTTCCCCGACACCTTCGAGGAGCACGTGCGCATGGTGGAGCGCGGCGAGATCGACCTCTCCTACTCCAACCCCTTCGCCTACATCCGCATGGCCCGCTCCGGGGCCCGGGCCTTCGCGCGGATCATCGAGCCCTCGGGCAAGCCGGATTTCCGCAGCCAGATCATCTGCCGCCGCGACAACCAGGTCCTCAAGACGATAGAGGACTGCCGGGGCAAGCGCTGGATGGCCGTGGACCCGTCCTCGGCCGGCGGCTACCTCTACGCCCTGGGCGAATTCCTCGACCACGGCCTGCGCCGCCGGGACTTCGCCGAGATCACCTTCGCCCCCGGCCCTGGCGGCAAGCAGGAGAAGGTGGTGCTGGCCGTCTTTGCCGGCACCTGCGACGTGGGCTCCATCCGCGACGGCTCCCTGGACATCCTGCGCGGCAAGATCGACATCGGCCAGATCCGCGTCCTGGCCGAGAGCAAGGCCTATCCCGGCTGGGTCTACGCCGCCCGGGCCGGGCTTTCCCCGGACATCGTCGAACGGGTCTCCCGGGCCATGTTCGCCCTGTCCATGGAGCGCCCCGACGACGCCGTCATCCTCCAGACCGCCGGCATGCGCGGCATCATCGCCGCTACCGACGCCGACTACGCCCCGGTGCGCGAACTGGCCGAAAAGCTCGACATCGACGCCGCGGAGGACGAGGAATGATCCGGCTGCCGCGGCTGTCGCGCCTGAGCTTTCGCACCAAGATCAACTGCGGCATCGTGCTCATCGTGGGACTCATCAGCATTCCCCTGGCCTACCTCACCTGGCGGGCGGCGGCCGAGTCGCTCCAGTCCGAGACGCGAAAGCGGGGACTGGTCCTTTCCGAGAACCTGGCCATGCGCGTCTCCGACGCCATGCTGTCCATGGACCTGCTGCGGCTCAAAAACATGGTCGACGAGCTCAAGAAGGTGGACGACATCGTCTACGCCTTCATCCTCGACCGCGACGGCAACGTGCTCGTCCATACCTTCAAGGGCGGCTTCCCCGTGGAGCTGCGCGAGGTCAACGCCCCGGCCGGCGGCGCGCCCCACATCCGGCTCCTGGACGCCGGCCGGGAGATGATCGACGACTTCGCCGCGCCCGTGGTCATCGTGGGCACGCCCTTCGGCACGGCCCGCATCGGGCTTTCGCGCACCAAGGCCGAGGCCGCCGCCGACAGCCTGGCGCTCATGATCGTCTTTTATTCCGCCGCGGCCATGGTGGCCGCCCTGGCCCCGTCCACGCTGTTCGCCCGGCGCGTCACCGAGCGCATCAATCGGCTTCGCGCCCACGCCGAGGAGGTGGTCAAGGGCAACCTGGACCAGCGGGCCGGGCCGCGCGCGCGCTGCGCCTGCTCCTCGGTCCTGGCCTGCGACCGGACCGCCTGCCCGGCCCACGGCGACCGCGACCGGCGCTGCTGGCTCACCGCCGCCCCGGGCCAGCGCGGCGGCGGCCCGGAGTCCTGCGAGGGCTGCCCGGTCTTCGCCGAACAGAAAGGCGACGAGATCCAGGACTTGGCCGAGACCTTCGACGTCATGGCCGTGTCGCTTAAGACCCACCTGGACGAGCTGCGCCGGGCCGAGCGCGTGCTGTCGCGCCAGGAGCGCCAGCTGCGCACCATCCTCGACGCCAACCCCGACCTTGTCTGCCTGCTCGACGAACGCCTCGTCTACCTGGCCGTCAACCGGGCCTTCGCCGCCTTCGTCGGGGCCGAAGCCCGGGACATCGTGGGCGCGCCCGACCGCGACGTCTTTCCCCTGGACGAGGGCGAGGACATGCACGCGGAAAACGCCCTGGTCCTCGAAACCTCCCGCCCCAGCGACCGCGAGGTGTCCGTGCGCCGCGACGGGGCCACCACGTGGCTGCACGTGGTGCGCGTGCCCATCGTCGACGGCCGGGGCCGCACCATCGGCATCCTGCGCACGGCCCGGGACGTGACCCAGCTCAAGCAGTTCCAGGAGCAGCTCATCCAGTCCCAGAAGATGGAGTCGCTCGGCAAGCTCGCCGGCGGCGTGGCCCACGAGATCAACACGCCGCTGGGCGTCATCCTCGGCTACGCCCAGCTCCTCCAGGACGACGTGCCCCCGGACGGCCAGATGCGCCTCGATTTGCAAACCATCGAGAAACAGGCCAAGGTCTGCCGGAAAATCGTGGCCGACCTGCTCGGGTTCTCCCGCCAGGCCGAGAGCGCCAAGATCGAAATGTGCTTCAACAACTCCCTGATGGAGGCCGTCACCCTGGTGCGCCACGCCTTTTCCCTGGAACGGACCGAGATCGCCACGGACCTCGACGAGCGCATGCCCATCATCTACGGCGACCCGGAGAAGCTCAAGCAGGTCTGGATCAACCTGCTCTCCAACGCCCGCGACGCCATGGGCCCCTGCGGCGGGACGCTGCTCGTGCGCTCGCGCCTTTTCGCCGCCGAGCAGAAGGTCACGGCCTGGTTCGCCGACACCGGCCCGGGCATCGCCCAGGAGAACCGCTCCCGCATCTTCGACCCCTTCTTCACCACCAAGCCCGTGGGTCAGGGCACCGGGCTCGGGCTTTCCGTCTCCTTCGGCATCATCAAGGACCACGGCGGCGCGATCACCGTGGAAAGCCCCGTGCCGGCCGGTTTTTTCGACGACCTGAGCCTGGGCGACGCCCCCGGCCCGGGAGTCGTCTTCGTCGTGGACCTGCCGCTCGATCACGAAGAAACCCTCGGCGCGTGCCTGCCCGCCGAGTCCCCGGAGGGTTGATCCCATGGCCGACATCATCGTTCTCGACGACGTCATCGACGCCGGCGTGGTCATCAAGCGCATCCTCGAACGCAAGGGCCACGCTGTCGGCGTCTTCACCGAAGAGGAGGAGGCCCTGGCCCACGTGGCGAAAAAAAAGCCCGACCTGGCCATCCTCGACATGAAGCTCAAGAAGATGAGCGGCGTGGAGGTGCTCGAGGAGATAAAGAAACGCTCCCCCGAAACCCGGGTCATCATGCTCACGGGCTATCCCACCCTGGAGACGGCCCGGGAGTCCGTGCGCCTGGGGGCCTGCGAATACTGCGTCAAGCCCATCGACAAGGAAGAGCTCGAACGCAAGGTGGAAGAGGCCCTGGCCTCCTCCCAGAGCGGCTGAGCGGAGCGGAGCCGTGTTTTCCAAGGAACTCTTCCGCCGCTGGACCTATCAGGTCTTCGCCCCGGGCGTGCTCTTGCGGGAGAAGTACAACGCCTTCCGCGAACTGTTGCGCTTCGACGACCTGTGCCTGGAGCTCATCGCCGCGGTCGAGGACGTGCATTACGGGGCGGTGGCCGCCGACTGGGCCCGGGTGGCGCACCTGACCAGGCGGCTTCGCCTGTCCGTCTCGGAGATGGTCGAGCGCCTGTCGCGCCTGTCGCCGAGCAAGCACCTGGATCTGGCCGAGTACGCCAAGAAGGTGGATTTCTACGTCCAGATGGCCCTGGACGTGCCGGTCGGGGACATGGGCGCGCCGTTTATCCGCTCCCTGGCCGCGCTCGGCGGCGACGCGGCCGCCGGCGGCGGCAAGGCCGCCAACCTGTCCCGGGCGGCCGCCGCCGGCGTGCCCGTGCCCCCGGGCTTCGTGGTCACGACCAGCGCCTTCCGCTACTTCCTGGAAGCCTGCGAGCTGCGCCCCAAGATCAACCGCCAGCTGCGCCGGGTGGACCTGTCCCGGCCGGCCGAGGTGGCCGAGGCGGCCGGGGCCATCCGGGAGCTCGTGCTGGCGGCGAGCCTGCCCGAGGAGATCGCCGTCCCCTTAAGCGAGGCGGCCTGGGCCCTGGCCGCCGTGCCCGGCGGCGCGCCCGCCCGCCTGGCCGCGCGCAGTTCGGCCGTGGCCGAGGACGGCCGGGCCTCCTTCGCCGGCCAGTACGAAAGCCTCCTCGACGTCGCGCCGGACGACGCCGTCAAGGCCTACCAGCGCGTCGTGGCCGGCAAGTACGCGGCCAAGGCCATCACCTACCGGACCCTCACCGGCTACGCCGACGAGGAGACGCCCATGGCCGTGCTCTACCTGCCCATGGTGCCGGCCGCCGCCTCGGGCGTGCTCTACACCCGCGACAGCGGCGACCCGGAAGCGCCCATGGCCGTCTACGCCGTGCCCGGCCTCGGCGGCGGCCTGGTCGAGGGTGCGGCCAGCCCCGAGCGGCTGGTCCTTTCCCACGATCCGCCGCATTTCCTCCTCGATCGGATGCATCTCGACGGGCCGGTGCTGCCCGACGCCGCCGCCGCCAAGCTGGCCGGCCAGGGGCTCGTGCTGGAAAAGGCCTTCGGCGCGCCCCAGGACGTGGAATGGGTGCTCACCCCGGGGCGGGAGCTGTTCGTGGTCCAGTCCCGGCCCATGGCCGTGGAGGCGTCGCCCGAGGCGGCCGAGGCTCCGCCCCCGGCCCGGCCGGCCGGCCGGGCGCTGCTCGCCGGCGGCCAGCGGGCCTCGGGCGGCGCGGCCGCCGGCACGGTGCTCTTCGCCGCCACGGTCCTCGACGTGGACGCCATCGCCCCGGGCACGGTGCTCGTCACCCCCACCCTGCCGACGGCCCTGGCCCGGGCCGTGGACCGCCTGGCCGCCGTGGTGGCGGTCGCCGGCAGCCGGGCCGGGCATTTCGCCTCCGTGGCCCGGGAATTCGGCCTGCCCGTCGTCACCGGCGCGGCCGACGCCTTCGAGGTCCTCACCGAAGGCACGGTCGTCACCGTGGACGCCGACGCCGGCACGGTCCATGCCGGACGGGTCGCGGGCCTGCTGGCCCGGCCGCGCCAGGCCCGGAGGGACGCAGGCTCGCCCGTGGCCGCCCGCCTGGCCAGGCTGGTGCCGCTTCTGGCCTCGCTGACCCTGACCGACCCGTCCTCGCCGGATTTCGCCCCGGCCAAGGTCAAGTCGCTCCACGACGTGGTGCGCTTCGCCCACGAAAAGGCCGTGACCGAGATGTTCTCCCTGGTCGGCGACGACGCCCGGGGCATGGCCTCGGCCCGCAAGGTCAAAAGCGCCCTGCCCATGTCCATGTACATCCTGGACCTGGGCGGCGGGGTGTTCGAATCGGCCGCCGCCGACAAGGAGGTGCGCCCGGACCAGATCAAGAGCGCCCCCATGTGGGCGCTGTGGGCCGGGCTCGGGGCCGACGACGCGCCCTGGCCCGACGGGCCGCCCATCGCCGACGACGCGGCGCTCGACCGCACGAGCGCCGGGATCTTCCTCGGCGAGGATCGCCACCTGGCCAGCTACGCCGTCATCTCCGACGTCTACGCCCACGTCATGCTGCGCTTCGGCTACCACTTCACCGTGGTGGACGCCCTGTGCGGCCCCAAGGAGAACCAGAACTTCGTCCATTTCCGCTTCAAGGGCGGCGGGGCCGACCTGGCCCGCCGGACGCTGCGGCTCTCCTGCGTGCGCCGGGTGCTGGCCCATTTCGGCTTCGAGGTCCGGGTTTCGGGCGACCTCCTGGACGCTTCGCTCGCGCGCATTCCCGAGCACGTGGTCCAAAAACGCCTGGCCATGCTCGGCTGCCTGCTGGCGGCCACGCGCCTGCTCGACATCCGTCTGGCCGGCGAGGACGAGGCCGACGGCTGGGTGCGGGACTTCGTGGCCCGCACCGACCGCTGAGAAGCCATGCCGCCCAAGTCCACGGACCACGCCTATCCGATCACCTGGGTCACGGACCATCTGGCCGTGGGCGGCGCGCCCATGTCCCACGAGCAGCTCGATTCGCTGAAGGAACAGGGCATAACGGCCATCCTCAACCTGTGCGCCGAATTCTGCGACCTCCACGACATCGAGGCCGCCGCCGGCTTCGAGGTGCGCTACCTGCCCGTGGAAGACGAGCAGGCCCCGGACCTCGCCGCCCTGGAAGCCGCCCTGGCCTGGCTGGACGAGGCCGTCTACCTCGGCAAGAAGGTGCTCATCCACTGCCGCCACGGCATCGGCCGCACGGGCACCGTGCTCAACGCCTACCTGCTGCGCCGGGGCCTCGGCCACAAGCTGGCCGCCCGGGTGCTGAGGCCCCTGCGTTCCAAGCCGACCAACTTCGACCAGTGGTGGACCATCCGCCGCTACGGCAAGGCGGCGGGCAAGCTCACCATCCGCGAACCGCGCCTGGAGTGCGGCCACCTGGTGGACCTGCGGCCGTTTCTGGCCGACTACGCCGGCCTCGTGGCCGCCGCCCGGCTGGCGGCCAAGGGGCTGCCGCGCTGCGGCCGCGACCACGACCGTTGCTGCCGCCGGCCCCTTTCCCTGTCCCTGATCGAGGCCGTGCACCTGGGCAACCGCGTGAACGTGGGACTTTCGAGCGAGACGCGCCTGGCCGTCATCGAGGCGGCGGCCGCGGCCTCGCGCGAGATGGCGGACCTCGCCCGGCGCTACGGGGCGGACAGCGACCACTGCCTGTCGGCCTGGGCCCGGCTGTGCCCCCTGTCCCGGGAAGGGGTCTGCCTCGTCTTCGCCCACCGCCCCGTGGCCTGCCTGCTTTCGGGCCTGGACCCGGCGGTCGAGGCGGACCTGTGGGAGACGACCCTCGAACCGGGGCTGTCCCGCCTGTCCGGGCAGGTCTTCCTGGCCCTGGCCGGCAGCCTCGGCGGCGCGGCCCTGCCGCGCTTCCCCCTGCCCGACGTGGTCTCCGGCCGCTACGTGTCGGCGGTCTTCAAGTTCCTGCTGGCCTTGTCCAACACGGCCGGGCGTTGACCGCGGCCGCGCCGCCGGGCTACAAGCCCCGGACACCTCGTGTCGCGTTCTCGAAAAATGCGCTCTTTTTTCGAGGGCAACACATTTGAATGGTTATCTTTTCCTTAAAAATACTGTCGTATTTTTCAGGGGACGCAACACTAGCGCCAAGGAGGCCGGGCATGGCCGAGGATTTCAGGACGCTGCTCATGGAATCGGACCGTCTGGAAGACGGGGACCGCTGGTTCGGGGACATCCAGATCGGCGGCTGGTTCTATTTCTCGGCCCAGGCCGGGCCGTTCCACGAGAGCCGCCCCCGGACGCTGCAGGGTCCCATGGGCTACGAATCCTTCGAGCTGCGCCTGCAGACCGTCAGCGGCGTCATCAGCTACGGCCGCCACGGGGCCTGGGAGGAGCTTTCCGACAAGCCCTGGGCGTCGCTTTTCGCCAAGGACGGCCCCACGGTCATGCGCGCCCCGGACGTGCCCGTGGCCACCTGCCAGCGCATCTACGAGGACCTGCTGGAGTACGCCAGGACCCATCCGCTGCCGTAAGCCGCGTCTTTCCCGCCACGCCGCGCGCTTTCGATCGACCCGGCGGAGCCTCCTCCGCCGGGTGGCCTCTTGCCTATGCCATAGATTTTTTCTATCGCTTGTCGCAGGAGGCATAGACAATGCAAATACTCATCGTCCTTTCCAGCCGAGACCCGGAAATCAAATGGAACGCCGTGCGCCTGGGCAACTTCCTGCTCAACAAGGGCGAGGAGGTCACCATCTTCCTCAACGGCCCGGCCGTGGACCTGCTCGACGGCGACGGCGAGGCCTTTCCCATCGCGACCGAGGCCAAGCTCTTCGGCCTGAGCGAAGGCAAGCTCGCCGCCTGAGGCAAGTGCCTGGGCATCCACGGCGTGGAAGCCAACGCACCGGCGGCCCTTTCCAACATGCAGTTCCTCTACGACCAGATGCGCCTGGCCGATAAAATCCTGTCCTACTGATCGCCCGGGCCGCGGCGCGGGGCCGCGTTGCCATTGCCGCCGCCCCGCGCTATAGGCTGGAAATGAACGCCTGCCAGCCGGTCCTCGCGCGTCTCGCGGCCCTTTGTCTCTTCTGCCTGCTGCTCGTCCCGTACGGCTGCGCCGAAGTGGCGCAGTCGCCACCGGCCGCGGCCGCGCCCGCCAAGGCCAATCCCGCCCCGGTCGCGCCCGCGTTGCCGACCGCCGCGCCGACCACGCCCTGGGAGACGCGCGTCAGCCCCGCCAGCCAGCAGATTCCGAGCTTCGCCTCCCTGGCCCCGGCCGTGGACCGCTCCATCGCCTACGTGTCCAGAAAGCCGGCCGGAACCCTGGCCGTGGACCGCCCCGGCGCGACCCTGACCTGGGGCCAGCTCCACCAGACGCTCCTCGCCTTCCGCCGCGCCCTGCCCGAGCTCGACCGCGACCCGTCGGCCCTGTCCAAGTACTTCAAGTGGGTTCCCCTCGATTCCGACACGCTGCTCACCGGCTACTACGAGCCCGAGATCGAGGTCTCGCGCACGGCCCGCGGCCCCTACGTCTGGCCCATCTACCGCAACCCCGGCCCCGGGGCCAAAAGGCACAGCCGCGAGGCCATCGACTACCAGGGGGCGCTTCGCGGCAAGGGGCTCGAGATCGGCTACGCCAAGGATCCCATCGCGGTCTTCTTCCTGCACGTCCAGGGTTCGGGCAAGCTGCGCTTCGTGGAGGACGGCTCGACCGAATACGCGCTTTTCGCCGGCAACAACGGCCACCGCTACGTGGGCGTGGGCCGGGTCATGGTCAACCGGGGCTGCTTTCCCGAGGAGGAGATGAGCATGCAGCGCATCCGCCGCTTCCTCGAGGAGAATCCGGCCCAGATACGGGAGTACCTGACCGCCAACCCGAGCTACATCTTTTTCAAGGAGTCGCAGATTCCGCCCGTGGGGGCCATGGGCACGCCGGTCACTCCCCACGCCAGCGTGGCCGTGGACCCGGGGTTCGTGCCCTACGGCACGCTGCTGGCCGTGGACGGCGACCTGCCGGGCTTTCCCGGCCCGGCCCCGGAGCGCTTCACCGGCTTCGTCATGGCCCAGGACACGGGCTGCATGCGCGGCAACCATTTCGACCTCTACCTGGGGCCGGGGGACAAGGCCGCCCACCAGGCCGGACTCATGAAGGGCACGGCCAAGGCGTACATCCTCATGCTCCGCTAGGGCCCGCCGGCCCGAGGCTCTCCATGCCCTGCGTCCTCATCGCCGACGACAACCCCTTTTTCCGCGAGGTGCTCAAGCGCCACGTGGAGGGACTGTTCGGCTGCGAGGTGACCGAGGCCCAGGACGGCGAGGAGGCCGTGGCGCTCGCCCCGGGGCTGCGGCCGGACCTGATCCTGCTCGACCTCATGATGCCCCGCGCCGACGGCATCGAGGCCACCCGCCGCCTGCGGGCCCTGCCGGGGCTGGCCGACGTGCCCATCGTGCTGCTCTCGGCCGAGACCGACCGGGGCAAATGGGCCGAGGCCCTGGCGGCCGGGGCCAACGACTTCGTGTCCAAGCCCTACCACCACCAGGAACTGGCGGCGCGGCTGTCGCTGCACATGAAGCTCTCCCGTCTGGGTCGGGAGCTGCGCGATCAAAACGCCCTGTTCTCCCGGGAACGCTACCTGGCCGGCTGCGTCCAGCGCCAGCTCCTGCCCCGGGACCTGGACTTCGCCGGCTTCGAGGCGGCCGCCGTGTACCAGGCCCAGGAGCAGGTGGGCGGGGATTTCTACGAGGCCTGGGACGACGGGGACGGGGTGTACGCGCTCATGGCCGACATTTCCGGCCACGGGGCCTCGGCGGCCATGCTCATGGCCGTGTGCAAGGGGCTGTTCCTGTCCCTGCGCGCGGCGCGCCTCTCGCCGGCCGGGATCATGGGGCGGCTCAACCGCCTGCTGTGCGAGCTCCTCGACGGCGGCGACCTGGACATGTTCGTGACCATGGTCCTTTGCCGCATGGACAGGGCCGCGCCGGTGCTCGAGGTCGTGTCCGCCGGCCACGTGCCGGCCTTCGTGCTGGGACAGGGAGGGCTCGTGGAGATCGGTTCCACCGGCCCGGCGCTCGGCATCATCCCGGACTTCGAGTGGACGGGGCGGGTGGCGTCCTTGCGCCCCGGGGACACGCTTTTTTTCTACACCGACGGTCTGACCGAACTGCGCTCGCCCGAGGGGGAGTTCTTCGGCGACGACCGGCTGCGCGCCTTGCTGCGGCCCCACCGCCCGCCCCGGGACCTCATCGGCGAGATCATCGAAGAGGCCCTGCCCTTTTGCAAAGGCACGCTCCAGGACGACCTGGCCATGCTCGCCCTGCGCCGGCTGTAAGCGGCGGTTTCAGCCGCAAAGGCGCTCCAGGGCCGTTTCCCGGTCGGGATAGGTCTCGAAGATGGTCCCGAGCGTCACCACCCGGATGATCTTCTCCACATGGGGGTGCAGGTTGCACACGCCAAGCCGCCCTCCCCGGGCGGCGGCGGCCTTGCGCATGGTCACCATGGCGCCGATGGCCTTGCTGTCCAGAAACGTCACCCGGCCGAGGTCGAGCAGCAGTTCGCGGGCCTTGGCGCTTTCGTAGCGCAGAATCACCGCGTCCTTGAACGCCTCGCTCACGGTGTGGTCCACTTCCGGGACGAGCACCGTCACGATCAGGCACGCGCCTTCAAGGGTCGCCGACAGTTCCATGGGCACCTCGCGGGTTTCGCCCGTAACGCAAGGCGGCGGGCGGCGTGAGCGTCACTGCTCGTCGGGCTCGCGGGCCAGGACCGCCTCGCAGCCCGCCCGCCAGGCCGGCAGCCGATGGGAAAGGCCCGACGCGGCCAGGTAGAGTTCGTCCAGGGGATTGATGGCGTAGCCCCGATGGATGACCACCAGTTCGTGCTCCAGCCGGTTGGCCACGTGCACGGCCAGAAGCGGCGAAAAACCGGCCCGGCGGTCGCGGGCCGGCTCGTGGTGCAGGTAGACCGCGCGCACCACGGCGTCCTCCACGCCCCAAAGCCCGAGCAGATAGGCCCCGACCTCGGCGTGGGACGCGCCGAAGACGCGCTGCTCCATCTCGAGGATGGTGCCCTGCCCGGCCTGACAGGCGGCGATGACCTCCCGGTAGGCCTTGGGAAAGTTGGTGGCCATGACCAGCTTGCCGACGTCGTGCAGGAGCCCGGCGATGTAGCAGCATTCCCGGTCGGCGGCCGAGGCGCCCTCCTGCTCGGCGATCTCCCGGGCCAGGCGGCCCGTGCCGAAGCTGTGTCCCCACAGCTTTTCCAGGTCGAAGTCCTTGAAGGCTTCCTTGTCGAAGCGGTCGAAGAGCCCGATGCCCAGCACCAACGCCTTGACGATCTCGAGCCCGAGCAGGTTGACGGCGTGGGCCGGGCTGGCCACGTGGGTACGCAGGCCGAAGAAGGCCGAATTGACGAGCTTCAATATGCCGGCGGACATGCCCACGTCCTGGGCGATGAGCCCGGACACCTCGCGCATGGACGGCTCCTCCCGGGACAGGGCGTCGAGCAGCGCCGCGTAGAGCCGCGGCACCGTGGGCAGCCGGTCGAGCTTGGCCACCACGTTTTTGACCCGGTCGTCCAGGAAGACCTCGCGCAACGACAGGCCCCGGGCGATGACGGCCTTGAGCTCGGCCGGCTGGCAGGGCTTGGGCAGGAACTGGTGGGCCGGACGCACGGTCTGCAGGATCATGTCCCGGTCGGAATGCCCGGAAAGCACGATGCGGATGGCCCCGGGGTTGGCGATCTGGGCCTCGCGCAAAAACATGGCCCCGTCCATGCCCGGCATGCGCATGTCGGCCACCACCACGTCGAAGGGCTGTTCGGCGATCATGGCCAGCCCGGAAGGGCCGTCCGTGGCGAAGGCCATCTCCCACTCGCCGCGCATGTCGTGGAACATGCGCCGCAGGGCCGAGAGCACGTTGGGTTCGTCGTCGACGAACAGGATGCGGGTCTTCACGGCGTCGCTCCGGGATGCGCCGTCGCCTTGCCGCCGTCGAAGGGCACGCGCACGATGAAGGTGGTCCCCAGGCCCGGTTCGCTCTCGAAGTCGATGGAGCCGCCGTGCTTGGCCACGATGATGTTGTGGGTGATGGCCAGGCCCTGGCCGGTGCCTTTGCCCACCTCCTTGGTGGTGAAGAAGGGGTCGAAGATCTTGGGGCGGTTTTCTTCGCTTATGCCCGTGCCGGTGTCGGACACGGACAACTTGAGGAATTCGCCGTCGGCCTCGGTGCGGACGGTGATGCGGCCCTTCTCCGCCGTGCCCTTGACCTTTTCGGCCACGGCGTGGGCGGCGTTGATCAGGACGTTGAGGATGACCTGGTTGAAGTCGCCGGGCAGGCACAGGACCGGCGGCAGGCTCCGGTCGAGCTCGAGGACCACGTCGGCCACGTACTTCCATTCGTTTTTGGCCACGGTGACGGTGTTCTCCACGGCGGCGTTGACGTCCACGGCGGTCTTCTCCTCGCCGCCGGGATGGGAGAACTTCTTCATGGCCGAGACGATGGCCGTGACCCGGGCCACGCCTTCCACGGACTGCTCCAGGGCCCGGGGGGCCTCCTCCAGGAGGAAGTCCGCGTCCGCGGACTTGCGGGCCGCCTCGATGTCGGCCAGGGCCTGCGCGTCCCCGGCCGCCTCGGCCAGCCGCCTGGCCACGGCCTCCACCCCGGACAGGGCCTGGCCCAGGGCCTCGAAGGCCGTGGACAGGAAATGCAGGTTGTCCCCGATGTACTGGGTGGGCGTGTTGATCTCGTGGGCGATGCCGGCGGCCAGCTCGCCCACGGACTCGAGCTTCTGGGCCACGGCCAGCTGGCGTTCCAGGGCCTTGCGCTCGCTCACGTCGAAGACGATCTCGAAAAGGCGCAGCTCGCCGCGCCGCTTGGCCGAGACCACGGTCTTGACGATGGGCACGATGCGCCCGTCGGGACGGTACAGGCGCATCTCCTCGTTGACCAGGTTGCGCTCGGCCAGGACGCACTCGGCGAAGGCCCGGCCGTCGGGGTAGCGCCAGCCGATGTCCTGGCAGGCGCGGCCGACGATCTCCTCCCGGGGCCGGGCGCAGAGTTCCTCGGCTACGGGGTTGACGTCCTCGATGACCATGGTCTTGGGGTCGATGACGAAGATGCCGGCCTTGATGCCCGTGAGGATGCGGCGCAGCACTTCCTGCTCGTCGCGCAGGGCCTTTTCCACCAGCTTGCTCTCGGTCACGTCCGTGGCCACGCCGACGATGCCCTGCGGCCGGCCCTCGGCGTCGTCGAACCGGGCCCGGTGGAAGACCAGGTGGCGCTCCCGGCCCGAGGCGTCGTCGAGACTGACCTCGAAGCGCTGCACGCCGCCCTTTTGCAGGATCTCCCGGTCCTTGTCGGCCAGAAGCTCCCCGGTCTCCTCGGAGAAGATGTCCCGGGCCGTGAGCCCCAGGGCGCTCTCCACGGACACGCCGAGCAGGGTCTCGAAGGCCCGGTTGAGGGTCACGTAGTGGCCCTCGGTGTCCTGGACGTAGATGGGGTTGACGGCCGCGTCCATGAGGCTGTGCTGGAAGGAGAGCTGGTTGTGGAGCTCGGTCTCGGCCCGGCGGCGGTCGGTGATGTCTTCGGCCACGGCCAGCACGCATTCGGGGCGGCCGGCCGCGTCGCGCACGGCGGTGAGGGTGACGCGGCACCAGATGATCGTGCCGTCCGGGCGCAGGTAGCGCTTCTCGCGCACCACGGCCTGACGCCGGCCCGCCAGCAGCTCCTCGCGGGCGTTGTCGCGCGGGTCCAGCTCGTCGGGGTGGGTGATGTCCATGAAGGTACGGCCCACGAGCTCCATGGGCGTGCGGCCCACCATGCGGGCGAAGCGGTCGTTGACCTCCAGGAAGCGGCCGTCGGGGGTCTGGCGGTTGACCCCGACCCCGGCCTGCTCGAACACGGCCCGGAAGCGGCGCTCGCTTTCGGTCAGCTCCTGGCAGCGCCGGGCGAGCAGATCCTCGGCCCGCAGGCGCAGGGCCCCCTCCAGGGCCACGGCCAGTTGGAACCGGTCCAGGGGCTTGAGCAGCAGCCCGTACGGCTTGGCGTCGGAAATTTGCGACAGCACGTCCTGGTCGCGGTGGGCGGTCATGAAGACCACGGGGATGCCGCGCGCGCCCAGGGCCTTGCCCAGGGCCACGCCGGCGGCGGCATCGGGGAGCAGGATGTCCACGAGGGCGATGTCCGGGGCGCGCCGCGCGGCCAGGTCCATGGCCGCCGGGGCGTCCGCCGCCGGCCCCAGGCCCTCGTAGCCCAGATGGGAGAGCAGGCGGCGCAGGAGATCGGCCGAGGTCAGGTCGTCCTCGGCGATCAGAACGCGTTTGCGTTCCCCTTTGCTCTCCCCTTCGGCCATTGCATCCGCCCGCCAGCGCTTGTCATCGCCAACTTCCCTTACAATAGGGCAAAATGCGGGCGGCGTTCAAGCATTATTCACGAATGCTTCCGGCCGCCCTTCCCGGCGGACTGGCCGGCCCGGGCCACCAGGTCGGCCAGGGTGATGGCGTCCAGCGCCTGGTGCATGGCCTTCGAGGCCTCGACCCAGACCTCGCGGGTGAGACAGTCGGCCAGGCGCGGGCAGGGCCGGCCCGGGTCGGATTCGCACTCGACCAGGGAGAGCTCGCCCTCCAGGGTGCGCACGATGTCGCCTACGGAAATCGTCTCCAGGGGCATGGCCAGCTCGTGGCCGCCGCGCGGCCCCCGCCGGCTGCGCACGAACCCGGCCTGCTTGAGCTCGCGCACGAGTTTTTCCAGGTATTTGACGGACACGCCCTGGCGTTCGGCGATGTCCTTGATGCGCACGGGGCCGTCGCCGCCGTGCAGGGCCATGTCGAGGATCATCCGGGTTCCGTAGCGGCTGCGGGTGGTGAGCTTCATGGCCGGTGCCTCCTGACTGGCGGGCGTGCGACGGACTGCCGGCGCGCGGGACCGGCATTCATACAAGGATGGTAGAAAAATCGGATGCCGCCGTCAACGCGGCCGTGGCCAAAGACCTCCGCCGGGCCGGGGCGGCCCGGGGATCGCCGTCCGGCCGGCTTCCGGCTGTCGGGCAGGAAAATTCGAATAATTTATCAATAAAAAACAGTCCTGCTGCAATCAAGCATTACCGCTGCGTCACAATGGGGTCCGGGATTCTTGACAGGGCCGGCCCCTGGGCCTAAAGAAAAACCGACTGAGCACTCAGTCAAATTGTGCCGGACTTCACATGACGCGAAAAGAAGCCATACGCTACGCCGCCACGGTACTGTTTGCCCACAAGGGGTTCCAGGAGACCACCATGCAGGACATCTGCAAGGTCACCGGAACGGCCGAGGGCACGATCTTCTATCATTTCAAAAGCAAGGAAGGCCTGCTCATGGCCATCCTCGAGCACGCCAAGACCCAGATATTAAGCGAATACGAGGCCGCCTTCACCGGCCGCGACTTCGCCTCGGGACTGGAGATGATGGAGGAGGCGGTGGCCCACTACTTCCGCCTGGCCGGCGTCATGGAGCACGAGTTCACCCTGCTCCAGCGCCAGTTCCCCCACCAGCTGGCCGAGGAGAACCCCGAGTGCCGGTCCCACCTGGCCGCCATCTACAGCTGCCTGACCGACATCTTCGAGCGGGTGGTCCGGGCCGGCCAGGCCGACGGATCCATGGGCGCGTTTCCGCCCCGGGAGACGGCCATGATCCTGTTCGCCATGGTGGACGGCCTGCTGCGTCTCAAGACCTGCAACCTCTACGACGCCGGGGCGCTCTACGACGAGCTGATCGCATCCTGCCGCAGGATGCTGGCTAAACCATGTGACGGGAGTTGCTGATGCTGCTGCGAATCTTTCCCTTCCTCGGCTGGTTCTCGGGCTACGACACGGCCAAGCTGCGCGCCGACGCCATCGCCGGCCTGACCGTGGCCCTGGTGCTCATCCCCCAATCCATGGCCTACGCCCAGCTGGCCGGCATGCCGCCCTACTACGGCCTGTACGCCTCGTTTCTGCCGCCGCTGATCGCCGCCCTGTTCGGCTCCAGCCGCCAGCTGGCCACCGGCCCGGTGGCCGTGGTCTCGCTCATGACCTCGGCCTCCCTGGCCCCCCTGGCCACGGCCGGTTCCGAGGGCTACATCGCCTACGCCATCCTGCTGGCCCTGCTCGTGGGCGTCTTCCAGTTCCTGCTGGGCGTGCTGCGCCTCGGGCTCGTGGTCAACTTCCTGTCCCACCCGGTGGTCAACGGCTTCACCAACGCCGGCGCGCTCATCATCGCCTCCTCCCAACTGTCCAAGATGTTCGGCGTGTCCGTGGACGACGCCGAGCACTACTACGAGACCATCGGCCGCGTCTTCGCCGCGGCCTGGCACCACACCGACTGGACGACCTTCGTCATGGGCGCGGCGGCCTTCGCCATCATGTTCGGGCTCAAGAAGCTCAACCCGCGCATCCCCAACGTGCTGGTGGCCGTGGTCCTCACCACCCTGGCCTCCTGGGCCATGGGCTACGAGCACAACGCCACGGTGAACCTCGCCGCCATCCGCTCGCCCCAGGTGGTCGCCGACGTCGAGGCCTTCAACAAGGCCGCCGCGGCCCTGCCGGCCATCGCCGCCAAGCGCGCCGAGATCACCCCGCGCGAGGACGCGGCCAAG
This sequence comes from Solidesulfovibrio sp., assembly GCF_029978005.1. Lineage (GTDB taxonomy): Bacteria > Desulfobacterota > Desulfovibrionia > Desulfovibrionales > Desulfovibrionaceae > Solidesulfovibrio. The sequence continues at coordinate 65,222 of NZ_JARKOZ010000058.1, read as the reverse complement.
GCCTCGGGCGACCCGGCCGCCATTCTGGACGTGGACCACGAGATCGCCCTGCTCGACCTCGACAAGGAGCGGGCCAAGAAGGAGGCCGCCGCCTACCGGGCCCGGCTTCGCGGCTACCTCCTCGCCGGGGTCGCCGGCGCGGACGGGAGCCTCGCCTTCTACGAGAAGGGCGCGGTCCCGGCCGGAGCCAGGACCGACGGCCGCACCTGGATCCTGCGCGTGGGCAACTCGGCGCTCAAGACCGACAAGCTCCCCCTCATCGGCGGCGGCCAGGTGGTGGGCGTGGTGCCCTCGGGCCTGCCGTCCTTCACCGTGCCCGCCCTGGACGTTCGGGCCATGCTGCGGCTGCTCCCCTTCGCCGCCATCATCTCGCTGCTGGGCTTCATGGAAGCCATCTCCATCGCCAAGGCCATGGCCGCCAAGACCGGCCAGCGCCTGGACCCCAACCAGGAGCTCATCGGCCAGGGCCTGGCCAACATCCTGGGCGCGGTGGGCAAGAGCTACCCGGCCTCGGGCTCGTTCTCCCGTTCGGCCGTCAACCTGCAGGCCGGCGCGGTGACCGGGTTCTCCTCGGTGTTCACCAGCGCCACGGTGGTCGTGGCCCTCTTCTTCTTCACCCCGCTGCTCTACCACCTGCCGCAAAGCGTGCTGGCCGCGGTCATCATGATGGCGGTCATCGGGCTGCTCAACGCCACGGGCTTCATCCACGCCTGGAAGGCCCAGTGGTACGACGGAGCCATCTCCATCATCACCTTCGTGGCCACCCTGGCCTTCGCGCCGCACCTGGACAAGGGCATCATGATCGGCGTGACGCTGTCGCTTCTGGTCTTCCTCTACAAGAGCATGCGCCCGCGCGTGGCTTCGCTGTCGCTGACCGAAGACAGCGCCTACCGCGACGCCTCGGTGTTCAAGCTGGCCGAGTGCCCCTACGTGGCCGTGGTGCGCTTCGACGGCACGCTTTTCTTCGCCAACGCCAGCTTCCTGGAAGACCAGATCACCGAGCGCATGCAATCCAGCAAATCGCTCAAGCACATCATCCTGGCCGCCGATGGCGTGAACGACATGGACGCCTCGGGCGAGGAAGCCCTGTCCCTGCTCGTGGACCGCGTGCGCAGCGCCGGCCTTGACATCTCCCTTTGCGGCGTGAAGGAATCCGTCATGGACGTCATGAAGCGGACCCACCTTATCGAACATATCGGCGAGGACCACCTCTATCCCGATCTCGGCCAGGCCCTTTGCGCCGTGCACCAGGACTCCTGGCATGCCCCGGGGGAAAGCTGCCCCCTGACCAGCGTCTGTCGCCTGCCCGGCGCGTAAGCACGATCACAAGGAGCGATCCATGTCCGTCATCTCCCTTTTCAGCGGCGCTTTCTGCAAGGATGCCTCCGTCGTCGCGGCCCTGGAAACCACCACCGGCCTGCCCGTGGTCCGCGACGCCGACCTGACCGCCCTGGCCGGCAAGCTCTCGGGCCTCGGCGCGGACAAGATCGAGAAGGCCTTCACGGCCAAGACCTCGGTCTTCAACAAGTTCACCCACGAGAAGCAGCGCGCCGTGGCCTGGCTGCGCCTGGCCCTGGCCACGAAGCTGGCCGAGCAGGACCGCCTGCTCGTGTCCGGCTTCTGCGCCCTGCTCCCCCCGCGCGACATCGCCCACGTGCTGCGGGTGTGCCTCATCGCCGACGCCGCCTTCCGCCGGGCCGTGGCCGCCGGCGAGGCCGGCCTGTCCGACCGGGACGGCCAGCGGGCCCTGGAGCGCGCCGACGAGGACTGCGCCATGTGGTCGGCCCTGGTCGCCGACGTCAAGGACCCCTGGGCGCCGGCCCTCTACGACATGGTCGTGCCCATGGACAAGACCGGCGTGGACGAGGCCGCCGTGCTCGTCGCCAAGCACCTGGCCGACCCGGCCGTGCGCGTCACCGAGGCCTCCCGCGCCTGCGCCCGCGACTTCCTCCTGGCCGCCCGGGTGGAGACCGTGGTCACGGGCAAGGGCCACGACGTGGGCGTTTCCGCCAAGGACGGCGTGGTCATCCTCACCATCAACAAGAAGGTGCTGCTCCTCGACCGCCTGGAAAACGAGCTGCGCGCCATCGTCGGCAAGCTCGAGGGCGTCTCGGACGTGGTCACCAAGGTCGGCAAGGGCTACTACCAGACCGATATCTACCGCCGGGCCGACTTCGAGATGCCGACCAAGGTCCTGCTGGTGGACGACGAGCGCGAATTCGTGCAGACGCTCTCGGAGCGCCTGTCCATGCGCGAGGTCGGCTCCCACGCCGTGTTCGACGGCGAGTCGGCCCTGCGCATGATGGCCGACGACGAGCCCGAGGTCATGGTGCTCGACCTCAAGATGCCGGGCATCGACGGCCTGGAGGTCCTCAAGCGCACCAAGGCCGAACGGCCCGACGTCGAGGTCATCATCCTCACCGGCCACGGCTCCGAGGCCGACCGCGAGGAGTGCATGCGCCTGGGGGCCTTCGCCTACCTGCAAAAGCCCGTGGACATCGAGCTTTTGAGCGACACCCTCAAGCGGGCCAACGAGAAGGTCCAGGCGAGGAAGGCCGGGGCCTGACATGGGGCCGTCCGCCGGGAGTGCGCTTCCGGCGGACGACGCCGCCACCGCCGCAAGGACAGCCGCCATGGGGATCTTCCATCGCCTGCGCCCGGAATTCTGGAACGGCGCCGCCGACGGCGGGCCGTACCGCAGCCTGTTCAACTACAGGCGCGTGTGGCGGCTGTCCGTGCTGCTCCTGGCCGCCGTGACGCTGACCCCGCTTTGCATCATGACGGTCATCGACTTCAACGTCACCAAGCAGGCCGTCACCCAGGAAAACCTCCACCGCACCACCATCACCACCTCCAACACCCGGCGCACCCTGTCCTACTTCCTCGACGAACGCCTGGCCGCCCTCAATTTCGCCGCCAGGGCCGAGTCCTCCCGCGCGCTCGCCTCCCAGGAGCGTCTGGCCGCGGTGCTCGCCGACCTCAAGGCCGCCTTCGGCGGCTTCATGGACCTCGGCCTCATCGACGCCTCGGGCCGCCAGATCGCCTACGTCGGCCCCTACGACCTCCTCGGCATCGACTATTCCACCCAGGAATGGTTCACCAGGACCATGGCCTCGGGCTCCTACATCAGCGACGTGTTCCTGGGCTTTCGCAACGTGCCCCACATGATCATCGCCGTGCGCGCCGAGACCCCGGGCGGGGCCGCCTTCGTGCTGCGCGCCTCGGTGGACACCCAGCGCATCAACGACATCCTGGCCGGCATCGACCTCTCGGGCGGCGGCGACGCCTTCCTCATCAACCGCGACGGCGTGCTGCAGACCGTCTCGCGCTCCCACGGTTCGGTCTTCGAGCGCCTGAACATCCCGGTCCCCGACAATCCCGACCGCACCGAGGTCCACGAGATCCCCGACGACGGCGGGCTCATCATCGGCTACGCCTCCATCGAGCGCACGCCGCTGGTGCTCATGGTGGTCAAGCGCCAAACCGAGCTCATGCGGCCCTGGTACGCCATGCGCTTCAACCTCGTCGGCTTTCTCGGCGCGAGCATCCTGGTCATCCTCGTGGTGATCCTGGGCGTGGCCACCTACATGGTGGAAAAGATCTTCCACGCCGATCAGACCCGGGCCAAGACCATGGAGCAGATGGAGCACACCAACCGCATGGCCTCCATCGGCCGCCTGGCCGCCGGCGTGGCCCACGAGATCAACAACCCCCTGGCTATCATCAACGAGAAGGCCGGGCTCATGCAGGACCTCATCCGCTTTTCCAAGGAGCCGCCCCCACCCGAGCGCGTGTCGGGCCTGGTGGACTCCATTCTGGCCTCGGTGGAGCGGGCCGGAGCCATCACCAAGCGCCTGCTCTCCTTCGCCAGGCACCTGGAAGTGCACATCGAGGCCGTGAACCTGCGCAAGGTGGCCGAGGAGGTCCTGAGCTTCCTGACCAAGGAGGCGGAATACCGCCGCATTTCCGTGGATGTGGCGGCCGACCCGGCCGTGCCGGACATCGAGTCCGACCGGGGCAAGATCCAGCAGATCCTCTTGAACCTCGTCAACAACGCCTTCCAGGCCATGGACGACGGCGGCAGCCTGCGCCTGCGCGTGTTCAGGCCCGATCCGGAGAGCGTGGCCGTGGCCGTGGCCGACAACGGCTGCGGCATCCCGGCCGCGGACGTCAAACGCATTTTCGAGCCGTTTTTTTCCACCAAAAAAAAGAAAGGGGGCACGGGGCTGGGCCTGTCCATCACCTACGGACTGGTCCAGGAGCTCGGCGGCACGCTGGCCGTGGACAGCGAGCTCGGCCACGGCTCCACCTTCACCGTGACCTTCCCCCTGGCCAAAGGAGACGATGGTGCGCCTGCTGCTCGTGGATGACGAAGCGGAACTCGTCTCGGCCCTGGCCGAGCGCCTGAACCTGCGCGGCATCGAGGCCGACTACGCGACGGACGGGGACGCGGCCGCGGACAAGGTCCGGGCCAATGCCTACGACCTGGCCGTGCTCGACATGAAGATGCCGGGCTTAAGCGGCCTGGACCTGAAAAAAAAGCTCCAGCGTCTGCGCCCGGGCATGCGCTTCATCTTCATGACCGGACACGGCTCGGAGGAAGACTTCCGGGCCGGCTCGGCCGAGGCCGCCGGCTATCTGGTCAAACCCGTGCGCATCGAGGCGCTCCTGGCCGCGGTCGAGGCCGCCCTGGCCGCCGGACGGAGCTGACCCGTTCCACGGAATCCGCATATGCGCGCCCCCGGCGCAATGCTTTCGAGGGCCGCCGTGCCCAGCAAGGAGGCCGCCATGCCCGCATCGGACGCCCTGCCTTTTTTCGGCGACGTGTGCGCCGCCCTGTCCCACGAACTCAAAAACGTCCTGGCCGTGATCAACGAGCAGGGCGGACTCCTTGAGGATCTGGCCTGCCTGGCCGGCCGGGGCATGCCCCTCGACCCCGAACGTCTGGCCGCCGTGGCCGGCTGCCTGCAGAAGCAGGTCTGCCGGGGCGACGCCATCCTGACGAGCCTGAGCGCCTTCGCCCACACCGCCGACGCCGCGCCGCGCCCCCTGCCCTTGGCCCAGGCCGCCGGCCTGGCCGTGTCGCTGCTCCAGCGCCGCGCCGCCATGCGCCAGGTGGGCCTGTCCCTTGCCCCGTCCCCGGCGGAGCCTGTCGTGGTCCCGGCCGCGCCCTTTCCCCTGGTCCAACTGCTGTCCCGGTGTCTGGAGCGGGCCATGGACGCCCCGGACGCGGGCAAGGCCGTGAGCGTGGCCGTGGCCGCCGGCCCGGACGGCCCCGAGGCCCGTGTCTCGGGCATGGCCGGCGAGGCCGCCCTGGCCGGGGACGACCCCTTGCTGGCCCTGGCCGCCGCCCTGGGCGCGCGCCTGCGACCGGTCCCGGGCGGTCTGGCCCTGGCCTGGCCCGGCGGCGCGCCCCGCTGAAGCGGAGCCGCGTGGGAAGCATTTCTTGAAATATGGCGTTTTCGGTCAATCAGACGGAAATTCGCGATTTTTTGCTGCCTGAAGCCCCCGGGCCCCGGTCCGGGCTTCGCTAGGCGTCGCCCCCCGGGGCTTGTCCGTGCGGCCGCGCGCCTTCGCCTCCTGCGGCCGCCGCGACGGCCGGGGGCTTTCGCGGCCCTGCGCCGCCGGACCAGCCCCCGGCGCGGCCTCGCGCCGCGGCTCTGGCCGGCTGCCGGTTCTTGCTGTAGGAGCCTTGCGGCGGGGCCGCGTCACGGCCCGCCAAAGGAGGGTTCCATGGCGACGACACCCCGGGAGGGAAGCGACTACCAGTTGCGGGCGCGGGACATTCCCGTGGGCGCGCAGATGCTTTTCGTGGCCTTCGGCGCGCTGGTGCTGGTGCCGCTCCTGACCGGCCTCAATCCCAATGTGGCCCTTTTCTGCGCCGGCTGCGGCACCCTGCTCTACCAGCTGCTGACCAAGGGGCGCATCCCGATCTTCCTCGGCTCCTCCTTCGCCTTCATCGCGCCCATCATGTTTAGCGTCAAAACCTACGGCGTCGCCGCCACCACCGGGGCCCTGGCCGCCGTGGGCGTGGTCTACGCCGTCGCCGCCGGCGTCATCCGGGCGCGCGGCGTGGGCTTTCTCCAACGGCTTTTGCCCACCATCGTCACCGGGCCGGTCATCATGGTCATCGGCCTCATCCTGGCTCCTGTCGGCGTGGCCATGGCCATGGGCAAGACCGGCGACGGCGCGGCCGTGCTTTTTCCCGAACAAACGGCCATGCTCGTGTCCTTCTTCTCCCTGGCCGTGACCGTGACCGTGGCCATCTACGCCCGGGGGATGCTGCGCCTTTTGCCCATATTGAGCGGCATCGGCGCGGGCTACGTGCTGTCCCTGTGCCTGGGCATGGTGGATTTCTCCGCCGTGGCCGCCGCGCCCTGGTTCGCCGTGCCCCACTTCGTCGCGCCGTCGTTTTCCCTGGACGCCATGGTGGTCATCGTGCCCGTGGCCATCGCGCCCATCATCGAGCATTTCGGCGGCATCCTGGCCGTCGGCCAGGTGACGGGCCGCGACTACCTGCAAGACCCGGGCGTGGACCGGTCGCTTCTCGGCGACGGCGTGGCCACGGCCCTGGCCGGCTGCCTGGGCGGACCGCCGCTGACCACCTACGCCGAGGTCACGGGCGCGGTGGCGCTGACCAAGATCTACAATCCGGCGCTCATGACCTGGGCGGCGCTGACCGCCTTGTGCCTGGCCTTCGTCGGCAAGCTCGGGGCGCTGCTCCAGAGCATCCCCACCCCGGTCATGGGCGGCATCATGCTGCTTTTATTCGGAGCCATCATGGTGGTCGGCCTCAACTCCCTGGTGCGGGAGGGCGCGGACCTCATGGAGCCGCGCAACATGGTCATCGTGGCGCTCATCATCGTGCTCGGCATGGGGCGCATGACCTTCTCCCTGGGCGGACTGCGCCTGGAGGGCATCGGGCTGGCCGGCGTGGCCGGGGTGCTCCTCAACCTCGTGCTGCCCCTGCCGCGCCGGCGGGAATAGGCTGGCACGCGGGATGCAAGAACATGGGGCAAGCGGAGGTTATCCCTATGTTCTTCGAAAAAATAGTCATTGTATTCATGGTGGTTGCATCCTGCTACGCCCTCTCCTGTCTGGCCGACGCGGTTATCAAAACCAAACAAGCCGACTAACGAAATAAAACAGTTTCCCTCCTCGCCGCGCCCGACGGGAGGGGACCCCCGGTGGGGCGCGACAATGCCTTCCCCTTTCCGCACCGTCCGTTCGCGCCCTGCACGCTTGCCTCGACATCTTCCCCCGGTTACGGATACCCATTATCAGGATATCCGACATGCGTTCACGTCCCTTGCTCCCGCGCGGCCCCATCCGTTGGCTCTGCTCCCTCCTTTTCCCTGCTCTGACGCTTTTGTCCTGTCTTCCCGGCCCACTCTTGGCGGCCACGATCTACGTGGACGCCGCCGGCTCGGGCGACACGGAGGAAGTGGCCGGCGGGGCCTACACCGGGGAAATCCTCGAGGCCTACACCGCGGCGTCACCGTCACGGGCAGCGCCGCGAGCGGCAAAAACGGCCTGGTGACCATCCGCGGCGTGGAAGGGCAGCCCGTGCTTTCGTCGGCGCGCACACGACCTGGCGGTGCATCGTCTTCGACGGCCCGGCCAACACCGACGCCCATACCGTCAACGTCAGGATCAGCGGCGGCGGGCCGACTTTCGAACAGTGCACCTTCGGCCCGGGCATGCAGCCGCTGTCCGTGGGCTCGGGCGGGGCGGGCTTTTCGCGCTGCACCATCGCCGGCGCGCGCCGGGGCACCGATGACGGCCAGATCGTCACCCTAGACGCCGGTTCCTCGCCCGTGACGTTCGACTACTGCCTGTTCGCGGACATGCAGTTCGGCTACGTCCGGCCCCACACGGCCTCCCGGGTGCAGTTCAACAACTGCCTGCCGGCCGGCTTTTCCGGCGACGTGCTCTACAGCTCCTCGGGCGCCGCCATCCCCGGCGGCGTGCAGCTCACGAACTGCCTGCTCATGGCCAACGGCTACGCCGCGGACTACCTCGTCTGGAGCGAGACGGCCGCCGCCAGCGTGACCCTGAGCCATTGCCTGACCCAGCCGCGAAGCCCCGTGGACCTCACCGGCGCGAAATACAGCGCCAACGTGACCGAGGTCAGCCCCCTGACTCCCGGCTCGCCCGGGCTCACCCGGCCGGCCGCCGCGGGAGCGGCCGCTCGTGCGGAAATGCCGGCCTCTCCTCGGGCGTCGCCGCTCTCGCCGTCCTGGCACCCCTCTTGCTTTCTTTTCGCTGCCCGGCGCAGGCCCGGGGGACCCACCGGGTGACCTGCCCGGCCTGTATCGATAACATATTGAAAAAATTAAATATTTATTTGAATATACCACCACCGCAACATCCCCTCGTCAAGAGCGGCGCAGCGGAGGCGGCCAATGAAAACGCAGATTCTAACAATATAAAACGAATCGGTCGGAAATTATTCCGGGCGGAAGTGTCAGGCCCGCTCCGGCTGCCAAGCAACCTGGGAGCACGAGGATATGGAAGTCTTCCCCCGCGAGAAGCCCGACCGCCGCTTTTTGCCGGACATCCCCTCCAAGGGGACCACGCGACGCGCCCACGACACGCGCTATTTCTCCGAGGGCAAGGCCGACGTCTATTCCGAGGACGGCAAGTACCGCTATTGCTCGGGAAACGTCGTCAACCTTTCCCAGGGCGGCATGCTGCTTACGCCCGACAAGAAGCTTCGCGTGGGCCAGAAGGCCATGCTGCGCTTCTTCCTGAGCGCCGGCACCCTGCCCGAGGGCTACGAATCCTACCTCAAGCTGCCGGCCACCGTGGTGCGCCTGGACGTCTCCAGCGGAAACGCCGCCTTTCGGTTCGACAAGACCATCACCGAATGCCTGCGCCGCAGCCGCTGGCGCTATTTCGAGGCTACGGCGCTGCTCGGCGTCATGCTGACCCTGATCGGCGTGTGGTTCCTCAAGAAGGAGAGCGTCTTCTACTTCTGGTTCGACGTGCCGGTCTTCCTCTACGGCCTGTGCGCCCTGTTCTACCTCTTGTCGCGCTTCTTCTTCGCCGCCCTGTACCGCCCCTTCCCCGTGGATCCCGACTTCACCCCCAGCGTGAGCGTCGTCATTCCCTGCTTCAACGAGGAGGAATGGATCGAGCGCACCGTACGCGGCTGCCTCAACCAGCACTATCCCGAGGAGCTCCTGGAAGTGATCGTGGTGGACGACGGCAGCACCGACGGGTCCTTGACCGCCCTCGAGGCGGTCAAGGCCAAGATCTACGACGAGGTGGGCGAGCGGCTCGTCATCCACGCGTTTCCCCGCAACCGGGGCAAGCGCCACGCCATGGCCGCCGGCGCGCGCCTGGCCAAGGGCGACGTGCTCGTGTTCGTGGATTCCGACAGCTTCCTGCAGCCGATCTCCATCCTCCAGGTGGTGCAGCCGCTGAAAAATCCGCGCATCGGCGCATCCACCGGACGTTGCGAGGTGGAGAACAAGTGGACCAATGCGCTCACGCGCATGCAGGCCGTGCGCTACTATGTGGGCTTTCGCATCTTCAAGGCGGCCGAGAGCGTCTTCGACGCCGTGACCTGCCTGTCCGGCCCCCTGGCCGCCTACCGCCGGGACGTGCTCATGCGCTGCCTCGACGCCTGGGAGCACCAGACCTACCTCGGCCGACCGGCCACCTTCGGCGACGACAGGAGCCTGACCAACTACGTGCTCGGCAGCCACGACGCCGTGTACCAGCACACGGCCGTGACCCACACCATCGTGCCCTCGTCCTACCGGAAGTTCTACAGCCAGCAGATGCGCTGGAAGCGTTCCTGGCTGCGCGAGACCCTGCGGGCCTGCGCCTTCATGTGGAAGAAGGAGCCCTTCATGGCCATCTCCTTCTACCTGGGCTTCATCCTGCCGCTTCTGGGACCGGTCATCGTGCTGCGGGCCTTCGTGTTCATGCCCCTGGTCTACGGCGTGTGGCCCGTCATGTACATCGCGGGCGTGTTCGTCATGAGCATGCTCATGTGCACGTCCTATCTCTTCATCAAGCGCTCCAACCTGTGGTTCTACGGCGTGCCGTTCTGCTTCTTCTACCTTTTCGTGCTGCTGTGGCAGATCGTGTGGGCCGTGCTCACCTTCTGGAAGTCGGAGTGGGGTACGCGGCCCTCGAGCCATGACGCCAAGGTCCCGGCCAAGGACGCTCCCCAGCCCCGGGCGGCCACCCAGACCACCGGGGACCAATCATGAGAAAGTTCCTGCGCTACGCCTTCCAGTACGCCATCCTGGGCGTCGTCGCCTTGGCCGTCTACCAGACGACCTTCCGGCGCGGCGCTCCTCCGGCCGAGGACCGGGCCGCCTGGAGCCAGCGCGACGGGTTCGTGGCCATTTCCTACGGCGGCCTGACCATGGAGGAGCGCGAAAACGCCCTGGTGACCAAGGCCCGGCTGCGCGAGCACCTGACGGCCCTGGCCAAGGCCGGCTTTCGCACCGTGGCCACGGCCGACTTGCGGGATTTCTACAATGCCGACAAGCCCCTGCCCGAAAAGGCCCTGTATGTGATGTTCGAAGGCGGGCGCAAGGACAGCGTGCTCTTCAGCCAGCCCGTGCTCCAGGAAACGGGCTTTCACGCCTCCCTGTACCTTTTCGGCGGCCACCTCACGGGCTGGAACCGGTTTTTCGTGCGCGCCGACGAGCTGGGCAAGATCGCGCGCAGCCCCTTCTGGGACGTCGATTCCATGGGCTACCATGCCGAGGATCCCGCCGCCGCCGGGAAAACCGCCGCCTTTCATTACCTGGCCGCGCTCCAGACCGGCCCCGACGGCAAGTCCGTCGAAACCCAGCAGGAGTTCGAAGCCCGGGCGGCCGAGGACTTCCGCCTGGCCTACCGGTCCATCGACGAGGCCGCCGGCGTCCCGCCCCTGGGCTACGTCTTCGTGCCGGCCAACACCCTCGGCGTAAGCCTGCCCGCCGCCCTGGCCGATCCTCTCGAGAAGGACCTCAAGGCCACCTTTCCCGTGGCCTTCACCCGGGTGGGCGAGGCCTACAATTCCCGGGAGAACGATCCCCACGCCCTGACCCGCCTGGCCGTGGCCCCGGACTGGACCGCCGAACGGCTGCTCCTGGAGATCGACTCCCGCCTGCCCCGGTCGCGCTACCTGGACTTCTCCGATTCCGTGCGCCAGGGCCTGTGGCAGGTCGCGGCCGGAGACGTCGCGGCCGACGGCCAGCGCCTGACCCTGACCGCGCCGGCCGGCGTGGACCCTTTCGCCCGGCTGCGGGGCTCCGAGGGGTTCGAGGACTTCCTGTGCCAGGTCAAGGTCGATCCCCAACCGGGCGGCGCGAGCCTCGTCTACCTGCGCTACCGCGGGCCGGGCTCTTTCGTGCGCCTGCAGATCACCCAGGACCGGGTGGTGGTGCAGGAAAAAAACGGTTCCTCCCTCAACACCATCCTCCAGTACGTCCTGCCCCTGGAGCACGACGGCCCCGTAAGCCTGGACGGCTGCGTCAAGGCCAACCGGCTGCTCCTTTCCGTGGACGGCAAAAGCGCCTGCCCCTATCCCATTCCCCTGACGGCCGACACCAGCCGGGGCTACTTCGCCCTGGGGGCCCTTTCCGACAAGGAGCAACAGCCGACCAGCTTCACGGACCTGCGGCTGACCACCTTTGCGCCGCGCTGGGTCCAGTTGCCGACCGTGCGCGACGCCGCCCTGGACGAGGCCCGGACCCTGACCGGCATGATCCTGCCGGCCACGAACCTCGCCTCCGACCCGGTGGGCGACGCCGCCGCCCTGGTGGCCGTGTCCGCGGCCGGCGTCGGCGTCTACCTGGACATGCCCGAGGCCGACGCGGCCAAGGTCATGGAAACCGTCGCCTTCGTGGAAAAGGCTCCGGCGGCCATGGTCTTCGCCAAGCTGCTGCGCGGCTTGGTGCTGTCCCTGGACAACTTTCCGGACCTCGCCGCCCTTTCCCCGTGCATCAAGAATCTCCGGGCCAAAGGCTTCGCCGTGGTCCTGCGCCTGTCTCAGGCCGAAGCGGCGCGCCTGGCCGCCGGGCCGCTCCTGACGCCGGACTGGCTGCTCTTCGACGTCGCGCCCGCCGAGGACGCCCCGGACATGGCGACGCTTCGGAACCGCTACGACCGCGCGCGCATGCTCTTCCGCCTCCCCGCTCCTCCCGAGGCAACGGCCGTTTCCTACGAGGTGAAAAGGTAGCGCCATGACCAAGACACTGCTTCTGCTCATGGCGCTCGTCCTGGCCGCGCCCACCGCCGCCTCGGCCGCCGACGCCTCGGTGGTGACGCTTTTGCGCCAGTCCCAGCAGGCCGCCGCCCGGGGCCAGACGGCCCAGGCCATGGAACTCGTCGCCCAGGCCCTGGCCCAGGACCCGGCCTATCCGCCCCTGTGGCGACAGAAGGCCTCCCTGCAGATCGCGGCCAAGGACTACGCCGGCGCGCTGGAGACCCTGGCCGTGGCCATCCGGGTGGAGCCAGGGGACCTGGAAACCAACGTGCTCGAACTCTCGGCCCTGCTGCGCCTGGGCGAGGGCGGGCAGCCGCGCCTTTCGCAGTATGTGGCGGGGCTTGGCGAGGGCATGGCCGGCGCGCTCGTCATCGACCTCCTGTCCCGGCCCAAGGCCAAGGCCGACCTGACCCGGTTCCTGGCCGCCTGGAAGCCGGCCGGGCCGGACGGCCAGGCCGTCAAGGCCCTGGCCGCCGGCTACGCCGCCGGCGACCCCGGCTCCCTGCGCGCCCTGGCCGACGCCCCGGACATTCCAGCGCGAAAGGACGTCGTGGCCGCCCTGCAATTTTTCGCCGGCAAGGAAGCCCTGGCCGACAAGCGCCTGGACCTGGCCCAGGCGCTCCTCGACAAGGCCCTGGCCAACGGCTACGACCCGGTGGCCGTCACGGGCGAGCTCGGCTGGGTGCGCTACAACCAGGGACAGCCCGGCGCGGCCGCGGACCTCTGGGAAACGCAGTGGCGCAACGCCCCGGACGTGGGGCTCTGGGCCGGCTGGATCGCCGACGCCCGCCTGGCCTCCAAGGACTACGTCCGGGCGGCGCAGTTCCTGGAAAAGACCCTTCAGTTCAATCCGAAAAGCCCGGTCTACCAGGGCCAGTACCTCTTCGCCCTGCGGGCCTCGGGCCAGGGGCCCGCCGCCGAGGCCTTCGAGGAGAAGCTGCGCGACGCGCCGGACCAGGACGGCCTGCACTTCGGCCTGGCCATGGATGCCTGGCGCAAGGGCGACCTGACCGCCGCGACCGGGGAATTCCGCCAGATCCAGAACCGCCGCCCCTTCCGCGACCAACTGATCGAACTGGCCGACGCCTGGGTCGGCCGCATCGGCCCCAAAAGCGACCCGGCGAGCTGCATCGGCCGGATCGAGGGGCTCATCGAAGGCCTGGACGTGCGCCCGGCCATCCTGCGCGACATCGGCTGGCGGCTGTGGGCCGCCGGCAAGCAGGACATGGCCCTGTCCTTCTGGAAGCAGTCCCTGGACGACGGCCTGGCCGCCAGCGATCCGCTGGTGGCCCGCATCGTGCCGCTGCTCGTCGAGACCGGCCGCGCGGCCGAGGCCATGGCGCTGCTGCGCGCCCACGCCCCGGAGGTGACGCCGCTCGGGCTCGCCTGGTCCCTGGCCGCCGGCAACCGCTGGGATCTGGTGGGCAAGGTGCTGGCCCAGGGGCCGGCCGGCCCCTATCCCGACCTGCTCCTGGCCATGGCCGAACTGCAAGACGGCAAGTCCCAGGCGGCGCTCAACCGCCTGCGCGCCCTGGCCGCCCTGCCGGCCGGCGGCCTCGGCCAGGCCCCGGTGGCCGGCTTCGACGCCGACGGCCGCCTGACCCGGGCCGTCCTGACCCCGGCCCTGGCCGGCGAGGTCTACCTGCGCCTGGCCCGCACCATCGTGGACTACCAGTTCGCGGCGGCCTATTTCGTCCTCACGCCCCCGGCCTGGGCCACAGGCGTTTCGGCCAAGGCCATGGCCCCGGTCTGGGCTGGCGCGGGCCGGTCGCTCTGGAACGCGGGCAAGCTCGACGAGGCCGCGACGTTCCTGCAAAAGGCGCTGGCGGCCGATCCCGGCCAGACCCAGGCCATGCTCTATCTGGCTTTAGTAAAAAAACGGCAGGGCCAGGACGCGGAAGCGGGAAAGCTCCTGGACGCGGCCATGGCCAAGGCCCCGCCCTTCGACCGCGAGTACGCCCTGGGCGAGTTCGCCCTCCTCGACGGCGATAAGGCCGCCGCCCTGAGCCGGTTCCAGGCCGCCGTGAACCTCTCCCCGGCCGACGCGACGCTACGGCTTCGGGTGGTCAACCTGCTCGTGGCCGCCGACCGCTTCGCCGAGGCCCGGCGGGTTGACGCCTGGTTCGAGGACAAGACGGCCAAGGGCGACAAGGCCGTCTTCAGCGCCGCGGCCGCCGCACGCCTGGACCTCGGCGACCCCAAGGGGGCCGAGGCCCTGTACCGGGCCATGCTCGCGGTCAACCCCGATTCCCTGGACTACCTGTCCGGCCTCGGCCTGGCGCTGAACCGCCAGAGCCGCTACGCCGAGACCGTGGCCGCCCTGTCCGCGCCCTACGCCGCTTCCGCCTCGCCGCTGCTCGGCGGCGTGGTCTGCGAGGCCCTGCTGTCGCTCGGGCAGTACCAGGAAACCATCCGCCAGGCGGAGATCGGCCTGGCCCGCAACCCCAACGACAAGGAACTCCTGCGCCAGGCCGCCGAGGCGGCCGAATTCGCCAAGGACCCGGCCCATTGCGAGGGCTACGCCAGGCGCTACCTGGAACAGGACCCGGACTCGGTCACCATCCAGAACATGTACGGCCAGACGCTGCTCGACCAGGAGAAGTACGAGGCGGCCATGGCCCACTACAAGGGGCTGCTGGAGAAAAACCCGGTCTACCTGCCGGCCCTGCGCGGCATCTTCAACATCCACCAGTACACGGGCGACGCGCCCAAGGCCTACGAGGCCGCCCAGAACCTCATGACCGTGGCCCCGGACAACGCCACCCTGCGCCTGCACTACGCCGTGGCCGCGGCCGCGGACCACGACTACCGGCCGGCCTTCCCGACCCTGGAGAAAATTCGCGACTTCGGCCCGGGCAGCCCTGTCCTGTGCCTTTACTACGCCGACGTGCGCGACGCCGAGGCCGCCGGCAAGGTGCGCCTGTCCCAGCTGGCCGAGCACCTGCGCGCCGTGGCCGCGGCCGGTGGACGGTTCCTCGACGTGGCCGAGCTGGCCGCGCGCCCGGCCGGCGAGGAGGCCCGCAAGAAGCGCGACGTCGACCTGGCCCCGCGCGTGGCCCTGCTGGTGGACCGCACCGCCGGCCCGGTTCTCGACAAGATCGACGCGCTCCTGGCCGAGGTTGGCGGCAAGGCCCTGCTGGTGGTGGGCGGCGAATCCCTCGCCGACGGCACGCCCTACCTGCCGGACCTGGCCCAGGTGCGCCGGCTCGTGGGCACGGGCCGCTGGAGCCTGGCCCTGACCGACCACCGGCCGCCCACGGTGACGAGCGCCGACGGCCGGCCCACGGGCCTTTGGACCGCCGGCGGCGCGGTCGCCGGGGACGCGGCCGACCCCGGCGCGGCGGCCGCCCGTCTGACCGCCCGGCTCAAGGCCCTGGACCCCCGAAGCGAGATCCTCGGCAGCGCCCGGCCGGTCTTTTTCTATCCCGGCGGAGATGCGCCCATAGAAGCCCTCGGCGCGGACGCCGCCGGCCGGGAAGGCTACGCCAAGGCCGTGGCCGAGGCCTTTCCACTGGCCTTCGAGCTCACCCCCGAGGGCTACTGGACGCCCGTGTC
This sequence comes from Solidesulfovibrio sp., assembly GCF_029978005.1. Lineage (GTDB taxonomy): Bacteria > Desulfobacterota > Desulfovibrionia > Desulfovibrionales > Desulfovibrionaceae > Solidesulfovibrio. Next base: position 49,450 of record NZ_JARKOZ010000058.1, on the reverse strand, counting down.
CGATCCCCGGCGCATCGCGGCCAAGGCCGTGTCCCCGTCCCTGGACGCGGCGGGACTCGGCCGCTACCTGAAGCAGGCCAACCCCATGCGTCAGGTGTCACTGGAGCTGGCCAAGGTCTATTCCTGGCAGGAGCAGCTCGGACAGGCCGAGAACTATTTCAAGGAAGCCGCCGACCTCAAGGTCAACCCGGCCGACCTGACCTACCACCGGGCGGTCAACGCCTACTACATGCACGACGACCCGGTGGCCGTGGCCCGGGCGGAGAAGGCCGTGGAAGAGGCCCCCGACGCCCCGCGCACCCACGTCCAGCTCGGCCGGGCCGAGCTGCGCACCCGCCCCAGGGTCGAGGCCAGCGCCACCACCTGGTGGGACAGCGACAACCGCCAGTACGGGTGGTTTGGCCTGGGCGGCGACGTCCACCTGCGCGACGACTTGCTGGTCTTCGCCAGGACCGGCCGGATCCAGTGGTCCCTGGACAGCTTCCAGCGCCGGGGCAAGATGCTCAAGGCCATTTCCAACACCCTGGAAAACGGCTCCCTCGCCGCCTCGGACGTCTACGACGTGCTGCACTCCCGGCGCACCCGACACCTCGACGGCGAGGACCTGACCGTGGGGGCGCGCTGGTTCTTTCACCCCGAATTCTGGCTGGAAGCCCAGGGTCAGCTCACCAACACCGACTCCGGCCCGTCGACCTGGATCAACGGCATGGCCACCGTGCACGGCCCCCTGGCCCCCAAGGGGCTGCCCGTGGACGGGACCTGGGACCTGCAGGCCGCCCACGAGCGCATCGACACCGTGGAGGCCATCTCCGATCAGATCATGGCCAACCGGCTGAGCCTTTTCACCCACAACCGGGTATTCGACTACTACGACCTCTTCCTCAACCTCCACGGCATCTCGCGCACCGACGGCAACAACACGAGCTCCGTGGACGGCCGGCTGCTGGCCCGGCTGTTCGAATTTCCCCTGTTCTCCCTGGGCTACGCCTTCCAGTTCGCCAACAGCGACCGCAACCCGCCCCAGTACTGGGCCCCCCTGGACCTGGCCACCCACCTGGCCTACGGCTCCTTCGGCTATTCCCCGACCCGCTGGTTCAACATCAACGGCAGCGCCGGCTACGGCCCGTCGCGCGACCGCAACAACGACTGGCGCAACATCTGGCGGGCCAACGCGGGCATGGACATCACCATGCGGGAACGGCTAAAGCTCTCGGTCAAGTACTCCTACTTCAGCACCCCCACCTACAACCTCAGCGAAGCATGGGCCGGCATCAGCTACATATTCTGAAGATCATCCAGGCCGCCTGCCGGGGACTCCCCCTGGCGGCGGCCCTGGTCTGCGCCGCCCTGTTTCTCGTCGCGCCGGCCCGGGCAACGGCGGCCGGCACGGAGATCACCACCTGGATCGCCGACTGGGACCTGGCCCGGGGCCTGACCGAATGGCGCGCCCACCAGGGACTTTTCGATTCCGTGCGCGTCTTTTCCGCCAGCTTCGACGAAAAGGACCGACCGGCCCTGTCCCCGGACTGGGCCCGCGTCCTCGGCCGCGACGCCGCCGCCGTCTTCGGCGGCACGCCGGCTTACCTCACCGTGGTCAACGACGTGGTCACGCCCTCGGGCAAGGGCAACAAGCTCAAGGATCCTGGGCTCGTCTCCCGGCTGCTGGCCACACCCGACTCCCGAAGCCGACACCTGGACGCCCTGCTGTCCCTGGCCAGGGACAGCCGCTTCCAGGGCTTGGAAATCGATTACGAGAACGTGGCCGAGGCGGACTGGCCGGCCTTCCTGGACTTCGTGGCCGCGCTTTGGCAACGCGCCAACGCCTCGGGCTTGCGTCTGTCCGTGCTGCTTCAGCCCCAGCGCCGCTACCTTTCGCGCCCCCTGCCGCCCGGGCCGCAATACGTGCTCATGGGCTACAACCTCTACGGCTTCCATTCCGGCCCCGGCCCCAAGGCCACGCCGGCCTTTCTGGCCGAGCAGGCCGCCGCCCTGCGCGCCCTCGGGGCGCTCTCGTCCACGACCCTGGCCCTGGCCACGGGCGGCTTCGACTGGACCGGCCCCAAGGCCGCCAGGCAACTGACCGAGGCCGAGGCCCGGGCGCTTCTGGCGCAGCAGGCCGCCGCGCCGACGCGCTCGGCCGGGGACGGCTACCTCGTCGCCCGCTACCGCGACGGCACGGGAAAGGACCACGAGGTCTGGCACGCCGACGGCCAGACCCTGGGCACGTTGTGGCAGGCCGGCCGCCAGGCGGGCTTCGCCGGGCTGGCCGTCTGGCGTCTCGGCGGCAACACGCCGTCGCTTTTCGAATTCCTGTCCAGCCTCAGAAAATGAAGGGAGAAGTCCGCGTGCGCATCCGTTTCGCCGCCTTGGCCGGCGGCCTCGTTTTGACCTGTCTCGTCCTGGCGGCCCAGGCCGTTCCCGCCTTGGCCCAGGGCCTTTCCCCGGCCACGCGCGGCGTCCCCCTGCCCGGAACCGGCCCCCGGGCCTACGTGGCCATCGTCATCGACGACCTGCCGAACCTCGACCTCTGGTCGCGCCTGTCCGAGGACGCCGACGCCTTCGGCGTCAAGACCACCCTGGCGCTCAACACGGCCAAGGCCACGCCCGAGGATTACGCCCTCATGTCCCGGCGCATCGCCGCCGGCCACGAAGTGGCCAACCACACCCGCGACCACGTGTCCGTGGCCCCGGGACCGGTCATCCGGCTGCGCTACTTCAATCCGGCGGCCAAATCCGCCTTCCTGGTCATCGATGGGGAGAAGCCCACGCTGCGGCTTTTCGTGGACGACAAATCCGAACCCGCGGCCGCCTTCGACCTGTCCGAGGAAGGACGCACCCCGAGCCTCAAGCAGCTCGTGGACGCGCTTTGCGACGTGCGCGGCGTGACGGCGGAGCTCGGCGACCCCTACTACGCCAACATCCGCTCGCGGTTTCTGGCCGCCAAGGACAAGGTGGACGTCTTTTTCAAAAACGGCCTGGTGCCCCTGTTCGTGGACGGGACGGCCAGCGCCCGCTACGAGATGGCCGGGGCGCTCGAGGACATCAAGGCCGGCCTGCCCGACCATCCGGCCACGTCCATGGTCTTTCCGTTCCTGGTCAGCGACGCCGTGTCGCGCGCCGCGGCGGCGGAGCTCGGCATGGACTGCGGCCGCGTGGGCACGGCTGGCAACGCCGCCCTGGGCGCGCCGGGCGGCTACGACCTCTACCGCATCTACGCCGTCAAGCCCCGCGACGCCTTCGGCACGGACCCGGCCAGCCCGGAATTCAAGGAAAAGGTCGAGGCGTTCCTCAAGAAGGCCAAAGAAGTGGGCGGCATGCTCAGCCTCTACTCCCACGGCCCGGACGAATTCACCAACGAACAGTGGAAGGCGCTCTTGCCCCTGCTGGCCAAGGACAAGGAGGTGGCCTACGTCACCCTGCGCGGCCTGGGCGAGGCGGTGCGCAGGCTCGGCACGTTGCGCGACGGCAAGTACTTCCTGCCCCAGGGGAAATAGCCGGGCGGCGGTTATCGCGCCAGATCGCGCAACGCCTCCGGGCTTTCGGAAAAATCAAACGAAGACGCGCCCCTGCATCCGGCGTCTCCAGGACGCCGGATGCAGGGGCGCGATGCGTTTCCAGGGCGGGCGGTCGGAAGGGCGAGCCCCTCCGGCCGGCGCGAGCGTTTCCCTTGTTTCGCGATCAGCCGATCTGGGAGCAGATGTATTTGATCTCCAGGTACTCGTCCATGCCGTACTTGGAGCCTTCCCGGCCGATGCCGGACTGCTTCACCCCGCCGAAGGGCGCGACCTCGTTGGAGATGAGCCCGGTGTTGTGGCCGATGAGGCCGTATTCCAGGGCCTCGGCCACGCGCCAGGCCCGGCGGGCGTTTTCGGTGTAGAAGTAGGCGGCCAGGCCGTACTCGGTGTCGTTGGCCGCGGCCACCACTTCCGCTTCGGTCTCGAAGCTGAAAAGCGGGGCCAGGGGGCCGAAGGTCTCTTCCCTGGCCACGCGCATGGCGCTGGTCACGCCCGTGAGGATGGTGGGCTCGAAGAACTGGCCGCCGAGGGCATGGCGCTTGCCGCCGAGCAGCACTTTCGCGCCCTTTTCCACGGCGTCGGCGATGTGGCTCTCGACCTTCTCCACGGCCTTGGCGTCGATCATGGGGCCGACCAGCACGCCCGGGGCGTCGCCCCGGCCGATGGGCATCGCGGCCACGGCCGCGGCCAGCTTGGCGGCGAAGGCGTCGTAGACCCCGGACTGCACGTAGAGCCGGTTGGCGCACACGCAGGTCTGGCCGGCGTTGCGGTACTTGGAGGCGATGGCCCCGGTCACGGCGGCGTCGAGGTCGGCGTCGTCGAAGACGATGAACGGCGCGTTGCCGCCGAGCTCCAAAGAGATGCGCTTGATGGTCGGGGCGCACTGGGCCATGAGGGTGCGGCCGACTTCGGTGGAGCCGGTGAACGACAGCTTGCGCACCGTGTCGCTTCCGGTCAGCACCGCGCCGATGGCCCGGGACTTGCCGGTGACGACCTGGAACACGCCGGCCGGCACGCCGGCGGCCACGGCCAGCTCGCCGAGCGCCAGGGCGGAAAAGGGCGTCTGGGCGGCCGGACGCACGATCATGGCGCAGCCGGCGGCCAGAGCCGGCCCGGCCTTGCGGGTGATCATGGCCGCCGGGAAGTTCCAGGGCGTGATCGCCGCGCACACCCCCACGGGCTGCTTGATGACGAAGAGCCGTTTGTCGGCCGTGGGCGCGGGAATGACGTCGCCGTAGACGCGCCGGGCCTCCTCGGAAAACCACTTGATAAACGACGCGGCGTAGAGGATCTCGCCCTTGGCCTCGGCCAGCGGCTTGCCCTGCTCGGTGGTGAGGATGCGGGCCAGGTCGTCGGCGTTGGCGATGATGAGGTCGTACCATTTCTCCAGCACGGCGGCGCGCTGGGAGGCGGCCAGGGCCGCCCAGGGCTTGCGGGCCCGGTCGGCCGCGGCGATGACGCCCTCGATCTCCTTTTCGGACAGCTGGGGCACATGCCCGACGAGGCTCCCGTCCGCGGGATTGGTCACGGCCATGGTCTCGCCGCTTGCCGCCGCCACCCAGGCGCCGTCGACAAGGCAGCCTTCGCGGAAAAGCTGCGGATTGGAAAGCTGCAACATGAGATTCCCCCTGTGCTTGCGTTGACGAAATTCCCTTGCGGGATTGCCTTGCCTCACGGGCGCGCCGTCGTTTCGCCGCTCGAAATTTGCAAAAACAGAATATTCTCCGTAAAAATCCGGAGCCGGGGAACGGCGCGCAACAGGCCCGGGACCCATTGGGTCAAGGCCTATAAGCCCGGACGCCCGCGCCGCGCAAGGGGGGCCCCGCCCGGCCCGCCCGGCGGCAAGGGGCTTTCCGTTCCCGCGGCGGGTTGCCTCGAACCTTGGTTTCATGACACTTTGCGGGCAAAAGGACGGCCCCGCGTCCCCACGGCGACATTTTTGCGGAGTCCTCGATGGCAGCCCCTTTCAACGACGCCGACATCCTGCGCGCCCTGGCCGCCCCGGTGCTGGCCGTGGACGCCGACGGCCGGGTGGCCTCGGCCAACGCGGCGGCGCTCGCCCTTTTCGGACCGGAGACGGCCTCGCCCGGAGCGGCCCTGCCCCTGGCCCGGCCCGCCCTGTGGCGGGAGGTGTCGGCCGTCGTCGCCTCCGGCCTGCCGAGCCGGGTCCAGGCCGCCGAGGACGGCCAGACCCTCGGGGCCTGGGTCACGCCCATCGAGCGCGACGGCCGGGTGGTCGGCGCGACCATCGCGTGCGGCCCGGGCGGCGGCTCCTGCGGCGGGCCCATCGGCGACCGCCTGCGCTCCGTCCTCGACTCCGTGTCCGACGGCATCTGGATCTGCTCGGGCGACGGCACCATCCTGGAGATCAATGCCGCGTCGGAACGCCTCAACTCCATCGAGGCCGAGGGCTACATCGGCAAGGACGTGGCCTGCATCGTGGCCGAGGGCATGGTGGACCGCTCGGCCACCCTGGAGGTGCTGGCCACGGGCAAGCAGGCCAGCATGATCCAGCACATCACCCGCACGGGCAAGCAGCTTTTGGTCACGGCCTCGCCGGTGCTCGGCGCGGACGGCAAGGTGGCCCTGGTGGTGGTCAACGAGCGCGACGTGACCGAGCTCAACAACCTCCGCCAGGGGTTGCAGCACGCCCGCAAGGTGGAGGAGCGCTACCGCAGCGAGCTGGCCGAGCTCTCGCTCTACGAGCTGTCCCAGAAGGACCTGGTGGCCCGCAGCCCGCAGATGCAGCGCACCCTGCGCACGCTTTTAAAACTCGCCCAGATGGACGTCTCGCGCATCCTGCTCCTGGGCGAATCCGGCACGGGCAAGGGCCTGCTCGCCAAGTTCCTGCACCAGGTGAGCCCCCGGGCGCAAAAACCCTTCATCCAGATCAACTGCCCGGCGGTGCCGGAAAACCTCTTCGAGGCCGAGATCTTCGGCTACGAGCGGGGGGCCTTCACCGGGGCGCGGGAAAACGGCAAGGCCGGGCTCATCGAGCTGGCCATGGGCGGCACGCTGTTTCTCGACGAGGTGGGCGACATCCCGCTCTCGGTCCAGGCCAAGCTGCTCAAGTACCTGGACGACCACGAACTGCGCCGCCTGGGCGGCTCCGAGTCCCGGGTCGTGGAGTGCCGGGTGGTGGCGGCCACCAACTGCGACATGGAGGGGCTGGTCGAACGACGGCTTTTCCGCAAGGACCTCTACTAGCGGCTCAACACCTTCCTGGTGCGCATCCTGCCGCTTCGCGAGCGCCGCGACGACATCTTCGGCCTGGCCGAATTCTACCTGGCCCAGCAAAACGCCCGCCACGGCAAGGCCAAGCGGCTCTCGGCCCGGGCGATGCGGCTGCTCGAGGCCTACGACTTCCCGGGCAACGTGCGCGAGCTCGTGAGCATCGTCCAGAAGGCCTTCGTCATGAGCGAGGACGACGACCTGACCGACGCCCTGGAGGAGGCCCTGGCCGGGGACGCGGCCGCCTCCGCCTCCGGCGTCGCGCCGCGCAGCCTGTCCGAGTCCACGGACCAGACGCTCCAGCGGCGGCTGCGCGAGGCCATGGCCGCCTGCCGCACCACGCGGGAGATGGCGGCCTATCTTGGCGTGAGCCAGGCGACCGTGGTACGCAAGCTCAAACGGTACGCTCTGACCCGGGATTGATTCGTTTCTGAATCAGACGTTATCCGTCGCCGCGCCCGCGACGGACTTTTTTCCCGATCTCCACCTCGGGCGTTTTCCCCCAACCGGCTTTGCTTCCTCACTGTTTTTCGACCGCATCGGCTGCGTCGCGCCCGTGGTCCGGCGGTCAGCGTCCCGGGCGACCCGAAGCGGACTTCTTGCGATTCATCAGAGAATCAACGCCAACCATCGACAGCAACATGATTTTTACAAATTTGCCGATTCAAAAGAGAATCAGCGCCGGGATGCAAGCGGAGGACGACTTTTACAACATACTAAAATAACATGATAATTTTTAAAAGAGCCTCTGGCGTGGTTCTTGCTGTAAACTCTGGCTGACGTTTCGGTGCCAATGACCACAAGGCGCTTTCGCCCAAAACCGCCAACCTCGAGGATGCTCCGTGAACACTTCCGGCAAAGCGAGCCAACTCCAGGCGCTCCGCGATCGTTACGTCCCCAAGGGCCATCCCAACGCCACGCCCTTTTTCGTCGAATCCGCCCAGGGCGCCATGCTGCGAGACGTCGAAGGCCGCGAATTCATCGACTTCGTCGGCGGCATCGGCGTGCTCAACGTCGGCCACTGCCACCCCAAAGTCGTGGCCGCCGTCAAGGACCAGGCCGACAAGTACCTCCACACCTGCTCCATGATCACCCTGTACGAGCCCTACGTGGAGCTGGCCAGGCGCGTGTGCGAGGCCGCCGCCGGCAAAAGTCCCAAAAAGGCCCTGTTCGTCAACAGCGGCTCCGAGGCCGTGGAGAACACGGTCAAGATCGCCCGCTGCCACACCGGCCGCGCCGGCGTCATCGCCATGAAGAACGCCTTCCACGGCCGCACGCTTCTGGCCATGTCGCTCACCAGCAAGGTCAAGCCCTACAAGTACGCCTTCGGCCCCATGGCCGCCGAGGTCTACCAGTACCCCTACTACGCCTACTGCTACCGCTGCCCCCTGGGCCTGTCCTACCCCGACTGCGGCGTGGCCTGCGCGGAAAAGATGCGCGAATTCTTCATCGGCACGGCCGCCGCCGAGCAGACCGCCTGCATCATCGCCGAGCCGGTCCAGGGCGAGGGCGGCTTCGTGGTGCCGCCGGCGGAATTCTTCGTCAAGCTCAAGGCCATCTGCGAGGAGTTCGGCATCGTGTTCGTCGCCGACGAGGTCCAGTCCGGATTCGGCCGCACCTCCAAGATGTTCGCCATGGAGCACTTCGGCGTGGAGCCCGACCTCATGAGCGTGGCCAAGAGCATGGGCGGCGGCCTGCCCCTGGCCGGCGTCGTGGGCAAGGCCGACATCATGGATTCCGTCCACGTGGGCGGCATCGGCGGCACCTACGGCGGCAACCCGCTCGCCTGCCGCGCCGGCATCGCCGTGCTCGACGCCATCGAGGAGGAGGGCCTGCTGGCCGCCGCCGTGCGCCTGGGCGACACGCTGGCCGCCCGCTTCGAGGCCTGGAAGGACGAGTTCGCGCTCATCGGCGACGCCAGGGGCCTTGGGGCCATGCGCGCCCTGGAGTTCGTCTCCGACCGCACGACCAAGGCCCCGTGTCCCGAGGCGGCCAAGGGCGTGGTCAAGTACTGCCAGGACCACGGCCTGCTCGTGCTCTCCTGCGGCAACTTCGGCAACTGCATCCGGGCGCTCATGCCGCTGGTCATCACCGACGAGCAGCTTTCACGCGGCCTGGACATCATGGAAAGCGGCATCCGCGAGGTCTCCAAGAGCCTCGGCAAATAGGCAAGGCCCGACCGACAGCAACCGTCAACCAAGGGGAAAGGCATGAAAACGCAGGGCAAGGGATCGCTTCTGGCTTGCTGCCTGGCCGCGGCGCTGGGCCTGTACCTGGCCGCCTCGCCGGCCGGCGCCGCCGACAAGGTGGTGAAAATCGGCAACGTCGAGCCGCTGTCCGGCCCGTCGGCCTCGGTCGGCGTCCAGGGCAAGCAGGCCCGGGAAATGGCCGTGGAGGAGATCAACGCCGCCGGCGGCATCAAGTCCCTGGGCGGAGCCAAGCTCGAACTCGTCTACGCCGACAGCAAATCCGACCCCACCGTCGGCGTGACCGAGACCGAGCGCCTCATCAACACCGAAAAGGTCAACCTCATGACCGGTTGCTGGAACTCCGCCGTGACCTACCCGGCCACCCAGGTGGCCGAGCGCTACGGCATCCCCTTCGTGGTGCCCGTGGCCGTGCGCGACACCATCACCGAACGCGGCTTCAAAAACGTCTTCCGCGTGGCCGCCAAGGACTCCTGGTGGGTGCGCGACCAGTTCCGCTTCCTGAAGGACATGCAGGAAGAGACCGGAACCAAGCTCAAGACCATCGCCTTCGTGTTCGAAAACGGCGACTGGGGCACCGGTTTCGCCGAGAAGTGGCGCGAGCTGGCCAAGAAGGACGGCTACCAGATCGTCCTCGACGAGCCCTATCCGTCCACGGCCACGGACCTGACCCCGGTCGTGACCAAGCTCAAGTCCGCCAACCCCGACGTCGTCATGCTCGTCTCCAACGCCGCGGACGCCATCCTTTTGACCAACACCATGGCCGAGATGCAGGTCAAGCCCAAGGTCGTGCTGGCCAGCGGCGGCGGCCACGCCGATCCCAAGTTCCTGGAGAACACCGGCGACACCGCCTACGGCATCTTCGACGAGGTCGAGTGGAACACCGACGTCAACAAGCCCGGCGCCAAGGAAACCAACGCCAAGTTCAAGAAGAAGTACGGCTATGACCTGACCGGCGAATCCGTGGACGCCTACGCCGCCATGTACGTCATCGCCGACGCCCTGGAGCGCGCCGGTTCCACCGACCCGGCCAAGATCCGCGAAGCCCTGGCCGCCACCAATCTCACCTCCGGCCCGGCCATGATCGTCTCCTACGACGGCGTGGAGTTCGACAAGGACGGCCAGAACAAGAACGCCGGCATCGTCATCGTGCAGGTGGCCAAGGTCGACGGCAAGCCCGAGCGCGTGACCGTGTGGCCCAAGGCCGCCCGCCGCGCCGGTTACACTCCGGTCTTTCCGGCCAACAAGTAGCCCCGACGCTTCCCCATAAACGCCCCGGGCGGTCTGGCTGGCCGCCCGGGGCAAACGTCCTGGAGTAGGCCTCATGACCGCGGTGATTCAGGCGACGCTCAACGGCATCATGATGGGCGCCATGTACGGGCTGACCGCCCTGGGTCTCACCCTGATCTTCGGGGTGATGAAGGTGGTCAACTTCGCCCACGGCTCCCTGCTCATGGTCGGCATGTTCAGCGCCTATTGGCTGATCAAGCTCACGGGCATCCACCCGTACCTGGCTCTTCTTATCGTTCCTCCCATCCTCTACTTCTTCGGCTACTATCTCCAGGATCTGGTGATAAAACCCGTGTTCCGGGCCGAGCGGCAGGTCCGCGAACCGCTGACGGTCATCATCGTGACCACCGGCGTCTGGTACGTCCTGGACAACCTGGCGCTCATGCTCTTCGGGGCCGAATACCGCACCGTGCGCACGGCCATTTCCAACAAGTCCTTCGCGCTCGGCTCCTTCATCGTCTCCATCCCCAAATTTTCCGGCTTCGTCATCGCCGTGGCCACGGCCGTGGGCCTGGCCCTTTTCATGCGCAAGACCAAGATCGGCATGGCGCTTCGGGCCACCAGCCTCGACCGCGAGGCGGCCAACCTCATGGGCATCGACCAGTACAAGGTCTACAACATCGCCTTTGGCCTGGGCACCGCCATCGCCGGCATCGCCGGCTGCGTGCTCATTCCCTTCTACTACGTCTACCCGTCGGTGGGCGTGGTCTTCGACATCCGGGCCTTCATCATCGTGGTCCTCGGGGGCCTTGGCAGCATTCCCGGGGCGCTCCTCGGCGGCCTGGTCATCGGCCTGATCGAATCCGTCTTTTCGCAGTTCATGGCCTCCACCTGGACCGAGGCCATCATCTACGCCATTTTTCTCATTATCTTGTTCGTGAAACCCTCGGGTTTTTTCGGCAACAAACAGGACTGGTAGGAGGGGACGCCGTGAGCCGAAAACAACTCGACGCAACGCTTATGACCGTTGCCGCCCTCGTCGCCTTCGGGCTGCCCCTGGTGGTCACCTCGCCCACCTACCTGCAAATCCTCATCCTGCTCTTTTTCTACGCGTACCTGACCACGTCCTGGAACCTGGTCGGCGGCTTCGCCGGGGTGCTGCCGCTTGGCCACTCGGTCTTCGTCGGCATCGGGGCCTACACCTCGACCATCCTCACCCTCCAGTACGGCGTCTCCCCCTGGATCGGCATGCTGGTCGGCGGGGTGCTCGCCGCCCTGGTCGGCGTCGTCATCGGCCTTCCCACCTTCCGCATGCGCGGGGCCTACTTTTGCCTGTGCACCATCGCCTTCGCCGAAGGCATCCGGGTCATGGTGGAAAACATCGATTCGTTGGGGCCGCTGAAGGTCAACGGTCCGCGGGGGCTGCTCATACCGCTTAAGGACCCGTCCTTCTGGCACTACCAGTTCATGTCCAAGCTGCCGTACTACTACATCATCCTGGTCATGCTGCTCATCGTCCTGACCCTGACATGGTTCATCTCCCGCTCCAAGATCGGCTACTACCTGGCCGCCGGCGGCGAGGAGCCCGAGGCGGCCGCGGCGCTGGGCGTCAACGTGGCCAACTGCAAGCTTTTGTCCATGGCCCTGTCCTGCTTCTTCACGGCCCTGGCCGGCACCTTCTACGCCCAGCTCATGCTCTACTTCTATCCCAAGGGCCTCATGGGCCTCGACCTCTCCTTCGAGATCGCCTTCATCGCGCTCATCGGCGGCCGGGGCACCATCGCCGGCCCGGTCATCGGCGCGCTGGTGCTGCGGCCGCTTAACGAGTTCACCCGCATCTACCTGAGCGACATGCTGCCCGGCCTGCACCTCGTCATCTTCGGCCTCATCCTCATCCTGGTCATGCTCTACAAGCCGCAAGGCCTCACCGCGCCGCTGTCCGCCGTCTACGACAAGCTGGCCCGCAAGATCACCCGGGAACCCAACGCCAAGGGAGTCGCCGCATGAGCGCCAACATCCTTGAAATCACGACCCTGACCAAGCACTTCGGCGGCCTGACCGCGGTCAGCGCCCTGGACCTGCACATCGAAAAGGGCGAGATCCTGGCGCTGATCGGCCCCAACGGCGCGGGCAAGTCCACGGTGTTCAACCTCGTGGCCGGGGTCTACCCGCCCTCCGAGGGCACCATCCGCTTCAAGGACGCGGTCATAAACGGCCGCAAGCCCTGGGACCTGTGCAAGCTGGGCCTGGCCCGCACCTTCCAGATCGTCAAGCCCTTCGCCAGCAAGACCGTCCTCTACAACGTCATGGTCGGGGCGTTTTTGCACACCAACTCCACGGCCAAGGCCCGCGAAAAAGCCGAAGAGGTCATGGCCGTCCTCGGCCTGGAGCATCTGCGCGACCGCCTGGCCGGCAGCCTCACCATCGCCGACCGCAAGCGCCTGGAGATCGGCAAGGCCCTGGCGACGAACCCCGAACTGCTGCTCCTCGACGAGGTCATGGCCGGCCTGCGCCCCACCGAAGTGGACGACATGATCGCCGTCATCAGGGGACTGCGCGACCGGGGCGTCACGGTCTTCGTCATCGAGCACATCATGCGCGCCGTCATGGCGCTCTCCGACCGGGTGGCGGTCATCCACTTCGGCCAGAAGATCGCCGAGGGCACGCCCGAGGCCGTGACCAGGGACGAGAACGTCATCAAGGCCTATCTCGGGGGGGACTATGACGCTGCTTAGCGTGGAACACATCGACGTGGCCTACGGCGACGTCCAGGTCATAAACGACCTGTCGCTGACCGTGGAGGAAGGCGAGGTCGTGAGCATCATCGGCGGCAACGGCGCGGGCAAGTCCACCCTGCTCAAGACCATCTCCGGCCTCATGGCCCCGAGTTCCGGCATCATCCGCTTCAAGGGCGAACCCATCCAGAACCTGCCGCCCGAGCGCATCGTCGATCGCGGCATCGTCCACGTGCCCGAGGGCAGGCGGCTCTTCTCGCTCATGACCGTGGCCGAAAACCTGATGATCGGGGCCTACTCGCCCAGGGCCTACAAGGAGCGGGACAAGACCCTGCGCCAGGTCCACGCCCTGCTGCCGCGCCTGCTCGAACGCCAGGCCCAGACGGCCATGACGCTTTCCGGCGGCGAGCAGCAGATGGTGGCCATCGGCCGGGGACTCATGGCGTTGCCGGGGCTGCTCATGCTCGACGAACCGTCGCTTGGACTCGCGCCCATCCTGGTCAAGTCCATCTTCGACACCCTGCGCAAGATCGCCGACTCCGGCACCACGGTGCTCCTCGTCGAACAGGACGTGCACCACTCGCTGCGGCTTTCGGACCGGGGCTACGTGCTGGAGCACGGCCGGGTGGCCCTGTCCGGGCCGGCGGGGCAGCTGCTCGAGAACCCGCACATCAAGTCGGCCTATCTGGGCATCTGACGCCGGGCCGGGTCCGCCCGGCCCGGGGCGTCCTGCCGGGAGGGACCGCGCAGGCGGTCGGACGACAATGGATTCGGGGCATTGGTTTGTCCTGGAAAATCCGGACGGATGCTTCAGGACGCAACACTAGCGCAAGGAGCCACAGCATGCTCGTCGGAGATTGGATGTCGCGCAACGTGGTCACGGCGACCGAGGACGTGTCCATGATCAAGGCCGGGCGGATGCTGCGCGAACGCAAGATCCGCCGCCTGCCCGTGGTGGACAAGGACGGCAGGCTCGTCGGCATCGTGTCCGAGCGCGACCTCAAGGCCGCCTCGCCCTCGGCCGCGACCACGCTCGACATGTACGAGATGACCTACCTGCTCTCGGAGATGAAGCTCAAAAGCATCATGAACAAGTCCCCGCTGTCCATCCGGCCGACCGACACGGTGGAGCGGGCGGCCCTGGTCATGCGCGACAACAAGGTCGGCTGCCTGCCGGTGGTGGACGCCGCGGGCAAGGTCGTGGGCATCATCACGGACACGGACATCTTCAGACTCTTCGTGTCCATCACCGGCATCGACCAGGGCGGCATCCAGATCGGCCTGCGCCTGGGTACCAACGAAGGCAGCCTCAAGCCCGTGCTCGACGCCCTGCGCGGCCACGAGGCCCGCATCATCAGCATCCTTTCTTCCTACGACCGGGCCGACGCCGCCCGCCGCGACGTGTCCATCCGCATCCAGGGCCTGCCCGAAACCAAGGAACGGGAACTCCACGCCCTGCTGGAAAAGACCTGCCAGGTGCTGTCCTGGACCCGGGACTAGGCGGCCAAGCCGCAGCCTCCGCAAGCACGACGGGGCCGGTCGAACGACCGGCCCCGTTTCGTTTTCCGTCATGGCGCCTGGGAGGGCCGCCGCCTCGCCGCCCGGCCGGGGCGCGCCCCGGGCGGCGCGTCGGAAGCCTCGCCCGTCAGGAGCCGCGCCGGATGTTGTACACGCCGCGCCCCTCGGCCACGTGCTCGTCCGGGCTGCCGTCGGACCACAGCGCCACCTGCGCGTTGCCCACCCGGTTGCCGAGCAGGCGCACGGTCGCCTCGGCGTAGAGGTCGCGGGCCGCGGCCGGGCGCAGGTAGTCCACGCGCAGGTCGATGGTGGCGATGCGGTCGGCCAGTTCGCAGCGGGTCCACACGGCGAAGCCGGCGCACACGTCGGCCAGGGTGGAGATCACGCCGCCGTGGATGGCCGGCCGGCGCGCGTCGCCGATCAGGTCCTCGCGAAAGGGGATGAAAAGCCGCACCCGCCCTTCCTCCACGGCCGCCACCCGGATGCCGAGCATCTTCTGGAACGGCAACCCGTTTTCGATCAGGTCGGCCAGCACTGCGAAATCCATGTCTCCCCTCCGCGCATGACGTTTCCCTGCCCTGCCGGGCCGGACCACGGGCATACCGGCTCCCCGCCGCCTTGTCCAACCGCGCCGGGAGCGGACGCGGCCGGACCGGGCCGACCGCCGTGCCCGGGCGTTGCGGGGCAGCCGCGCCCAAGTGCGGCCGTTTCCCGCCCCGACGCCCGCCACCGTTCCCCGGGGCCGACGCCTCCGCAACGCCCCTCTCTCGACCTTTCCGCCGCTTTCCCCAGAGCCCGCCGCCCCTGGCGGTCGGCATGCAATGGAAGTGCATCTGCAAATCCTGCAATTGCACGGTCGCGCCCTGACCGGTGGCGCGCCCCGCGCCAGACGATTTCACAACACACTGAAATATCACTTCATCCCGCCATCGCTCTCTGCTGCGCGCCGTGAAGCGGCGCAATCCCGGTCGCGAACGCCTCCCGCCGGACCGTCTCCGGCCATACGTAAATTCAATCAATAATCACGGCTAAATAGGGAATTTCATGAAGTTCGCCTCGCTCCATGGCGTGGGCATTGGCATGCAAGCTGCTATGAGCGTGTTCGAACACTGCATGATGACAAGCAAAAAAATACAATAAAAACAATTTAATAAGGCTGATCAAAGCATGAGGCAGAATGGTTTCGCGACAACTGGTTGAAACCCATGATGCGACCATGCTTTCAGGTGATTACGGCGACAAGCATTTGTCATTTTCAACAACCTTAAGGAGGTCTTGTTCATGAGTTTCGTCGCAC
Source organism: Solidesulfovibrio sp. (assembly GCF_029978005.1). GTDB lineage: Bacteria > Desulfobacterota > Desulfovibrionia > Desulfovibrionales > Desulfovibrionaceae > Solidesulfovibrio. The sequence goes on along the minus strand of NZ_JARKOZ010000058.1, from coordinate 33,717 downwards.
CACCGGATGTTGCAAAGAACTGTTGCAACGTACAGGAAGCAAGGGTGAAGTTGTCCGTTCCCAAAATGATCGTTCTCGGTCTGGCGGCGGGTTTCTACATCTCCTTCGGCGCGGAAGCCTCGGTCATGGTCGCCCACGACCTCACCGCCCTGGGAGCCGGCTTCCAGCGGTTCATGCTGGCCTCGATCTTCTCCGTCGGCCTCATGATCGTCATCAACGGCGGGGCCGAGCTCTTCACCGGCAACTGTCTGCTCTGGGTCGCCTACATGGACCGCAAGATCTCCACCGCCGCCATGCTGCGCAGCTGGGGCTGGGTGCTTTTGGCCAACATGGTCGGCGCGGTCTTCTTCGCCTGGCTGTACTACTGCACCGGCCTGGCCAACTTCAACAACAGCCTCCTCGGCGCGTTCCAGCTGAAGATGGCCGTGGCCAAGACCACCACCCCCTGGGACCAGTTGTTCGTGCGCGGCATCTTCTGCAACTGGCTGGTCTGCCTGGCCGTCTGGCTGGCCTTCGCCTCCGGCGACGTCATCAGCAAGTGCGTCTCCGCCTGGATCGGCGTCATGACCTTCGTCATGAGCAACTTCGAGCACAGCATCGCCAACATGTACTACCTGCCCGCCGGCTGGTTCGCCAAGCATTCCGACGCCGTGGTCAAGGCCTCGGGCCTGGCCGCCGACAAGGTGGACGCCCTGACATGGTCGAGCATCGTCTTCAACAATTGGGTGCCGGTGACGCTCGGCAACACCGTGGGCGGCTGCGTGTTCGTGGCCAGCCTCTACTGGTTCAGCTACGTGCGCCAGTGCAAGGGCGCGCCCAACGTCGCCGCCTGCATGCGCAAGGCCGCGGTCAACGAGTAGTCCCTCGCAAGCCCCCGGGAGGAACGCGCCATGTCGGACTGTAGCGGTCAGCACATCGCCCCTGTCCTGCTCGCGGGGGGAAAGAGCGCCCGGATGGGACGCGACAAGAGCTTCGTGCCCCTGGCGGGGCGACCCATGATCGAAGTGGTGGCCGGGCGCATCGCCGCCATATTCGGCGAAAAGCCCCTGCTCGTCGCCGACAGGCCGGACCGCTACAGCCATTTGGACCTGCCCGTGGTCGTGGACGTCTACCGCGAGCGCGGCCCCCTGGGCGGCATCCACGCCGCCCTGGCCGCCGGAAGCGCCCCCGCCTGCTTCGTCTTCGCCTGCGACATGCCGTTCCTCGACGCGCCGCTGATCGCGGCCATGCGCCGCATGGCCGACGGCCACGACGCCGTGGCCCCCCGCCACGGCAGCCGCGTCGAACCCCTGCACGCCATCTACCGCGCCTCGTGCCTCCCGCTGCTGGAAAGCATGCTGCGGGAAGGGCGCGGCAGACTGGCCGAGGCCCTGGCCCGGCTGCGGGTGCGCTACGTCTCCGAACGCCTGGTCCGCGCCTGCTCGCCCGACCTGCGGGTCTTCACCAACGTCAATACGCCGGCCGAACTCGGCGCGATCGCCGCGCTGGCCCCATACAACCCGGAACACCCCGTCTCAGCCGTCCGCGCTGAAAGGACATGCCCATGAACACCTCGCTCAACACCTTCGTTGTGGCGGACCCCAAGAAATGCATCGGCTGCAAGGTCTGCGAAGTGGCCTGCTCCACGGTGCACGCCACCCCCGAACCCCGGACCGTCGGGGCCATGGCCTCGCCCGTCCTGCCCCGGCTCTACCTCGTGCGCGTGCCCGAGGTGACCATGCCCGTCCAGTGCCGCCACTGCGAGGACGCCCCCTGCGCCAACGTCTGTCCCGTGGCCGCCATCACCCAGAAAAACGACGCCATCGTCGTGGACGAAGCCGTGTGCATGGGCTGCAAGACCTGCATGATGGCCTGTCCCTTCGGAGCCATCGACCTGGTGCCGGTCTACAAGAACGGCCAGGCGGTCATGCAGAACCTCCAGGAGGCCCAGGGCCAGGGGCTGGCGGTCAAGGAGAAGCTCGTGGCCAGCAAGTGCGACATGTGCTTTTCCCGCGACAAGGGGCCGGCCTGCGTCGAGAACTGTCCGGCCAAGGCCCTGGAAGTCATGTCGCTCAAGAAGGAAAAGCGGAAGCGCAACCTCAGCTCGGCCATGAACCTGCTCGAATCCGTCAAGCAGTTCATGGAATGACGCCCGGACGCTTGCTGCGTCGTCTCCGGAGCCTGCTGCCCCCAAACACCAACACTGCATCCGGTCGCCAGCGGACGGAACCCACCGACCTGGCGCGCGATGCCGGAGGTCCACATATGAGCGCCACCAGCGGCCCGATCATCAGCATCGACAAGGAACTGTGCACCGGGTGCAAGCGCTGCACCGAGGTCTGCCCCGTCAACGCCATCGAGGGCAAGAAGGGCGAGCCCCAGACCGTCGTCGCCGACCGGTGCGTGGTTTGCGGCCAGTGCGTCCAGGTCTGCAGCGCCTTCGCCTCCATCTTCGACGAGGGCGTCGCCCCCCGCGAGGCCAAGCTCGCCGAGCGCGGCCTGCTCCCCACGGTGCGCGAGCCGCTCTTCGCCGCCTACAACCGCGGCGACGCCGCCCGGGTCAAGGACGGCCTGGCCGATGCCGGGCTTTTCACCATGGTCCAGTGCGCCCCGGCCGTGCGGGTGTCCATCGCCGAGGAATTCGGCCTGCCGCTCGGCTCTCTCACCCCGGGCAAGATGGCCGCCGCCCTGCGCCGGCTCGGCTTCGACCGCGTCTACGACACCAACTTCACCGCCGACCTGACCATCATGGAGGAAGGCAGCGAGCTCATCAAGCGGGTGACCGAAGGCGGCGCGCTGCCCATGTTCACCTCCTGCTGCCCGGCCTGGGTCAAGTACCTGGAGCAGACCTATCCCGAGCTCATCCCCCACCTGTCCAGCTGCAAGTCGCCCCAGCAGATGGCCGGCGCGCTGTTCAAGACCTACGGCGCCAAGGTGGACGGCGTGGATCCGGCCACGGTCCTGAGCGTCTCGGTCATGCCCTGCACCTGCAAGAAGTTCGAGAGCGAACGCCCGGAGATGCAGGACAGCGGCTTCCGCGACGTGGACGTGGTCCTGACCACCCGCGAGCTCGGCTACCTGATCAAGGACGCCGGCATCGACTTCGCCGGCCTGCCCGAGGAGGCCTTCGACAAGCCGCTCGGCGTCTACACCGGCGCGGGCAACATCTTCGGCGTCACCGGCGGCGTCATGGAGGCGGCCCTGCGCACGGGCTACGAGCTGATCACCAAGGAGCCCGTGCCCAAGCTCGAGATGAACTTCGTGCGCGGCGGCGAGGGCGTGCGCAAGGCCACGGTCAAGGTGGGCAAGCTCAGCCTCAAGGTGGCCGTGGCCTCGGGCCTGGCCAACGTCGCGCCCCTGCTCGAGCAGATCAGGTCCGGCGAGGCCGACTTCCACTTCCTGGAGGTCATGACCTGCCCCGTGGGCTGCGTCAGCGGCGGCGGCCAGGCCAAGGTGCTTTTGCCCACGGACCGCACCGTGGCCTACGAGACGCGCACCGCCGCCACCTACAGCCACGACGAGCACCTGCCGCTGCGCAAGTCCCACGACAACCCCGAGGTGAAAAAGCTCTACAAGGACTTCCTCGGCGAACCCTTGGGCCATGAGTCCCATCATCTGCTGCACACGGAATACGTTCCCAGTAACCAAGGCTACCCGGTTCCGGGGCCGGGGCGCAGGCGCGTCCCGGCCCCGGCCCGACGCCAGGAAAAGGTCGCACCCATGCTGCGCGTCACCCCCCTCATCCACCGCGACGCCGCCGCCTGCATCGGCTGCCGCCTGTGCGAGGTCGCCTGCCAGGCCCGGGATCTCCGCCGGCCGACCGTCGGCTGCCTGGAGGAGCCCGTCGTGCCGCGCCTGCGCGCCGACCGGCGCGGCGCGGCGGTGGAACTCGCCTTCTGCGCCCACTGCGAGGAGCCCGCCTGCCTGCCCGCCTGCCCCGAGGGCGCGCTCGTCCGCCGGGACGGGACCGTGTCCGTGGACGCGGCGAAGTGCCGGGGCTGCCCGCATTGCCTCGCGGCCTGCCCGTTCGGGACGATCCGCATCGCCCCGAACGCTTCGGCCCGCAAGTGCGACCTGTGCCTCACGCGTCCCGGCGGCCCCGCTTGCGTGGAAGCTTGCCCGGAAAACGCCCTGGCCCGCGTGGAACCGGGGCGCGACAGGAAGGAGAAGAATCTCGCCGCCGCCCTGGCGCTCCTCGCGCCCGGGACCGGACGGCAGGCGGCGCAGGCGGCTTCCCGCCCGGCCGCCGGAAACGCCGACGACCGAACCCACAAACAAGCGGGGGAGTTGTAACCATGAAACTCTGGTACGTAAGCGCGCTGTGCTTCTACGCGCTCGGCATCTGCTCGCCGCTGTTCGCCGCCAAACGGCCGGCCGTGAGCAACGTCCTGGCGCACTTCGCGGCCGTGCTCGGCAGCCTGGCCCTGCTCGGGCTGTCCCTGACCATCATCACCGGCAACGGCGAAACCCTGCGTTTCGCCTGGTTCGCCCCCCTGGGCGACATCCTCGTCACCCTCGACGGCCTGTCGGCCCTGTTCCTCCTCGCCCTCGGCGTGGTCGGCACGGCGGCGAGCATCTACGCCGTGGGCTACACCAAGGAGTACTACGGCCACCGGTTCGCCTCCATGGCCTCGCTCTACAACGCCTTTCTCCTGTCCATCGTCCTGGTGCTGACCGTAAGCCAGGTGTTCTACTTCATCATCGCCTGGGAGACCATGACCCTGGTCTCCTTCTTCCTGGTGAACCACGAGTTCGAGAAGGCCGGCAACACCAAGGCCGCCTACCAGTACATCCTCATGACCCACGTGGGCACGGCGTTTATCGTGGCCGCCTTCCTGATCCTCTCGAGTTCCGTCGAGAGCCTGGACTTCGCCGGCCTGGCCGGGGCCCAGCTGCCCGGCGGCCTGCGCAACCTGGTGTTCGCCTGCGCCCTCCTCGGCTTCGGCACCAAGGCGGGCGTGATCCCCATGCACGTCTGGCTGCCCGAGGCCCACCCGGCCGCGCCGAGCCACGTGTCGGCGCTCATGTCCGGCGTCATGATCAAGACGGCCATCTACGGCATGTGCCGCTTCTTCCTGGAATTTCTGGGCACCGGTCCCCAGTGGTGGGGCGTGGTGGTCCTGGCCCTGGCCATCGTGTCCTCGGTGCTCGGCGTGCTCTACGCCTGCGTGCAGCACGACCTCAAACGCCTGCTCGCCTACCACAGCGTGGAGAACATCGGCATCATCCTGCTCGGCGTGGGCTCGGGCATGGTCTTCATGAGCCGGGGCCAGGCCCTGCCCGCGGCCCTGGCCTGGATGGCCGCCCTGTACCACGTCTTCAACCACGCCGTGTTCAAGTCCCTGCTCTTCCTCGGGGCCGGCTCGGTGCTCCACGGCTCCGGCACCAAGGACATCGAGCACATGGGCGGGCTTATCAAGCGCATGCCCGTCACCGCCCTGCTCTTCCTCATCGGCGCGGTGGCCATCTCCGCCCTGCCGCCGCTGTCCGGGTTCGTGAGCGAATGGCTGACCTTCCAGTCCATGTTCCACCTGCCGGCGGCCATGTCGGGCCTGCTCGGCAAGCTCTGGGCCGTGATCCTCATCGCCCTGCTGGGGCTGACCGGCGCGCTGGCCGGAGCCTGCTTCGTCAAGGTCGTGGGCGTGACCTTCCTGGCCAAGCCCCGAAGCGCCGGCGCGGCCAAGGCGCACGAGGCCCCGGTGTCCATGCTGGCCGGCATGGCCGGCCTCGCCGCCGTGTGCGTGGCCGCCGGCGTGTGCCCGCAGTGGATGCTTGCTGTCGTCGGCCGGGCCGTGGCCGGACTCAAGGGCGTGGACAGCGCCGGCATGCTCGCCCAGAGCGACTGGCTGACCACCATGCTGCCCCTGGGCTCGGGCGGCGATTCCCTGGCCATGCCCTTCGTGGCCGTGCTGCTCCTGGCCGGCTGCCTCATGGCCCTCGGCTTCGCCCGCCTGGCCGGCAAGGCCAAGGTGGTCACGGGCGAGACCTGGACCTGCGGCATCGTTCCCACCGCCCGCATGGAATACTCGGCCACGGGATTTACCGAGCCCATCCGTCGCGTGTTCAAGGCCATCCTGCGGCCCGTGGTCGAGATCAAAGCCGAGAAGGAGCCCAATCCCTACCACGGCGTGCGCATGACGTTTTCCGTGCACATCACCAACATCTTCAACGAGTGGATCTACAACCCGCTGTGCGAAGGCGTGATGTTTCTTGCCGAGAACTTCAAGCGCATCCAGGGCGGCAGCCTGCAGGTGTACATCGGCTACATCATGGTGTTCACGGTCATCGTGCTCATCGTCAGCAACAGGGGTTAGCCATGCCATACGAATCGCTTCTCATCCAGGTCGTCCTCGTCCTCTTGCTGGCTCCCCTCGTGCAGGGCGTCATCAAGAACACGAAGGCCCGTTTCCAGAGCCGTCGCGGCCCGGGCTACCTCCAGCCCTACTACGACTACGCCAAGTTCCTGCGCAAGGATTACGTCGTCTCCCCCACGACGTCCTGGGTCTTCCACGTCGCGCCCTACGTCTACTTCGGCGCGGCCGTGGCCGCCGCCCTGTTCGTGCCCACCCTCATGAACACGGGCGTCACCTTCAACAACCTCTTCATCCTGGTCTACGTCTTCGCCCTGGGCCGCTTCTTCCTGGCCGCCGCCTCCCTGGACGCCGGCAGCGCCTTCGGCGGCATGGGCGGCTCCCGCGAGATGTACATCGCGGTGCTGGTCGAGCCCATCCTCATGCTCACGCTCTTCTCCGTGGCCATGGGCGCCCAGACCACCACCCTGTCCGGCATGGCCGCCTGGGCCTCGGGCACGGGGCTCACCTTCTCGGGCCTGCTGGCCGCCCTGGCCTTCCTCATCGTGCTGGTGGCCGAGACCGGCCGCATCCCCGTGGACAATCCCGACACCCACCTGGAACTGACCATGATCCACGAAGGCATGGTCCTCGAGTACTCCGGCCGGCCCACGGGGCTCATCTTCTGGGCCGCCTCGGTCAAGCAGCTCGTGCTCATCGTGGTCTTCGTCAACCTGTTCGTGCCCTGGGCGCCGCCCTTCGTCGAGGGAACGGTCCTGTCGTGGGCGCTTTTCGCCCTGAAGGTCCTGGTCACGGCCGTGCTCCTGGCGGCCATCGAGACCAGCACCAACAAGATCCGGCTGTTCCGCGCGCCGGGGCTCCTCGCCGCCGGCGGCGTGCTGGCCCTGCTCGCCCTGGCCGCCCAATAACCGTGGAGGAACGCGTCATGTATCTGCTCACCATCCTGCTCCTGGCCGCGGCCGTCATCCAGACCCGGATGACCGACCTGCGCCGGGCCATCGCCATCATCCTGGTCCAGTCGGCCTTCCTGGCCCTGGCCTGCGCCGTGGTCGGCATCCAAAGCGGGCACATGCACATGTACGTGGCCGCGGTGCTGACCGTCGTCATCAAGGTCGGCCTGATCCCCTACGCGCTCTACAAGGTGCTGCCCTACCTGGCCGAAGAGCGGGAAGTGCCCACCAAGGAGATCGTCAAGGCCAACATGTCGACCTTCCTGTCCCTGCTCTCCATCATCATCGCCTTCACCCTGGTCATGCCGGTCATTCCCAGCGCCGCCCAGCACGAGACCCTGCCCGCCTCCATTTCGCTCGTGCTCATCGGCTTCGTGCTCATCATGACCCGCAGCCAGGCCGTCATGCAGATCATTGGCCTCATCACGATGGAAAACGGCCTCTACCTCCTCGGGCTCACCATCGCCAACGGCCTGCCGCTGATCATCGAACTCGGCATCTTCTTCGACGTCCTGGTGGCCGTGGTGGTCCTGGTCATCCTCACCTACCGGCTCAAGCTGTCGTTTCTGACCACCGACACGAGCCTGCTCAAAAAGCTCAAGGGGTAACGCCATGTACGAACTCCTGCTCATCACCATGGCCCTGCCCGTCATCGCCGGCGGCCTGTCGCTGTTCAACGCCAACCCCGGCATGCTGCGGGTGATCAACCTCTCCGGCAGCGCCGCCACCGGAATCTGCATCCTCGGCATCATCGCCAAGACCATCCACGGCGGCCCTTTCACCAGCGCCTTCCTTCACGTGGACGACCTGACCGCGGTCATGCTCTTCGTGGTGGGGCTGCTCACCTTCACGGCCACGCTGTTCTCCCTGTCCTACATGGAGCGCGAGGTGCGCGACGGCCACGTCGCCCCGCACATGCTGCCGCGCTACTACGCCCTGCTCAACCTCTTCGCCGTGTCCATGATCAGCGTGCTCGTGGTCGGCAACCTGGGCCTCATGTGGGTGGCCGTGGAAGGCACCACCCTGGCCTCGGCCCTGCTGGTGGCCTTCTACTTCAACCAGGCGGCCCTGGAGGCGGCCTGGAAGTACGTCATGATCTGCACGGTGGGCATCTGTCTGGCGCTGCTCGGCACCATCCTGCTCTACTCGGCCCAGGTCGGGGCCGGCGGCGCGGAACGGGCGCTCGACTGGGCCACGCTCAAGGAGCTGGCCCCCATGCTCGACCCCAAGACGGTCAAGATGGCCTTCATCTTCATCCTCATCGGCTACGGCACCAAGGCCGGCCTGGCCCCCATGCACACCTGGCTGCCCGACGCCCACAGCCAGGCCCCCTCGCCGGTCAGCGGCCTGCTCTCGGGCGCGCTTCTCAGCTGCGCCCTGTATGCGCTGATTCGCAACCTGGTCATCGTCGAAGGCACGCTCGGACCGGCGTTCCCCCAGACCGTGCTCCTGTGCGTGGGCGTGCTGTCGATCCTCATCGCCATCCCCTTCGTGCTGACCCAGCACGACCTCAAGCGCCTGCTGGCCTACTCGAGCGTGGAGCACATGGGCATCGTGACCCTTGGCCTGGGCATCGGCACGCCCCTGGCCGTGTACGCGGCCATCCTGCACATCGTGAACCACGCCGCGGCCAAGTCTTCGCTCTTCTACATCGCCGGCTCCATCTCCCAGGACTACCGGACCAAGGACATCAAGGGCATCCACGGCGTAGCCACGGTGGCCCCGCTTCTGGCCACGCTGTTCGTCCTGTCCGTCATGGCCATCACCGGCGTGCCGCCGTTCAACATCTTCCTGTCCAAGTTCATGATCATCAACGCCCTGTTCGACGACCACCACTGGCTGCTCGGCAGCGTCATCCTGCTGCTTTTGACCGGGGTCTTCGCCGGCATGCTGCGCTACGGCCTGCGCATGAGCTTCGGCCAAAAGCCCGCCGACGTGGCCCACCGCGAGCGCCTGTCGCTTTCGGCCAGGCTGGCGCTCGGCCTGTCCATGGTTCTGGTCTTCATCGGCGGGGTCTACCTGCCCGAAGCGGCCAACGGCGTGCTGCGCCGCGCCGCGCAAATCATCATGGGAGCCTAACGATGCTGCCGCATGACACCAAGATCGTGCCCGCCTTCCAGCTGCGCGAGACGGCCTACGCCATCTCCCGGGAAGGGGGCCGCCTGCTGGCCATGTTCGCCAACGACGAGCGCCCCGTGTGTGGCAAGTTCGTCATCTACTGTCTGTTTTCGAACGACGGGGGCACGGTGCTCGTCAAGGGCCTGCTCGACCGGGACGAAACCCCGGAATTCCCGTCCATAAGCCCGGAGATTCCCGCCGCCGCCTGGTACGAGCGCGAGATCCGCGACCTCTTCGGCCTGAAGCCCGTGGGCCATCCCGACCCGCGCCGGCTGGTGCTGCACGAAAACTTCCCCGACGGCGTGCATCCCCTGCGCAAGGACTTCGACACGCGGACCCCCATCGAAACCGTCGTCGGCGGCGAGTTCCCCATGGCCGGCGTCTCGGGCGAGGGCGTCTTCGAGGTGCCCGTGGGCCCCATCCACGCCGGCATCATCGAGCCCGGCCACTTCCGCTTCAGCCAGGCCGGCGAGATGATGATGCGCCTGGACGCCAAGATGTTCTTCGTCCACCGGGGCATCGAGAAGGCCGTGGAAGGCCAGCCCCTGGCCGACGCCTTCTACCGGGTGGAGCGCATCTCCGGCATCGCCTCGGTGGCCCACGCCCTGGCCTACAGCCAGGCCGTCGAAAGCCTGGCCGGGGTCGTCCCCTCGGGCCGGGCCCGGTACCTGCGGGCCCTGGTCGCCGAAATGGAGCGCCTCTACAACCACGTGGGCGACATCGGCAACATGTGCGCCGGCATCGGCTTCGCCGTGGCCATCATGGCCGGGGCGCGCATGAAGGAAGCCGTCATGCAGGTGAGCGACCGGCTGACCGGCAACCGCTTCCTGCGCGGCATGGTCGCCCCGGGCGGCGTGCGCCGCGACATCGACGCCGCGACCGAACAGGCCATCCGGACCCTGCTCGACGCCCTGGAGCCGGACTTCACCGAACTGGTGGGGCTTTTCCGGGAAAACGACGAACTGCTCGAACGCATGAACACCACGGGCATCGTGCCCAAGCAGGCCGCCTTCGACCTCGGCGTCACGGGCGTGGGCGCACGGGCCTCGGGCGTGGACACGGACTACCGCCGCGACTTCCCCTACGGCTGCTACCCGGACCTGGCGCTCTCCATCCCGGTCTACACCGCCGGCGACGTGGCCGCCCGGCTGTGGGTGCGCGTGGACGAGACCTACGCCTGCATCCGCCTCATCCGGCAGATCCTCGATCAGATGCCCGAGGGCGAGCTGCGCCTGCCCGTTCCTTCGATCCCGGCCCATTCCAGCGCCTTCGGCTGGGCCGAGTCCTCCCAGGGGGGCGTGATCCATTGGCTCATGACCGGCAAGGACGACACCGTCTACCGGCTCTTCGTCCGGGCGGCCGCCTACCCCAACTGGCCGGCCCTGACCGTGGCCGCGCCGGGCAACATCATCCCGGACTTCCCGCTCATCAACAAGAGCTTCGAACTCTCTTACGCCTGTCTGGACCGATAGGAGGACTGCCATGCTGCTCGACGTTTGGCGCAAGATCATCACCACCGGCACGGTCACGAGGGACTTCGACGCCGTCGTTCCCCCGGCCTGCTCCCGGGGCCAGGTCGTGCCCAAGGCGGCCAGGGACGGGGCCTGCGCCGCCTGCCGCAAGTGCGAGGCCGCCTGCCCCGGCCAGGCCATCACCGTGGACGGCGAGGGCGCGCATGTCGACGACAAGGCCTGCCTGTTCTGCGGCCGGTGCGTTTCCCTGTGCCCCAAGGACAGGCTCGAACAGACCGCGAAATACGACCTGGCCAGCCTCGGAGGCGTCTTCGCCGGCCCTTCGCCCAGCGACACGGCCAGGAAGATCCGGGCGGCGCTCGGGCGGTCCCTGCACATCCGCCACGTGGACATCGGGTCGTGCAACGCCTGCGACTTCGAGATGACCCACCTGTGCAACCCCATCTACGACGTGCAGCAGTACGGCCTGGACTTCGTGCCCTCGCCGCGCCACGCCGACCTGCTCATGGTCACGGGCGTGGTGACGCGAAATTCCACCCAGGCCCTGCAAATGACCTACGAGGCCACGCCCACGCCCAAGCTGGTCATGGCCGTGGGCACATGCGCCTGCAGCGGCAAGGCCTTCGGCGAGGGCTACGCCGTGCGCGGCGCGGTGGACAGCATCGTGCCCGTGGACATCTACGTCCCGGGATGTCCGCCCAGGCCCCAGGCCATCATCGACGGCGTCATGAAGGCCCTGGCCAGGCGGATCGGCCAATGAGGAGACACTGTCCCGGCCCCGCCCCGCGCGGGAACCGGGCAGGCATGGCGACGGCGCGCTCTCCGGCGCGCCGCGCCTCCGGTCAGGCGCGACAGGCCCAAGGCGGCCGCCGCGCCCGCCCGGAGGACACGGCCGCCGGGCCAGACGCCCGGCGGCGGCGGAAAGGACGCGCCCAGGTGGCCAAGCGCGCCTTGCCCGCATGAGCAGACGCCCGGGCCGCCTTCGCGGCGCGCCGCCCGGGCCAGAGGTTCCCATGGGTTTTGAACGATTGCGCGCCCAAAGCGGCCTGCTCGACGGCCCCCCTGCGCCGCGGCCGCGACCCGGCGAGGCCCCCCTCGAGATCGTCGAGGGCCTCGACCACAGGGGCCGGGCGCTCACGCGCTGCGTGGCCATCGAACATCCGCTGACGATCTATCTCAACGCCACCGAAGTCTACACCACCATGACCATGTGCGGGAACCAGGACCTTCTCGCCATCGGCCACCTGCTGAGCCGGCGGCTGCTGACCGAGGAGCAGGCCCTCGAGTCCGTCGCATCCATCGAATGCAACGACGACTTCCAGACCGTCATCGTCAAGACCAACGGCCCCCAGGCCATGGAGCCCAAGTCCCTGCGCCGGGTCTCCGCCTCGGGCAAGGGCCTGGGCGACCTCTACTACGACGCCCTGGACCTGCTCGATTCCATGCACCTCGACACCACGGCCACGGTCAGGGCCTCGTCCCTGGTCGGCCTCGACGCCGCCACGCGGGCGCTCACCGACGTGCACGCCAAGACCGGCACCGTGCACGGCTGCGTGCTGTTCGAAAGCGGGCTGCCCCTGGTGTGCATGGAGGACGTGGAGCGCCACAACGCCATGGACAAGGTTTCGGGCTACATGTGCGTGCACAGGATTCCCCCCCGGGGCAAGATCCTCTACACCACCGGCCGGCTGACCAGCGAAATGGTGCTCAAGACCGTGCTCATGGGCATTCCGGTCCTGGTCTCCTCCTCGGGCTTCACCGGCTGGGCCGTGGAGCTGGCCCGCCACGCCGACCTGACCCTGGTCGGCTACGCCAAGGACGACGCCTTCCAGGTGCTGTCGAGCCCCTACCGCGTCGTGTTCGACCTGCCCGCCGAAACCGGGGTCTCGGCCCGGCCCGCCGGAGGCCGCAAGGCCGCCGATTCCCGTCCCGCCCGGGCCAAGGCCGTCTGAAACGCCTCCCGCCTCGTGCAATCCCTGCAATTGCAGGGATTACACTTCTGCATCCCTTGCAGATCCTCCCGGTGGAGCACGCCTCGGAATTTGCCTGACAATCCAGGACATTGACATCCGAATTGGGGCCGTCCCGGCCTGGGCACGGCCTTTGCTAACATAACAGCGAAAGCAGCCAAGGAAACGGCCGGACAGCCGCCGCGCCGCGCAGGACCCGGACGCGGCGGCCCAAGCCGGGGATGCCGGGCGAACGGCCCGTGCGACCAACAAAAGGAGCATTCGCCATGGAGAGCGTCGTCACCACCTGCCCCTACTGCGGGTGCGGGTGCAGCTTCACCCTCAACGTGGAGGGAGGCGAGATCGTCAGCGCCGTTCCCCAGGTCGACAACGTCGTCAACCTGGGCCGGCTGTGCCTCAAGGGGCGCTTCGGCTTCGACTTCGTGCACCACAAGGACCGGCTGCGCACGCCGCTGGTGCGCAGAAACGGCACGCTCGAGGAAGCGACCTGGGACGAGGCCTACGGCGTCATCGCCGAACGGTTCGCGGACATCAGGAAAAAGCACGGCCCGGACGCCATCGCCGCCTTCAGCTCGGCCCGCTGCACCAACGAGGAGAACTACCTCCTGCAAAAGCTCATGCGCGCCGTGGTCGGCACCAACAACATCGACCACTGCGCCCGGCTCTGACACGCGCCCACCGTAGCCGGTCTGGCTAAATCCCTGGGCAGCGGCGCGATGACCAACGCCATCCTCGAACTCAAGGAATTCACCGTCCGCGACGCCATCTTCGCCATCGGCACCAACGCCACGGACTGCCATCCCCTCATCGGCGTCTACATGCTGGAAGCCCATGCCCGGGGGACCAAGCTCATCGTGGCCGACCCCCGCCGCACGGAACTGGCCAAGCACGCCGACATCTGGCTGCGCCACCGCCCGGGCACCGACGTGGCGCTTTTAAACGGCATGATGCACGTCATCCTGACCGAGTCCCTCATGGACAGGGACTTCATCGCCGCGCGCACGGAGAATTTCGACGCCCTGCGGGAAACGGTCCTGGCCTATCCGCCCGAACGGGCCTCGGCCATCACCCACGTTCCCGCCGACAAGATCGCCGCGGCGGCCCGGATGTTCGCCCGGGCGGAAAACGCCGCGACCTACTACACCATGGGCATCACCCAGCACGTCACGGGCGTGGACAACGTCCTGTCCGTGTCCAACCTGGCCCTTTTGACGGGCAACCTGGGCAAGCCCAAGGCCGGCGTCAATCCGCTGCGCGGCCAGAACAACGTCCAGGGTGCCTGCGACATGGGCGCGCTGCCCAACGTCTTCCCGGCCTACCAGCCCGTGACCGACGACAAGATCCGGGAGAAGTTCGAGAAAGCCTGGGGCGTGCCCCTGTCCGGCAAGCCCGGCCTGACCATCCCGGACGTGCTCCACGGCCTGGAGCACGGCAGCGTCAAGGCGCTTTTCATCTTCGGCGAAAACCCCATGCGCAGCGACCCGGACATCAACCACGTCAAGCACTGCATGGAGAACGTGGACTTCTCGCCCTTGAAGGAAGCCCGGTTCATCGTGGTCCAGGATCTCTTCCTGACCGAGACGGCCGAGATCGCCGACGTGGTCCTGCCCGGCGCGTCCTTCGCCGAGAAGGACGGCACCTTCAGCAACACGGAGCGCCGGGTGCAACGCGTGCGCCAGGCCGTCGCGCCCGTGGGCAAGCCCGACTGGCTGATCCTGACCGAACTGATGCGGGCCATGGGGACCAAGGCCGACTACGCCGGCCCCGAGGCCGTGTTCGACGAGATGCGCACCCTCGCCCCGAGCTACGCCGGCATCAGCTACGCCCGCCTGGAACAGGGCGGCATCCCCTGGCCCTGCCCCAACGAAAGCCATCCCGGCACGCCCATCCTGCACGTGGGCAAGTGCAACCGCGGCCCGGGGCTCTTCTGCGCCGTGGACTTCAAGCCGCCGGCGGAGAATCCCGACGAGAGCTACCCCTTGATCCTCACCACCGGCCGCGTGGCCGCCCACTACCACACCGGCACCATGACCCGGCGCTGCTGGGGCCTGGACGCCGCCCATCCCGAGGAGTCCCTGGAGATCCACCCCGAGGACGCCGCGCGCCTGGGCATCGCCCACGACGACCCGATCCGGGTCACCACGCGCCGCGGCACGCTCACGACCAAGGCCAACGTGACCACCCGGGTGCCGGTCGGAACGACCTTCATCTCCTTCCACTTCTCGGAGACGCCCGGGAACATCCTGACCAATTCGGCCGCCGACCCCATCTCCAAGACGCCCGAATACAAGGTCTGCGCCGTCCGGGTGGAACGGGCCCGGGCCTAGCCGGCATAAAGGAGCCGCATGCCATGAACATGAGCACCTTCGTCGTGGCCAACCCGCGCAAATGCATCGCCTGCAAGTCCTGCGAGATCGCCTGCGCCGTGGCCCACCTCAAGACTACCGTGGCCACGGCCGGGGCGGTGGACGCGCCCTTCCAGCCGCGCCTTTGCCTCGTGCAGACGCCGCTTGCGGCCATGCCCGTGCAGTGCCGCCAGTGC
The DNA here is from genome assembly GCF_029978005.1 of Solidesulfovibrio sp. GTDB lineage: Bacteria > Desulfobacterota > Desulfovibrionia > Desulfovibrionales > Desulfovibrionaceae > Solidesulfovibrio. Next base: position 18,375 of record NZ_JARKOZ010000058.1, on the reverse strand, counting down.
GAGGACGCGCCCTGCGCCGCCATCTGCCCGGCCAGGGCCATCACGCGCCGGGACGGGGCCGTGGTCGTGGACACCGACCGCTGCTTCGGCTGCAAGAGCTGCATGCTGGCCTGCCCCTTCGGGGCCATGGACATGGCGGCCGCGGGCGGCGAGGCTCCGGACGCCGCCGCTCCGGCCAAGGCGCGCACCGTGGCCCACAAATGCGACCTGTGCGCCGGCCGCCCCGGCGGCCCGGCCTGCGTGGAGGCCTGCCCGGCCCTGGCCTTCGTGGTGGTCCGGCCGGACGAACTGCAAAAAACCGTGGCCGACCGCCGCCGGGCCGCCGCCATGCCGCCCGCCTAGAACCCACCCTGCCGTCGCGCATGGACGCGGTCGCCCCGCCGCTTCCACCCGCCGCGCCGCCGCCGCCCCGGTCCCCGTCCGGGCAAGCCCCCGCCGTTTTCCGGCGGGGGCTTTTTCTTCTCCCGCGGCCCGCGCACCCCGAACCGCGCCTCGCCGAAGCGGCACGCTGCCGGCTTTTTTCGTGACTGTACAAGCGCGTCTCAGCCAAGCATCCGTCGGTACATGGCGCGACGAAGTCAATATCCTCCGGCCTCAACCCCGCTTTCTTCCGCGCTCATGGCCTTTTCTTTCCGAGTCTTGTCCGGATCGATTCTTACAGTGGTTTTTTACCTGATGCGGCATCTGGAATAACCGGCCACCTTCCGACGGCATCATCCAGGCTGGCGTTTCTAGGTTAGAAAAAACATATTCATCGTGCATGCAAGCAATGCAGGCATTGCAAGATGCTTGCATCTTGGCGCACGAATATCGTGTCTCTCCAACCAACCTTAATCATGAATATTTTATAGAGCGGCCACATGGCATGGATCATGCTTTTTTAAAGATCGCGATGCTCGAAACGGCGTCAAGAAGCACTGTCCTTCAAATCGCCAAACTCGTGATCGTCGTCACCCTCCATTGCAGAGCCCCAAGGAAGGATCGTCATGAACAACTTTCTCATCGCCAACCCGGACAGGTGCATCGGCTGCCACACCTGCGAGATCGCCTGCGTGCTGGCGCACGCGGCCGAGGACGCGCTGGTCTCGGGCGCCATCGACCAGCACTTCACCCCGCGCCTGCGCGTGATCAAGACGGCCACGGTCAGCGCCCCGGTGCAGTGCCGCCAGTGCGAGGACGCACCCTGCGCCAACGTCTGCCCGACCAAGGCCATCGTGAACAAGGACAACACCATCCAGGTGGTGCCCGAGGCCTGCATCGGCTGCAAAAGCTGCCTGATGGCCTGCCCCTTCGGCGTGATGGACATCGTGCCCCAGCTGCTCGGGAACTACACCCTCAAGCAGACGGCCCTCAAGATCCAGGACGACGAGGGCGGGCGCTCCAAGGACAAGTTCGTCGCCCTCAAGTGCGACCTGTGCATCGGTCGCAAGGAGGGCCCGGCCTGCGCCGGCGTCTGCCCCACCGAGGCGTTCACGCCCGTGCTCGGCAAGACCATGAGCGCCAGCGTGGCCAACAAGAGGAAGGCTCGCGTCGCGGAGCTTTCGGGCCTTTCGCTCAACCAGTAAACAACGAGTCGAGGAGGTTTGGCACATGGCCAAGAAGGTACTCACCGTCTGCCCGTACTGCGGGGCCGGATGCCGTCTGTATCTGCTGGTCGAGGACGGCAAGGTGGTCGGCGCCGAGGGCGCGCCCGGCCGCACCAACGAGGGCACGCTGTGCCTCAAGGGGCGGTACGGCTGGGACTATCTCAACGATACCCAGCGTCTGACCAAGCGGCTGACCCAGCCGCTTCTGCGCGACAAGAGCGGCGAGCTCGCGGGCGTATCCTGGGACGAGGCCATCGGCTTCGTGGCGGACCGGCTCACGGCCATCAAGAAAAAGCACGGCCCTGATGCGATCCTGTGCACCGGTTCGGCGCGCGGGCCCGGAAACGAAGCCAACTACGTCATGCAGAAATTCACCCGCGCAGTGATCGGCACCAATAATATCGATCACTGCGCCCGGGTCTGACACGCCCCCTCTGTGGCCGGTCTGGCCTACACCGTTGGCGACGGGGCAATGTCCAATGGCGTTCCTGAAATAGAAGACGCCAAATGCCTGTTCATCTTCGGCTACAACGCGGCCGACTCGCACCCCATCGTGGCCCGGCGCATCATCAAGGCCAAGGAGAAGGGCGCGAAGATCATCGTCACAGACCCGAGGCGCACGGAAGCGGCGCGCATCGCCGACCTGTGGCTGCCCATTAAGAACGGAACCAATATGGCCCTCGTCAACGCCTTCGCCAACGTGCTCATCACGGAAGACCTTTTCGACAAGGACTACGTGGCCAAGTACACGGAAGGCTTCGACGCCTACAAGGAAATCGTGCTCAGGTACACGCCGGAACACGCCGAAGCCATCACCGGTGTGCCGGCGGCGGACATCCGCAAGGCCATGCGCATCTACGCCGGCTCGCCCACATCGTTTATTCTGTGGGGCATGGGCGTGACCCAGTACGGCCAGGCCGTGGACGTGGTCAAGGGCCTCTCGGGCCTGGCGCTCATGACCGGCAACTTCGGCAAGCCGAGCGTCGGCTGCGGCCCGGTGCGCGGCCAGAACAACGTCCAGGGCACCTGCGACGTCGGCTGCCTGCCCAACGTCTACCCCGGCTACCAGTCCGTCACCGACGACAAGGTCCGGGAGAAGTTCGAGAAGGCCTGGGGTGTGCCGCTGTCGCCCAAGGCCGGCGTGACCATGACCATGGTCCCGCACCTGGCCCAGGAGGGCAAGATCAAGGCGTTCTACGTGTTCGGCGAGGACCCGGTGCAAAGCGATCCGGACGCCGGGCACATGCGCCACACCCTCGACCACCTGGACCTGGTGGTGGTGCAGGACATCTTCTTCAACAAGACGTCCATGCACGCCCACGTCGTGCTGCCGGCCACCGCTTGGGGCGAGCACGAGGGCGTCTACTCCACCTGCGACCGGGGCTTCCAGCACTTCAACAAGGCCGTGGAGCCCAAGGGCGACGTGAAGCCCGACTGGGAGATCATCTCCCTGGTCGCCACGCGCATGGGCTATCCCATGCACTACGACAACACCGAAGAGATCTGGAACGAGATGATCGCCCTGTGTCCGAAGTACGCCGGCGCGACCTACGAGATGCTCGACAAGTACGGCAGCATCCAGTGGCCCTGCCCCACCGTCGGCCATCCCGGCACGCCGTACCTGTTCTCGGGCAACAAGTTCAACACGCCGAGCACCAAGGGGAACCTCTTCGCCGCCGAGTGGCGTCCGCCCAAGGAGCTGCCGGACGAGGAGTATCCGCTCGTCCTGTCCACGGTGCGCGAGGTCAGCCACTACTCGGTGCGCACCATGACCGGCAACTGCGCCGGCCTGCAAAGCGTGGCCGACGAGCCCGGCTACATCCAGATGAGCGTGGCCGACGCCGAGGCCATGGACCTCGAGGAGAACGAACTGGTCTGGATCTCCTCGCGGCGCGGCAAGGTCATGGCCAGGATCATGCCCTCGGAGCGCATCAACAAGGGCACGGTCTACATGACCTACCACTGGTGGGTCGGCTCGTGCAACGAACTGACCATCGACAACCTCGACCCCGTCTCCAAGACGCCGGAATACAAGTTCTGCGCGGCCAAGGTGGAGAAGGTCGCCGACCAGGCCTGGGCCGAGCAGTACGTGAAGGACGAGTACGCGCGCCTGCGCGCCCGCATGGGCTGCCAGACAGCCGCGCCGGCCGCCGCGGCCGAAGCGGCGGCGAACGCGAACTGACGACCGGCCTTTGACGGCCCCGGACGGCGCGGGGGCCTGCATCGCATCCCGCAGGCCCCCGCCCGTCCCTTTCGCCAATACGACCCACGCCAACGGAGCCGCCATGTTCAGACCCTGGACCATCGCCCGGGAACCGGCGCGGACAGCCGACAAAAGCGCCCCGGAGAGCCGGCGGGAAGCCCCCCCCGACGTTCCCGTGATCTGCATCGTGGCCGGCCGGTCCAAGACCGGCAAGACCACCCTCATGGAAGGCCTCATCGACGAACTGACCCGGCGCGGCCACCGCGTCGGCGCGGTCAAAAGCGACTGCCACGGCTTCGACATGGACGTCCCGGGCAAGGACTCCTGGCGTTTCGGCCGGGCCGGAGCCCGGGCCACGGCCGTGGTCGGGCCGGGCCGCTACGCCGTCATCCAGCGCACCGAGGCCAAAAGCGAACTCGACGCGGTGGCGGCGCTCATGCGCGACGTGGACATCATCCTGGCCGAGGGCTTCAAGCATTCCGACAAGCCCAAGATCGAGGTGGTGCGCCAGGCCATGGGGGACACGCTGGTCTCCCGGGCGGCGGACCGCATCGCCCTGGTCACGGACGTGGACTGGGGGGCCGTGTCCACACCCGTGTTCGGCCTTGACGACTACCCGGCCATCGCCTCCTTCCTCGTGGACGCCTATCTGCGGCCCCGCGACTGACGCGTTCCGGGCCCTGCGTCCCGGTGCGCCGATGCTTTTCGGACGCGCGCCGGGAGAGACAAGGGCCAAGACGGCCCGCTTGCAGGACGCAAGGGAAGCGGGGAAAGGGAAAAGTCCGGCCGGCCTCAGGCCATGGCCGGGACGCGGGCGTCGGGGCGGACCTCGGCCGCCAGGCGACCGAGCACGGCGTTGCGGTCGGCCAGGCCGGCGAACCGGCCGTCCCGGTCGAGGACCAGCAGGAGCTTGGTCCGCTTTTCCGCGAAAAGTCGCAGCATCCGCTCCAGGGTCGCATCGGCGTACACGGCCGGCAGCTCGCAACGGGAGGCGTTGCGAGCCGTGCCCACCGCGTGCACGTCCTTGGAAACGTCGCCCGAGAATACGGCCACGAGGATTTCCAAGAGCTCTGGCTTGTTGCGGCCGAGGCACCGCTCGAGCAGTCCCCGGTCGGACACCACGCCCACGGGCCGGCCGCCGGCGTCCACCACCACGGCCAGGCGGCGCGGGGCGGCCATGATCCGGGCCAGGACCTCGGGCAGGGGCAGCTGCGGCGACACGATGGGCGCGGCGTCGGACAGGAGGTCCGCGGCGCACACGGCCCGCTCCCGAAGGGGCACGTCGAGGCCGGGCAGCAGGTCCGCCCGACCGACGATGCCGGCCAGGTCGCCGGCGTCGTCGAGGACCGGCATCCGCTTGAACCCGCCGGCGACCAGACGGGAAAGGGCCTCGGCCAGGGGCGTCTTGACGTTGAGCGCCTGGGCCGAGGCGGTCATGACGTCGCGCACGAGCAGCCCGGCCCGCGTAAGCGGCCCCAGGCACGGCTCCAGGAAACGCCGGGGCAGCATGGCCAGAAGGTCCAGGCGAAGCGGCAATCCGGCCCGGTGCAGCAGGTCGCCGCCCGTGAGCATGCCGGCCAGGCGGCCGCCGTCCATGACCGGCGCGGCGGTCACCCCCCGCTCGAGGAGCCGCTCGACCGCCTGGGCAAGCGGCAGGTCGGGCGCGACCGTGCATACCTCGGCCCGCATGACGTCGCGCACGCGCGGCGACGTGCAAAAGATCGCCAGAGCCCGCTCCACCACCAGCGTCCCCTCGCGCACGGCGGCCCTGGCCAGGGGCACGAAGGCGGCGATGCGCTCCGGCCGGTCCACGATCTCCACCACCGCCGGCAGGTCCTCGGACAGGCGCAGGAGCCTCGGCGTATGCACCAGGCAATTGCCGCCGAACCCCAGGACGCCCCGATACACCGTGGCTCCGGCCATGCCCCGTCGCCGGGCCTCCTCCACGAGCCATTCGTAGAGGGGGCGGCCCTCGTGCCGCGCGGCCTGGCCGACATAGACGCGCAGAATGCTCGCCTCGGTCATGGAAGTCATGGCGATCGTCCTTGTTGGCGGTGGCGGACCTTTGGCAGCTTGGGAGAGCAAGGGCCATGCCAGGGGCGGGGGGGACGCAAGCAGGCCGCGCAAGCCGGTCGAACGCCCCGCCCCGCATGCCTGGTTGAAAAACAATGGAGAGCTAATTATAACATAAAACTATGCAGCCTGCATGCAATTGCAACGCTTGCATGGCCGACGCGCCCGACCCAGGGCATTGTCCGCGAGGCCGGCCGGTCCCGGGACCGGCTCCGGCCGGGGCGGAGAGGGCGGCCCGTCGCCTGCCTTCCCCCCGCCAGAGCCGCGGCGAGCAATAGATCCCAGGAGCCAGGCAGGGGGGCCCGTCGGCCCCGTGGCCTGCTTCTTGCTTTTTTCATCCGCCAAGCGGCCACAGCGCGACGAGGCGGGACAACGACCGGCCGACGGCACGGGCCGCTGCCCAGGCCGGCAAAACGACACCGAGCGCGCCTTCCGCCCCTGGCGGGGGGCGGAAAGCGCGCCGCGAGAGGCAGCCATGCGCAGCGTTTCCGTGTTAGAAGCCCAAGGCATGGTCCTTTGCCACGACATCACCCGCATCGTGCCGGGCGAGGGCAAGGGGCCGGCCTTCCGCAAGGGCCATGTCGTCACGGACGAGGACATCCCCGTGCTGCTGCGCCTGGGCAAGGAACACATCCACGTCTGGGAGCCGGTGGAGAACGCCGTGCACGAGGACGAGGCCGCCCTGGCCATCGCCGCGGCCCTGGCCGGCGAGGGCGTGCGCATCGGCCGGCCCTGCGAGGGACGCGTTGACCTCACGGCCGACCGGCCGGGCCTCCTCGTCGTCGACAAGGACGCCCTGCGCCGCTGCAACAGCGTGGAGGAGGTCACCATCGCCACCCTGCACGGCGACATCGCCGTGCCCCCGGGCAAGGTGCTGGCCGGGGCCCGGGTGGTGCCCCTGGCCGTGGCCCGCGACCGGCTCGACCGGGTGGCGGCCGTGACGGCCGAGACCGGCCCGGTGGTGTCGGTGCTGCCCTTCCGGGCCCTGCGCGTGGGCGTGGTCACCACGGGCAGCGAAGTCTACCACGGCCGCATCGCGGACCGGTTCGGCCCGGTGCTGCGCCGCAAGTTCTCGGAGCTCGGCAGCGCCGTCACGCGCCAGATCATCGTGTCCGACGACCTGGACATGATCGTGGGGGCCATGACCCGGCTGCTGGGCGAAGGCGCGGAGATGCTCGCGGTCACGGGCGGCATGTCCGTGGACGCCGACGACCTCTCCCCCACCGCCATCCGTTCCCTCGGCGGCGACATCGTCACCTACGGCGCGCCCACCTTCCCCGGGGCCATGTTCATGCTGGCCTACGTCGGCGAGGTTCCCGTGGTGGGCCTGCCCGGCTGCGTCATGTACCACGAGGCCAGCATCTTCGACCTGACCGTGCCCCGCATCCTGGCCGGCAAGCGCCTGACGCGCGCCGACATCGTGGAACTCGGCTACGGCGGGCTCTGCGGCAAGTGCCCGCAATGCCGGTTTCCGGACTGCGGCTTCGGCCGCCACTGAGCCGGGGAAGCGGCCTCAAAGCATAATACATTGATATAATTAAATAAAAATAATACCATATGAAATTGATAAGGGTATCGGGATCAGGTAGCATCCCGGGGAAGCGTTCACGTCGCACGCAAGAGCGCGAGAGGCGCCGGTGAACAGCAGCAAGATCGACTCGTTCTACAATTTCCTGCGCCGCAAACCGCCCAAGGGGCAGCCCTCGGCCCGGGAGAGCGACCAGTTCCACATCCTGGTGGAGCAGTCCTCCGACGGCATCATGGTCACGGACAGGGACTGGGTGCTGCTCGACGTCAACACCAGCGGCTGCCTGATCTTCGGCTACGACCGGCCGGACCTGCAGCGCCGGGCCTTCGGCGAGCTGGTGGCCGGCGAGGACCTGCCCAAGCTCGAGCTGATCGGCAAGGCCCTGCGCACCGGCGACTCGGTGCTGTGCTCCCTCAACTGCCGCCGCCGGGGCGGCTGCTCCTTCCCGGCCCAGGTCAACCTGCGGCCGCTGATGGACGGCCGCATCCAGATCATCCTGCGCGACATGACCCAGAAGGGCCGGATGCAGGCCCGGCTGGAGGCCAGCGAGGCCCGCTACCGGGCCATCGTCGAGGACCAGACCGAGTTCATCCGCCGCTTCAAGCCCGACCTCACGCTCACCTACGTCAACCCGGCCTTTTGCAAGTATTTCGGCAAAAACCAGTTCGAACTGCTCGGCAAGAACTTTCTGGAGCTCGTGCCGCCCGAGGACCACGCCTCGGTGGCGCGCCAGGTCCGGGAGCTGAGCCGGGACCGGCCCGTGGCCGTGGCCGAGCGCCGGTCCCTGCACGCCGGCGGCGAGGAGCGCTGGCAGCAGTGGGTCAACCGGGCCATCTTCGACGACGCGGGCGAGATCATCGAATACCAGTCCGTGGGCCGCGACATCACGGAGCAAAAGCGCATCGAGCGCCGCCTCAAGGAGAGCGAGGTCCGCTACCGGGCCATCGTCGAGGACCAGACCGAGTGCATCCGCCGCTTCAAGCCCGACCTCACGCTCACCTACGTCAACCCGGCCTTTTGCAAGTATTTCGGCAAGACCGAGGGGGAGCTGCTCGGCAAGAGCTTCCTCGCCCTCTTCCCCGAGGAGGACCACGCCCACATCCGCCGTCAGATCGAGGGCCTGTCCGCCAAGCACCCCGTGGCCGAGGCCGAGCGCCGGCTGCGCGGGCCCGGCGGCGCGGAGCGCTGGCAGCTGTGGGTCAACCGGGCCATCTGCGACGACGCCGGCAATATCGTCGAATACCAGTCCGTGGGCCGCGACATCACGGAACAGAAGGTCATCGAGCGGCGGCTCACCGAAAGCGAGGCCCGCTACCGGGCCATCGTCGAGGACCAGACCGAGTTCATCCGCCGCTTCAAGCCCGACCTCACGCTCACCTACGTCAACCCGGCCTTTTGCCGCTACTTCGGCCGCCGCGAACGGGAACTTCTGGGCAAGAGCTTCCTGGCGCTCATTCCCGACGAGGACCACGACCTGGTGCGCGCCCAGATCCGGGCCCTTTGCATCTCCCAGCCCGTGGGCGTGGCCGAGCGGCGCACCATCATGCAAAACGGCGAGGAGCGCTGGCAGCACTGGGTCAACCGGGCCATCTTCGGCGAGGACGGGGAGATCGTCGAATACCAGTCCGTGGGCCGCGACATGACCGCCTACAAGCGCATGGAGGAGCAGCTCAAAAAAAGCGAGAGCCGCTACCGGGCCATCGTCGAGGATCAGACCGACCTCATCCGCCGCTTCACGCCCGACGGCACCCTGACCTTCGTCAACAGCGCCTTCTGCCGCTTCTACCAGAAGGACTTCGCCGAGATCCTGGGCAGCAACTTCGAGTCGCTCATCCCGCCCCAGGACCGGGAGCGCATCGCCAACCAGATCTATTCCCTGACCCCGGAAACGCCCACCTGCATCACCGAGCCGCGCTACTACAAGCCCGATGGCACCTTGAGCTGGTTGCAGTACGTCAACCGGGGCATCTACAACAGCAAGGGCGAGGTCATCGAATACCAGTCCGTGGGCCGCGACATCACCGCCCAGAAAGAGGCCGAGACCAAGGTCCAGGAGGCCCGCGAGGCCATCGAGCGCGCCACCCGCGTCACCACCCTGGCCGTCATCGGCGGCGGCATCGCCCACGAGATCAATCAGCCCCTAAACGCCGTGAAGATCCTCGTCGGCACCCTGTCCTACCTCATCAAGAACGGAAAGGACGCCGTGCCGGACAGCATCACCCAGGGCCTGACCGACATCGGCGAACAGATCGACCGCATCGACGCCATCGTCAACCACCTGCGGCTTTTTCTGCGCAAGAGCCAGAACTTCGAGTACATCCCCTGCAACCTCAACGAGATCGTGGAAACGGCCCTGGCCCTGGTGGCCAACCAGCTCTTCTCCAAGCGGATACGGGTCAAAAAGCTCCTCGCCCCGACCCTGCCCCCGATATGCGGCTCGTCCGTGCGCTTCGAGGAGATCGTGCTCAACCTCATCATGAACGCCGTGGACGCTCTGGAAGGCATCGACAAGCGCCGCAAGATCACCATCCAGACCTGGGCCGAGGAGGACGGCGTCCACCTGGTGGTCTCGGACACCGGCCGGGGCGTCGCGCCGGAAGTGGCGGACAAGATCTTCGAGCCCTTCTTTTCCACCAAGAAGCAGGGGGGCAACATGGGCCTTGGCCTGTCCATCGTCCATTCCATCGTCGTGGCGAGCAACGGCACCATCAGGATCGAGAACCTTCCCGGCGGCGGGACGGCGGTGTCGGTCCGCCTGCCGGCGGCCCGGGACGGGACGGAAGACGGGGCGTGCTGCCGCGAGGCGGCGCAGCTCGCCCGGCAGTAGCCTGCAAAGGACGCGGAACATGCGCATATTGCTGGTCGACGACGAGATGCAGGGCCGCAAGTACCTGGCCAACTACCTGACGCTGCTCGGCCACGAGGTCACCCAGTGCCAGTCGGCCGAGGAGGCCATCGAGGTGCTGGCCGAGGCCCGCTTCCACATGGTCCTGTCCGACATCAAGATGGAGGGCCAGTCCGGCATCGACCTGGTGCGCCACATCAAGAAGGGCGCCAAGGCCGACCAGCCGGACATCGTGCTCTACACCGGCTTCATCGACATCGAGCTGGCCATTGGGGCGCTACGGGCCGGGGCCTACGACTACCTCACCAAGCCCATCAACTTCGACGAGCTCGGGGCCATCCTGGACCGGGTGGCCGAGCACCAGGAGCTGGTCCGGGAAAACGCCCTGCTCACCGACCATTTCGACGACGAACTGCGGGCCGCGGCCGCGGACAAGGACCGCGAGCTGGCCGAGGTCCACGCCATGCTGGCCAAGCAGGCCGGCATCGAAAACCTGCTGCTTTTCTCCAAGCCCATGCGCGAGGTGATCCGCCAGGCCGAGCAGTACCACACCGACCGGTCCATCCCGGTGCTCATCCAGGGCGAGACCGGGGTCGGCAAGGAGATCGTGGCCAAGGTCATCCACTACGGCGACGACCGGGAGGCCCGGCCCTTCATCGACATCAACTGCACGGCCATCACCCCGAGCCTGTTCGAGAGCGAGCTGTTCGGCTACGAGGGCGGGTCGTTCAGCGGCGGCTATTCGCGCGGCCAGAAAGGCAAGCTGGACATGGCCGCCGGGGGATCGCTTTTTCTCGACGAGATCGCCGAGATCCCGGTGGAGCTGCAGGCCAAGCTCCTGCGCGTGCTGGAGGAGAAGCACTTCTACCGGGTGGGCGGGCTAAAAAAGATCCAGACCGACATCCGGGTCATTTCCGCCACCAACCTGGATTTCGACGAGCGCATCAAATCCGGGCTTTTTCGCCGCGACCTCTACTACCGGCTCAAGGTGGGCCACATCTACGTGCCGCCCCTGCGCGAGCGCCAGGAGGACATCCTCAACATGGGCCTGGCCTATCTCCAGATCTTTTCCCGCAAGCGCGGCAAGCGCTTTTGCCGCATAAGCGACGCCGCCGCCGAGGTGCTCCTGTCCTACCGCTGGCCGGGCAACGTCCGCGAGCTGCGCAACGCCATGGAATGGGTCTCCTTCATGTTCGACGACGAGGAGCTGCGCGTCGAGCATTTCGGCCGGCTGCTCAACAAGGCCGCCCCGGCCGACGGCGAGCCGCGCAACCTCGCCGAGGCCCGGCCCGTGGCCCGCAAGCGCCTGGAGCGCGCCGTCCAGGACGACCAGATGACCGACGTCGTGGAACAGGCCCTGGAACGCTTCCACGGCAACAAGACCCAGGCGGCCCGGTTTCTCGGCATCTCCATCCGCACCCTCTACTACCGCCTGGAACGGGCGCGCAAGGAACCGGCCAAGGCCCAGGGGAGCTGACGGACCCCAGCTCCCCTGCAATTGCAGGCCATGCAATTGCAAGCCGTGCAGCCGGTCGCGCCCGACCGCCCCGCCGGCCCCTCCCACGCCGGTCCGGGAGGGGCCGACTTTTTTTCATGCCCAGCCAACAAGCCGAAATCGCACGATTTATCGGAAACATGCTCCGCCGGCCCGCTGTCGGCCCCGGGCAGGAACGGATGTTGCTTTGTCATGGTCCAGGTTGTGCCGCCATCGGCGGCGGGCCGGCCCGGCCTTCCTCCTGCCGGCCGGCCCGCCGCCGAAAAACCGGCCGGACTCTTTCCCCGGCAGGCACGACGGTGGGAGCGCGCCATGGCTTCGAAGCTCGAAACGGTGCAGCAGACGCTGCTTGAGGTCGTGCGGACCGCCGGCACGGAACCCCTTCCCCTGGAGCAGTGCTGGCAGCGCGTGCTGGCGGAAGACGTCGCCGCGGACATGGACTTCCCCCCCTTCGACCGCTCTCCTCTGGACGGCTACGCCGTCATCGCCGCCGAGGTCGAGGCTGCCGGCCGGGAGCGGCCGGTGGTTCTGCGCGAGGTGGAAAGCGTGGCCGCCGGCGAAGTGCCGCGCCAGATCGTGGTCCCGGGCACGACCTGCCGCATCATGACCGGCGCGCCCCTGCCCGAAGGGGCCACGGGCGTGGTCAAGCTCGAGGACACGGTGCGCCTGGGCCGGCGCATCCACATTCTCAATGGCGCGGGCGCGGCCCGCAACATCTGCCGGCGCGGCGAGGAGATCGCCGCGGGCGAGGTGGCCGTGGCCGCCGGCACGCTGCTCAATTCCGGGGCCATGGGCACCCTGGCCCTGCTCGGCCGGGCCCGGCCCCTGGTCCACCGGCGGCCCCGGGTCGGCATCATCGTCACCGGCAGCGAACTGGCCACGGTGGACGACGCCCTGCCGCCGGGCAAGATCCACGACTCCAACAGCTACATGCTCGGGGCGCAGGTGCGCGACGCCGGGGCCGAGCCCGTGCTCTTCGGCGTCATCCGCGACGACGTGAGCGCCATCTGCGCCGTCATCGAAAAAGCCGGCGACTGCGACATGGTCATCACCACCGGCGGCGTGTCCGTGGGCGACTACGATCTGGCCCGGCTCGTCTTTACGCGCCTTGGCATCGCCACCTTGTGCGAGCGGGTGGACATGAAGCCCGGCATGCCGGTGCTGGCCGGGCTGCTGGCCGACCGGCTCGTGGTCGGCCTTTCGGGCAACCCGGCCGCGGCCAGCATCGCCTTCGAGCAGATCATCCGGCCGCTGCTGCTCAAGATGGGCGGCCGCAAGGCCTGGTGGCGGCAGAGCGCGCGCGGCACCATGACCAAGGGCTTCGCCAAGGGCTCCGGAGCCAGGCGTTTCGTGTGGGCCTACAGCTGGCTCGGCGAGGCCGGGCTCCTGGTCGAGCCCCTGCCCCTGCAGGGCAACGGCATGCTCAAGTCCGCCATCGCCGCCAATTCCCTCATCGCCGTGGAAGCGGGCAGCCCGCCCATCGGCGCGGGCGAGAACATCGAAGTCATCCTTTTGCACTGAGCCGGGCGGACGGCGCGCGGGCGGGCCCGTCGCCGTCCACCAATTCCCTACCGTTCCAGGCTGAAATAGACCCCGGAGGCCGCCATGACCGTACCCCAGCCCCAGCCGGCGCATCGCCTCGAACTGGCCCCCAATCCGGCCGACCCGTCCCTTTCCCGGGCCGTTCCCGCCCTGGACCAGGACGGCGAGCCGATCAGCCTGTGGGCCGTCGCCGAGCGCATGCTGACCATTTTTTTAAACGGCCGCGAGATCGTCACGGTCATGACCGTGGGCGACAACGCCGGCTACCTGGCCCTGGGCTTTCTGCTCAACCAGCGCCTGCTCGAACCCGGCGACCGGGTGCACGGCGTCAAGCACGACCCGGAGTGCGGCACGGTCATGGTCGAGGCCGATCTCCTTCCCCGACCCGAACTCGGCCCCATGCGCCGTATCCACACCTCGGGCTGCGCCGTGGGCACGCTCTTCGGCGGGGTCATGGAGTCCCTGGACGACATCAAGCTCCCGGCCGCGCCTCGCCTGCGCAGCACCTGGCTGCGCACGCTGGGCTACAAGATCGACACCCTGGAGACGCTGCACCGCAAGACCGGCTCCATCCACCGCTGCGTGCTGTGCCGGCAGGACCAGCTGCTGGCCTACGTGGAGGACGTGGGGCGGCACAACGCCCTGGACGCCCTGGCCGGGTTCATGTTCCTGCATGGCATCGATCCGGCGGACAAGATCGTCTACACCACGGGCCGGCTCACCAGCGAGGTGGTCATCAAGACCGTGATCATGGGCGTGCCCGTGCTGGTCTCCCGGGGCGGCTTCACCGCGCTCGGCATCGAGCTGGCCCAAAAGACCGACCTGACGCTGATCGGCCGCTGCCGGGGACGCTACTTCCAGGCCCTGTCCGGGTGCGGGCGCATCCTCTTCGACGCCCCGTCCCTGGCCAAGGGAGCCTGAGCCGGCGTCATCCGGTTTGACGCGCCGCGCGGGCCGGCGTATCCGGAAGGCATGCTTTGCCCCAGCCTTTGAGGCGAAGGGCCTCGGAGCGGGGCCTCGCGTCCGCTCCAGGCCGGGGCGGGCCGACGCCAGGAACTGCCATGCCCCAGCGGCTTCCCTCCCTTTTCGTCTCCCACGGCGCGCCGACGCTCTTTCTGGAGCCCCAGCCCGCCAGGGCCTTCCTGCAACGGCTGGGGGCGACCCTTCCCCGGCCCGAGGCCGTCCTTTGCGTCTCGGCCCACTGGACCACGGCCCGGCCCACGGTGACCCTGGCCGCGCACCCGGAGACCATCCACGACTTTTCCGGCTTCCCCGAGGAGCTTTACGCCGTGCGCTATCCCGCGCCGGGCGCGCCCGGGCTGGCCGGACGCGTGCTTTCCCTGCTTGAGGAGGCGGGCGTCCCGGCCTCGGGAGATGCGGCGCGCGGGCTCGACCACGGGGCCTGGGTGCCGCTCGGGCTCATGTATCCCGAGGCCGACGTGCCCGTGGTCCAGCTTTCCGTGCAGCCGGGCCTGTCGCCTCGGGAGCATCTGGCCGTGGGGCGGGCCCTCGCCCCTCTGGCCCGGGAGGGCGTGCTGGTCCTTGGCAGCGGCGGCGCGACGCACAACCTTCGCGACGTCCGCTGGGACGACCCGGACGCGCCCCCGCCGCCCTACGTGCGCGCCTTCGACGACTGGCTCAAGGCGGCCGTGCTCGAAGGGCGCACGGAAGCGCTGGCCGCCTATGCGGACCAGGCCCCTTACGCCGGGCGCAACCACCCCACGCCGGAACACTTCCTGCCGCTTTTCGCCCCGCTGGCCATGGGCGGGACGGCGCGCCTGGCCCACGATTCCTTCTGCCTCGGCGTGCTTTCCATGGCGGCCTTCCTGTGGGAGCCTTGAGTTCCCGCGACCACCCGCAAGGAGGACGGACCATGCCGGGCCGAAACATCGAGGACCGCGCGCGCGGCGCGCTCATGGGGGCCTTCGTCGGCGACGCCCTGGGCCTGGGGCCCCACTGGTACTACGACCTGGACGCCCTGCGCCGCGACTACGGCGACTGGATCGACGGCTACACCGACCCGAAACCCGGGCGCTACCACGAGGGCCTTCGCGCCGGGCAGCTCTCCCAGGCCGGCTTCCTGCTGGCGCTCACCCTGGAGTCCCTGGTCTCGCGCGGCGGCTACGACCGCGACGACTTCTGCCGCCGCCTGGACGAGGACCTCTTTCCCCGGCTCGACGGCACGCCGGTGAGCGGACCGGGCAACTACACCAGCCAGTCCATCCGCGAGGCCTGGCGGCGGCGCGTGACCCTGGGGCTGTCCTGGGACAGGACCGGCGGCCCGGCCGACACCACCGAGGCCATCGAGCGCGCCCTGGCCATCGCCGTGCGCTACGCCGCGCGCCCGGCCGAGCTGGCCGCCCACGTCGCGGACAACACGACGCTCACCCAGTCCGATCCTCTGGTCGTGTCCCTGACCGTGGCCTACTGCGCCGTGCTCGGCCAGCTCGTGGCCGGCCGCAGGCTCGACGCGGACTTGTCGGAGCGGCTCATGCATCTGGTCAAGACCGGGGAGCTGCCCTTCCACGCCGTCACCCGCGACGACCTCCAGCCGCCGCGCCCCGGCGACCCGGACCCGCCCCGGGCCGGGCGCTTCGCCTCGCCCGACGCCCTGCTCTCCCCGTCCTACATGGCCCGGGCGGCGGCCGACCCGGACATCCGCATCGAGCCGGCCTGGAAGGTTTCCCTCGTCTACGGCCTGCCCTGCGCCATCTACCACCAGCTCCCGGCGGCCTACTACCTGGCCGCCCGTTTCCACGACGACTTCGAAGCGGCGGTGCTCCATTCCGTCAACGGCGGCGGCCAGAACCAGGCGCGCACGATCCTCGTCGGCGCGCTGGCCGGCGCGCAGACCGGGCTGTCGGGCATCCCCAAACGGTTCCTGGACGGACTGGAGCAAGGCGGGCGGCTGCTCGAACTGGCCGAAGCCCTGGCCGCCGCCGTGGGATAGGCGGGAGCCCGCCCTGCCTAGAGGCTCTCGTAGAAGTTCTTGAGGAGCAGCGCGTCGTTTTCGAGTTCCGGGCTTTCGCACACGACGCAGCCTTTCGCGCCGTGCCCGTGCAGGGCCTTCAGACAGGCCTTGTAGTCGAAGTCGCTTTCCAGAAGCGGCAGGTGGTTCTTTTCGCCCTTGGGGCCGTAGGCGATGCCGCTGATGTGGATGTGCAGGTCGGCCAGGGCCTCGGGGCCGAGACGTTCGCCGACGTGATCCAGGATCCGCGAGAAATCGTCGCGGCTCTTGAGGGCCCCGCCGTCCCTGGCGTGCAGGTGGGAGAAGTCGATGCAGGGCTTGCAGGTGCCGATCTCGCCGCAAAGGGCCACGATCTCCTCAAGGGAGCCGAACTGCGAGGCCTTGCCCGTGGTCTCCAGGCGGTAGTCCACGCCCAGGCTTGGCAGCAGGCGCAGGTTGTCCCGGATGGCGGCGTAGGCGTCGCTTTCGGATCTGCCGAGGTAGAAGCCGGGATGGAAGACCACGCTGCGTCCGCCGACGCCGCGCAGGGCCTCGGCGGCCTTGACGATGCGCGCCCGGGACTGGTCCCGCTTCTCGGGCTCCGCGGCATTGAGGTTGATGAAATAGGAGGCGTGGGCGGAGAGGTAGAGGCCGTGCGCCTCCTTGGCGGCCAGGACGGCGGCGCGGTTTTTTTCCGTGACGTTGACCGAGCGCACGAAAGGCAGCTCCATGGCGTCGAGGCCAAGGGCGCGCAGATAGGCGATGCCGCCGGCGTAGTCGAACTTTTGCCCCTCGCCCAGGGGCAGGCCGGAAATGCCGAAAAGCAGTTTGTCCAACGATCGGTCCTCGGCTTGCGCGGTCATGGCGGCGAGCCCGCGCCGCCTGGCGCGGGCTCGCCCGGAAAATGCCCCGCCAGGCGGGCGCTACAGCTCCACCCGCACGAAGGAGGCGGCGCGCACGGCCTTGGCCTTGGCCTCCTCCACGTCGCGCCCCAGGGCCAGGGCCACGCCCATGCGGCGAAGGCCGTGCACCTCGGGCTTGCCGAAAAGGCGCAGGGCCGTGTCCGGCTCGGCCAGGGCCTGCGGATCGATCGCGTAGCGCGGCGCGGCGCAGTCGCCCTCGGCCAGCACCACCCGTGAGGCGGCCGGCCCGTACTGGCGGATGGCCGGCACGGGCAGGCCCAGGATGGCCCGCACGTGCAGGGCGAACTCGGACAGGTCCTGGGAAATGAGCGTCACCATGCCCGTGTCGTGGGGCCGGGGGGAGACTTCGGAAAAAAGCACCGTGTCGCCCTTGATAACAAGCCCCACGCCGAAGATGCCGCGCCCGCCCAGGGCCCCGGTCACGGCCGCGGCCATTTCCCGGGCCCGGGCCAGGGCGGCGTCGCTCATGGGATGCGGCTGCCAGGACTCGCGGTAGTCGCCCTTCTCCTGGCGATGGCCGATGGGGGCGCAAAAGGTCGTGCCGCCGGCGTGGCGCACGGTCAGCAGCGTGATCTCGTAATCGAAATCCACGAACCCCTCGACGATGACCCGCCCGGCCCCGGCCCGGCCGGCGCTCTGGGCGTAGTCCCAGGCCGCCTCGGCCGAGGCGGCGTCGCGGGCCACGCTCTGGCCCTTGCCCGAGGAGGACATGACCGGCTTGACCACGCAGGGGAACCCGACCACCTGGCAGGCGGCCAGGAACTCCTCCCGGGTGTCGGCGAAGCGGTAGGGCGAGGTGGCAAGGCCCAGCTCCTCGGCGGCCAGGCGGCGGATGCCCTCGCGGTCCATGGTGAGCCGCGCCGCCCGGGCCGTGGGGATGACGGTCACGCCCTCGGCCTCCAAGGCCAGCAGCTCGTCCGTGGCGATGGCCTCGATCTCCGGCACCACGAAGTCGGGTTTTTCCTCCTCGATGATGCGGCGCAG
The DNA here is from genome assembly GCF_029978005.1 of Solidesulfovibrio sp. Lineage (GTDB taxonomy): Bacteria > Desulfobacterota > Desulfovibrionia > Desulfovibrionales > Desulfovibrionaceae > Solidesulfovibrio. The sequence continues at coordinate 249 of NZ_JARKOZ010000058.1, read as the reverse complement.
GGCGGCGGCGTCGAGCATGCTGACGACGTGGCTGCGGTGGGCGACCTGCATGGCCGGCGCATTGGGATAGCGGTCCACAGCCACGACCTCGACGCCCAGGCGCTGGGCCTCGATGGCCACTTCCTTGCCGAGTTCTCCGGAGCCGAGCAGCATGATCCTGGTGGCGGACGGGGTGAGCGGCGTGCCGATGGTCGCCATGGCGGGCCTCCTGGTGAATGTTGTGCGGGCGCGGGGAAATTACAGGGAAGA